>NZ_JBFRDL010000016.1:0-80730 GCF_052113525.1 Rhodococcus sp. TAF43
ATCATCGTGGGCAGTGGTCATCGTGTGGTCCTGTCTCGAGTCGACTTGGTAGGTCTCTCGAAGAATCACGCGGTGACCGTCTTTCGTTCGGCTACGACACGCCGGCCATCTCAATCGGCTCCGGTTCGTACACCATCTTCATGGACGCAACCTGACTGTGCGTTCGCGGATGGCCTGTACGGGACAGGTCTGCGGCTGACCGAATGGGCGAGTGTCTTGGAGGTCGAGCTGCCGCTCGACGACGCTACCCGGGGGTTCACGACGTGTCGGTTGGCCTCAGCTTGCGCGAAAGGCAGCCGTGGACGGCGGTACTGGATGCCGCTACAAACCCTCAGCGACGTGCACGCGTACCTCGAAGGGGAGCGAGCGGAGGCGGTTCGTCGCGCGCGTGAAGCCGGCCGCTACGAGCGAGTGCAGGACCGTCGCATCGTGGAGCGCGTACTCGGTGGCCGGCGCATCGAACTTCGTGACCGCAAGGGCGTTGGGTCAACTGTCTCGCTCGACGCGCTCGGTCCCAACTCGCGACTTCGGTTGTTCCGCGAGGATCGTGGTGGCTTGATGCCGCTGTCTGTGTGGCTGAACGAGGATGGCCTGCCACGCAGCCCGCACGGTTGGCAGCACACTTTCGCGACCGCGAACCAGCGTGTCTCGCGTGCGGGCCTGATCGGGCTCACCGTGACTGCGCACATGCTGCGGCATTCATTCGCGCTGCGCTGGTTCTCGGTGGGCAGACTGCTCTACGAGAGACGGTTCGCTCATCTCAGTGGGGACGAGTTGCGAGACTATCGCGCCCAGTTCGGCGACACCTGGTACTTCGTGATGACACTGTTGGGGCACGCGGACGTTGCGACGACGATGAATACGTACCTCGAGCCATTCCGCGATCTGGACGTCTCACTGCTGATCGAACACGCGCAAGGCGCAGTCATCGAGGGCCTGCTGGCCGAACTGTTCAGGACCGATCCCCGTGTCCTCACGGATCCGCTCGCGTGACGGTCCCCGGCCGTCGTGCCGCGCTCCCCGCCGCCGGATATCGACCTGCTGTCGGCTGGGATCTGGGCGGCGATATGGGCTTTCGCGTTGCGTTCTACCCGGAGCGCGGAGGGAAGCGGACCGAATTCGATCTTTCCGATCTGCCGGTGTCGAACGCAATGCGTGAATGGTTCGCCGACGCCCTCGCTGCCGGCACCGGACCGAGCGGCAGCGCCCGGACGCTCACTTCCGCGCGTAGCCTTTTGGGTGCCATCCGGTCCTTCGCGCGGTATCTCGATTCTCTCGATTCCCCACCTGCTGCTCCGGATCAGCTGCGCGGCACTCACTGGGACGGCTACCTGCTTGCTCAGCGCGAGTCGAACCGCAGATCACTGATGATCAATCTGCGCACCGTGATACGGCACGCAACGGGTGTCTCGTCCGACTTCAGCGCACGAATGCAGCGCACCCAGATCATCCGGGAACCCAGGAAGATCCCGGCCTACACCGAAGCGGAGTTCACGCGCGTCACTGCCGCGGCACGGGCCCACCTGCGCGGATGCGTGCGCCGGATACACGCAGGCCGCGCGGTTTTGACCAGCTGGCGTGCCGATGAGATCGAAAGGGAAAGTGACACGCATCGGTGGGAACTCGGCTGGCTGCTCGATCACATCGACCGACACGACGAGGTGCCGCGCTATCCAGGTGGATCGCGACACCATGTATCGACCGCTCACGGGGGAACAGCCGCCCTCTTCGCCCAGCTGTATCCGACGCCACAGGACCTCGGTGCCGCAGCAGCGCTGTTCATCTGCCTGACCGGGCACAACCTGTCGTCGGTACGCGAGATGCCAGCCGTGCACCATCGACCCGACGGTGGCGCCAGTGAGACCCGCACTGCGATCGTCGACATGGTCAAGGCGCGTCGCGGTCGCGCGCACGCCCACATGAACGTCCCCCTGCACGACCCCGGGCCTCGCCGCACCGACCGCCTCGACCTATCAACCGCTCTTGCCGTGTACGAGGCGATCCTCGACATCACCGGCCCTGTGCGTGACCGTGTCGGAACCGACATGCTGTTCGCCTACTTCACGCCCAAGGGAGGAATGAAGTTCCTTCCCGGCCTGCGGCGGAACGTGATCGGAGAGTGGGGACGGTCGGCCGGCCTGTTCAGCGACACAATCGATGCGGCGGGTCAGAAGATTCCATTGATGTTGGACAGCCGCCGACTTCGGATGAACTGGCTGGAGCAGCATCAGCGGCCCGTCGCGCACACCGAGCAAACGTTGGCCAACGAGTATCTCGCGCGGCATCGCGGCAACCTCGCCGAGTACCAACAAATCGTGGCCACCACGCTCGACGAACAAGTGACCGCTGCGCGGCGGCATACTCTGATGCGGACCCTGACCTCGGATCAGGTAGATCGAGTTCGCTTCGACGCGAACTCAGTCGCCGCTGAAACAGGTGTGACACCGAACGTGCTCACAGCGCTTGTCAACGGTCGGCTCGACACAGTCCTCGCCGGATGCGTTGACAACACCCATGGGCCCCACACCCCTGCTGGCCAGTCGTGCACTGCGTCGTTCCTGCTGTGCCTGTCATGCCCCTGTGCCCGGGCCACACCGGCGCACTTGCCCATCATCGTCGAGGTTCACGACGAGTTGCAGCGCAAATCATCCGAGATGACCCCACGGCGATGGGTCGAACGATTCGCCGGTCCGGTCGCGCAACTCTCGGACCTGATGAGCCGATACCCGGAAATCGCGATAGAGGACGCGCGCATACAGGTGACGAGCGAACAGCGTGACCTCGCTCGCCGACTCCTCTCGCGCACATTGGACATGTCATGACACTTGCCGCACGCGACGTCAACGCAGCGCTTCCCCAAGCAGAGACCGTCGTGCTGCTCAATCGCCCACTCCGACCGGGCACGGATCGCGAGGCCCTGTCGAGATTTCGAGCCGACCGCTGGAATCTCACGCCTGCGCTACTCGCCCCACACTCCGACGCCGCAAGACTCGACTTCGCGTCGGTACACGCGGACTTCCGTCAATCCCTCAAACGACTGTACTGGGAGATGATCAACCACGATGGCGAGCAAGTAGTCGTCAACAACCACCGCGCGCGTGTGCCCGCGATCCAGACAATCGCGACCGGTTTGCGGTTCTTTCGAGCGTTCACCGACTGGCTCGCGAACCGGGGGTGTGCGTCATTCTCGCAGGTCACGACCGCCGATCTCGATGACTACCTCGCGTACGTCAAATCAGCGGAGACAACACACTCGATCCGTGAAGATCTCCTGGCGGCCGTCGTCAAGATCTGGGCCTATCGCGCCATTCTCCCCGAGCACGACCGGCTGCCCGCAGCCCCGCCGTGGAACGGCGAACGATTCCACCATCTCCTCGGACACACCCGTAATCAGGAACTGACAACCCCGCGTATCCACCCAGACACGATGAACGCCCTTCTCGCGTGGTCATTGCGATTCGTCGAGGACCTCGCCGCCGACATCACCGCAGGCTTCCACGAGTACGAACGCCTCCACGCCCGTACGCGGCCGAGCCGCGATCGGCCCGGCCGGTACCGCCGCGCATCGGGTGAACTTGCCGCCGACGTTCGTGACCTCCTCCGCGCCTACCGCCGCCTCGGATTGCCACTGCCTGGACGTCGCACCCCCGACTGCGAATTGACCTACAACCTCGCGTACCTCGGCAGACTGTTGGACAGCAGTGCGGCGGCTCTGCAAAGGCCCACCAACTTCGAGGTTCTCGCGACCTCCGGACTTCCGATCCGAGAGGGGGCGAATCTGCTCGTGCCGGTCTCAGGAACGATCGACGGGCTTCCATGGCGGGACACCCCCATCGACGAGGATGAAGCGCGCAGTCTCGCACGACATCTGGGCACTGCCTGCTTCATCACGATCGGCTACCTGTCGGGAATGAGAACCGGCGAAGTCCTCACACTCGAACGAGGATGCCTCGAACGCGATGCCGTGACGGGCCTGTTGCTGCTCCGTGGCCGGCACTGGAAAGGCGTCCACGACGCGTCCAGAAACTCACTGCCCGAAGGGCGGGTACGCCCGGACCCGTGGGTCGTTGCCGAACCAGTGGCCACCGCGGTCGCCTGCCTGGAGTCCCTGCACGACCATCAGCTTCTCTTCCCTCACCTTCTCGGCGAACACGCCACACAGCTGCAGCCTGGTGCACGCCAGTTCCGCACCGGGCAGGCCCGCACCTCGACCAAGATCAGCTCAGATATCGCCGAACTGGTGGATTGGGTGAACGTCTACTGCGCCGACCGAGACCGCACGGATTCGATACCCACCGATCCCATTCACCCCAACATCACCGGGCGTCGTCTGCGTCGCACCCTCGCCTGGTTCATCGCGCGCAAACCCCGGGGGCTGGTCGCTGCCGCAATCCAATACGGGCACCTGAAGGTGCAGATGACCCTGGGATACGCCGGAACATACGCGTCGGGGTTTCCCGATGACCTCGCCTTTGAGGAATGGCTGGCCCGCTTGGACGTCCTCGCCGACGCTCACGGACGACTCGAGGCCGGCGAACAGGTCAGCGGTGCCGCCGCCGACCTCTACCGCCATCGGCTCGAGGCGGCGCAACGATTCTCCGGCCGCGCGCTGCGCACTAATCGAGAAGCCCGGGCCTTGCTCGCCAATCCCGATCTGCAGATCTACCCCGGTATGGGCATGACCTGTGTCTTCGATCCGAACCGCGCAGCGTGCCGCTTGGCCTCGGACGACACCAACACACGCCGAACACCCGACCTGTCCGACTGCCGCCCCAACTGCGGCAATATCGCCCGAACCGACCGCGACATCGACCACCTCCGAACCGAGGCCCAGCGGCTGCGCGAACTCGTCGACGACCCTCTGGCCCCACCGCTGCGACTCGCCCGCGAGAGACACGAACTCGAACGGCTCGAGGCGATCGTCACCCGACACAACCAGCGGGAAGGCAACGGAGGTGGCTGACAGTGCCGCCGAACGCGCGGCAATCCAAGCAGCCATGTGCCGCCTCCTCGATGGCACCCCAGAACGCTCGACCGGCGCACTAACCATCCTTCAACTCGCCGCTGAGGCCGGCGTCAAACGATGGCTCCTCACCCATAAACACACCGACCTCGCAGCCGAGTTCCGCCGCCAGGCGGCCGCGGCCGACGAAGTGCCAACCGCCTTCCAAACACTCGACAAACGCGCAAAGAAGGCCGAAGCCGACAACAGAAGGCTGAGAACCGAGAATCAGAGACTGCGCGAGCAGATCAACCACTACGCCCAAGTTATCCACGAACTCCACATCGAACGGAGCAGGTTCGCGGCTCGTGAATCGAACGTGCGGGCATTTTCACAACAAAGTGCACCGAGCGAGAGGGATCACAGACCTGATCGGATCCGCTGAGCTGCCGTTCGGCACGGTCAACGCCCTGGTAGCGATGCGATACGTCGCAGCTACCCGAGGTCTTCGGGGAGCCGGACCCCAGCGACGGCGAACGCTGACGCGCCGAGGAAGTGCACCGCATCGAGCGGGAACAGCTCTACCCGGCCGCACAGCTCATGGAGAAGGCATGCATACCTGAGTGGGAAACCCGCGTGATGCTCTCGGTGCTCCGTCTACAGGCTGCGCCGATGGAGCGGGAGCCCGGCACCCCCGAGGCGCCGATGCGGTGGGGTGGCCGGAGATCGAGAAGCTGCGCATGCGAGATCAGCTGTCGGCGGGACATTCGCGCTGACCCCAGCTTCGCGATCGGGCCTGTGGTGGCTACCGCCGGAATCCGCAGTGGTCGCTCTTGGGTTGTCCCTTCACTCGCCGGCATTCTGCGAGCAGCCCGAGAATCCGCGCGGCTTCGAGAACCGCCGGGTCGACGCACGCCATGGCGTCGACGGCGAGTGGACGTCGGGTGACGGTGATGGCGAGACAGTATTTGGTGTCGAAAGTTCGATCCGAGGCGCGTTGACAGCTGTTTCCACTGGTAGGCGGAGCGGATGCCCGTTCAAAACCTTCCGTTCAGCCATCACCAAGGTCTAGCCTGGCCAGAGACAGGGTCGGTACCGTCGGGCGCCTGGGATTGCACATCATCCCTAGTAGCTGAATGTGGGAACTCCCACTGCTGTGGAAGTGGCGGTGCACGGTCTGGGCCGTGATCCCGTGCGAGCTCGGCAGACACTGCCCCTAAAGGAGGCGATTGATATGGGAGGCGACTTCCCGTTGATCTACTGGCTGCTGTGGCCACCGTTCTTCAACGAGGAGCAGCGACAGTGGGCCCTGGATAACGTGCCCTGCTGGCTGGGCGGCTACTGCTCCTGACCCAGAAACGACAGCAGGCCAGCGATTCCCGATCTCCGCTGACCCGCTGTCGTCTGTGATCAGTTGTTGGTGACAACCAGCCCCTTACCTACAGGGTTGGTCCCGGAGTTGATCTCCGACAGCACTGCGTGAATCGAGATGAACTCACCCGGACCCCGCACCAGACCGACGATCTTGCCGTAGTTGGTGTCGATCCATGCAGGCCCGCCGGAGTCTCCACCCAGCGCGAATGCGATCGAGGCGATCCGCCCCGGCGAGGTGCCCGTGACGACGCCGCACTTGACGCCCGTGGTGACGCCGTCCTTGCAGAGCACCTGTGGGAAGGCCGGGGGGTTGCCGATGCCGTCGATCCGAGCACCCGGACCGTTCGAGAACAGATCCGCATCTGCGTTGAGCTTGATCACGACCCAGTCGGTGCCATACCCGCCCAGGTGGGTGCCCGATGAACGATGTGCGATGGTACCGAACTGCGCGCCAGCGGTGCCGTTGGCGAGCCATCGGTATACCGGAGCCCCGTCGAAGTACATGCCCTTGGCCTCCACGCAGTGACGCGCCGAGATCGCGATCTTGTTGCCGGAAGAGTCCGTGCCAACCAATCCGAGCGTGCAGTACGGGGGATCGGTCGCATTCGGCACGGCGTTCGGATTCGGTACCCAGGCCATGCCGTTGGTGACGACACCGGTCGGCATCTGGGCTTGGGCGGCAGGAGCGAAGGCCAGCATCGGCAGCACGAAGGCTGCGATCGATGCGAGGACGATCAGAATGCGTTTCATGATTTTCCTTCTGTTGGTGATCCCGGTGAATTCGGGGGGCTGGTGGACGATGGGGCTTGCTCCATCAGGAGGGCGAACGGCCTGGGAAGCCATATCCGGTTGGAGGCGGGGGTGAATCCCCGGCCGATCACGGGGCCTTGTGGGGCCGTGTCGGGGCGCGCCATCACGTGAGGAATGCGCTGATTCCGACTGCGAGACTTCGAGTGTTCTTATCATTTGTTCCTCTTTCTTGGTGACGGTGAGGGATTGCTGATGCGCGTTCCATCGCGGTGAACTCCCGGCCTCAAATCTGCGATTCGCGGACACGCCAAATAGAGCCGTTCGGCCCGGATGTATTTCTTGCGCGCATTCGTCGACTCGAACGAGAGCTGATGAAATTGGCCTGGAGACCTTTCTGTCATTGAGGTAGGCCGTTGGTGCGCACTATTTAATCTATTGAGAGTGCACTCGTTTCCCGAATGTTCGAGCAATTCGGGTGGTCAGCGCCACCACCGTTCCGGGGAGTCAGGCGGGTTCGGGGCCGGTGGTGGCCGTGTCGGGGCGCCGCGGTGGCCGGGTGGTGCGGTCTACGCGCGGGGAAGGTCCATTGCCGCCGGCAGAGTCTCTTTGTTGGCCAGAGGCTTTCGCCTGTCGTCGGTATCGGGCGTCGCGTGCGGCCGGGAGGGCGCGACGTGCAGAGGGGAGGTCTTCGTGGCAGATCCTCAAGTGGGCTGCTCCGACGCCCCATGCGGTCACGAGGTTTCCGGTGATGCCTCGCCAGCCGCAGGTGCAGACGACGACTGCGGAGAATCGTGTGGCATCGATGTAGATGGTGGCCATGTCCTTGCTCCATATCCGTGAAGATCGGTAGTTAGAGACACGGAGAGCGGCAAGTTCGCAGTAGCTCGGCTACTGCGAGCTCACCGCTCGAGAGACTCGGGTTCCTGGCTGGTGTCGGTGACGCTGGGGATGCGGTGTCGCCGATTCCATCGCTTCGTGTGGGCTCGTGCCGGCGACCAGGTCCGTGGGATCGCGACCATCGCGAGGTGATCGGGCATCGAACGTCGCGAGAAGCTGAAAGGGCAACGCAGGCGGCGTAGTTGGTGTGCCACCTTGTCCGCAGCACTGCTGAGCGCTCGGCACAGTCGACGCAGTAGACGTAGCCGTTGTCGCGTCCAAGCGCGACTCCACCCCTGCAGTAGTGCCCCCATGTTCAAACGGTATTGACGATGCACTCGTTTCCCGCCAAACAGGCAAAACCCCCAGCACCGGATCAGACCGGGGGCCCGGTCTGGACGCAGACGCGAAGGAGTTTCCCTGCGTATCCACATGACTGGCTCGGCCAGGTYTCGATGGAGCGCCGCCGCCGGGCGACCATCCAGGAAGCTACGGCCGGCGACGTTGCGCGAGATGTCGTCGGCCGTAGCCCGGTCTCAGAACCAGCGGTAGTCCTGGCCGTTACCCCAGTCGGAGTAGTGGTTGACGTCCTTGTCGTAGGCGTCGTGTGTGCCGCCGACGAAGTAGCCGTCCCAGGTCGCCTGCGAGTTGCAGATGTGGTCGCTGTTGTTGCACACCGTCCACACCGGCACTCCGCTGTAGAAGTTGTCAGCCCCGGCCAGTGGCGGGTAGAGGTTGAACGGGAAGTCGGTCTGCGCGAACCCCGGACCGCCCGGCCCCGCAGGGCGTTTCGGGTCTGCGAGCAGGACGGCGTTAATGTTGCCGAATCCGGTGCCGTTCTCCGTCAGCCACACATGCACGACCGCGGCGCCACCGGAATGGCCGACCATCTTGATGTGGTCGCCGGGGCAGAACCGGCGATGATCCCGCGTGAGGCGGTTCAATTCGTTGACCCCGGCTCGGGTGTCGTAGCTGTTGTAGCCGACGCGCTGGTTCTGGTTGAAGAAGCCGTCCGAATTGTTGTTGTTCAGTCCGCCGACGACGACGGACCAGGTGCCGACACATTGGTTGATCGGAGTTTCCGCTGATGCCATGGGTGTGAACACGCCCAGTAGCCCCAGCATCGCTGCCAATGCGAAGATGAGTCGTTTCATGACTTCCCGCTCCCCTCAGGTTTCGTCATGCTTCGGTCGCTAGATTTCCTGCGGCGGCTCGATGCATGTCATGAGCTGTCGATTTTTTTCTGGCCATCCAACCCCAGGCGGATATGCCTCCATTTCCTTGAATTGGATGCAGATTGGCGGCAGAGTTTTCCGATATCGATGGGGTGCGATCCCGACTTGGCTCCGGCTTGATTCCCGCTCCGCTCGGATTGAGTTCAATAAGGGAGACCGTCGCGATTGGTAGTCCGATTCGCTTCCCAAAGTCTCTGCTGCGCACTTTCCAATCTATTGAGAGTGCACTCGATTCAAGAACCCGGAATCGGATCGCTGACTTCGCGGAGGGTGCGTCCCGGTTCGCAGGCTTGGTCCGGGTCGTCAGCTCAGCTACATCTTGGGTCGCCTGGGGTGCGCTGGCGGGTGTAGGTGTGCTCCAGCTGCGCGAACAGGGCGGGCATCATGGGCGGTGAGCCGTAGAGTGACGAAACCTGGCCCCGAATGTTCTTGGAGGTCGTCATGCTCGATTTTGTTCGCCGATCGGTCGCCTGCGCTGCGATCGTCGCCGGTGCAGTGCTGGCACCGGCTGCCGTCGCATCCGCCGCGGTCACCGTCCCGTTCCAGATCAACCCGGCGCCGTTCGGAAACCCGAACGGCAGCCTCGACGTTCCCTCAATCCGCTGCTGGGCCGTAGTCGGCGAACAACCTGGAACCGTGACGATCACCGGCCCGAAGGACGGCATAAGAGCGTGCCTACTCCCGGGCGACATGCACTGGCTGAACCTGTCGACCGGAGCCTCCGGCACCGCCCAGATGGCGGCCGGAACGGACGGTTACCCGGAAGCGACCCTGCCGACCGGAACCGGGCAGGTCGTCATCGCCGCCACTTCCCCCGCCGGCCCATACACACCAGGCGTCGTGACCGTCTACGTGCCGTAGTCGATTGTCCTGTTGGTGCTCCACTGATGTGTGTGGGAACCGAACCAAGTCGTTTCCAGCCGCCGTAGCGAGCTACCTCGTCGCAACAACGGTGAATAGGCGAGAGATCGGGTGGAGTGCAGTTCGATGCCCTCTCGCGCGAAGGCCGCGACCACCTCCGGCTGCGACGCCGGATTGACCCGGCGACCGAACGCCGCGCTCACGTCGTCGGCGACCGCGCGCAGGCGGTCCGGCAGCATGTCCTCCGGTACGCGCGGACCGAGCGCCTCCTCGAGCAGGGCCCGGTGCGCGGCCGCCGAGAACGGCAGGCCGTCGAAGCTCATCTCCGCCGCCGTCAGTCCGCCCGCGGACTCGGCGGCCACCAGCAGTCGCAGCCGCGGATCACCCTCGATCGCCTCGGCCTGYCGCCGGTGCCGCTCGACGATCACGTCCGGTGCAGTCCACGGGACGGCGTCGAACAGGCCCAGTCGATCGTCGACCGGGGTCTCGGCCACAGGGACGTACCGGCCGGCACGCGTCTCGAGCAGCGCGCCGGTGAGCGTCAGATCGTGGCACCGCTGCACCCGCACCCCCGCCGCCAGCAGCGGCGAGTACACCCGCGCGGTGTCCTCCCACACCCAGCGTGGGTGTTCGGCGGCCTCGATCTCGCGGACCGCGGCAGCAACGTCGTTCAGGCGCAGCGGCTGGCCCAGTGCCCGGCCGGACTCGTCCGTCCGGATCAGCGTGGCACCGTCGCCGTCGGGTACCAGCACCGTTCTCACGCAGACCAGTGTGCGGGACGGCACCGACACGATGGTGTCGGACCGCCGGGTTAACCTCGGCCGGACCAACAACCGAAGTCGGGCATAATGCCCATCGAACCGACCCGAGATCAGGAGCGCCCCCCGGTGATCAGCGAGTTGCAGAACGAGTTTCACGGCCTTCCCGTCGAGGAGTTCCCGATCGACACCGACACCGCCCCCACCGTGCCCACACAGGGCCCGGTCGCCTGGCGAATCTCGGTGGCCTCGTACGACGCTGAGATCGAGTGGCAGGAGGCATTCGAGAAGTTCCGTGCCGCGGTGGATCCGTCGACCGTGCAGGCGATCGTCGTCGGTAGCTGGGCCGATCCGTACGACGTCAGTTCGGCCGACGTCGTGGCGGCTCTCGTCGCGGCCGCCGACGAACTCCCCGCGTTGCGGTCCCTGTTCCTCGGCGACATGACCGGCGAGGACTGCGAGATCTCGTGGATCGTGCAGTCGGACGTCACCGCCCTGCTCACGGCGTTTCCTCGGCTGGAGCACCTGGGGGTCCGCGGCGGCACCCAACTGGAACTGACCCCGGTCCGGCACGAGAACCTGCGCAGCCTGGTGATCGAAACGGGCGGCCTGCCCGCCGACGTGGTCCGGGCCGTGGCCGCGTCGGATCTTCCGGCCCTGACCGACCTGGAATTGTGGCTGGGCACAGAGGAATACGGCGCCGACTCGACCGTCGAGGACCTCGCGCCCATCCTCACCGGCGAGAAGCTCCCCCGGTTGACGCGCCTCGCGCTGTCGAACAGCGAGTATCAGAACGACATCGCCGCCGCCGTCGCGACCGCTCCGATCGTTCCGCAGCTAGGTGCCCTGGATCTGTCCAAGGGCATCCTGCAGGACACGGGCGCCGAGGCGCTGGTCGCCGGGCAGTCGCTCACCCACCTCGAATCGCTGGACCTGCACCACAACTACCTGAGCGCCGGCATGCGGGAGCGTCTGCGGGCGGCACTCGAACCGTCCGGAGTGCAATTGAACCTCGACGGTGAGGATGCCGAGGAAGACGAGTACGACGGAACGATCTACCGGTCGGTCGCGGTCAGCGAATGACCCGTCCTCGACTGGCGGTCGTGGGCAATCCGGAGAACCGTCGCGTGACGATGCTGCTGGACGCCGCGGCCCGCTCCGGCATGCCCACCCCGCGGGTGGTGTCCTGGCGCGAGGTACTCACCGAGCGCGGGGCGCGGTTCGACGCCGACGAGTGGGTGCGTCTCGACTCGCCCGGCGAGGACCCCGATGTCGACGCACTGCTGCGCGGCGCCGGAGATCCGACGCGGATCGCCGACGGCCCGCGGTGGTACGCGTCGCTGCTCGCCGCGGTCGGCACGCTGCGCGGCGGGCGCCGACTGACCGATCCGAAGGATCTGGCCGTGCTGTTCGACAAGCGGCAGTGCCACGCCGCCCTCGCGAACAGTGATGTGCCGGTGCCGATTTCACCCACATCCGGCGGTGACGCGCCGGTGCCGCGGAGTTGGTCGGAGGTGCGCGAGTTGGCCGCGGCGGCCGGGCTGCGGCGGTTCTTCGTCAAGCCCGCGCACGGATCCTCCGCAGCCGGGGTGGTCGCCGTCGAGACCGCCTCCGGTGGTCGCGTGCAGGCGCGCAGCAGCGTGGAGATCGCGGCGGACGGTGTCTACAACTCGCTGCGGGTGCGCCGACTCACGAGCGAAGCCGAGGTCGGCGCCCTGATCGACGCGCTGGCCGGCGAACGCCTGCACATCGAGGCGTGGTTGCCGAAGCCGTCGCGGCAGGGTCGCGCCGCCGATCTGCGGGTGGTGGTGATCGCCGGGCGGGCGACCCATGCGGTGCTGCGTACCAGTGCCCACCCCATGACCAACCTGCACCTGGGCGGGCAACGCGGCGACCTGGAGACCGCGCGGGCGGGCTTCGACGCCGCGGGCTACGGCTGGGACAGCGCGCTCGCCGTCGCAGAACGGGCCGCCGCCTGCTTCCCGCGCAGCCTGTGTGTCGGGGTGGATCTGTTGCCCGCCGCGAACTGGGGCGGTGCCGCGGTCGGTGAGGTGAATGCGTTCGGCGACCTACTCCCGGGCCTGACCGGCCTTCCGGGCCGCGCCGACGGGCTCGACACCTATGCGACGCAACTGGCCGCGATCGAAGGATGGGCCGATGCTGCAGCAGCCTGACATGAACACCGTCGTCGGCTCCGACGACATCCTGCTGATCACGCTCGACACCCTGCGCTACGACGTCGCCTGCGAACTCGCGGCGGCCGGTCGGATCCCGAACCTCGCGCGGCACCTGCCCGGTGGCCGGTGGGAGGAACGCCATGCCCCCGGCAGCTTCACCTACGCCTCGCACCAGGCGATGTTCGCCGGGTTCCTCCCGACACCGGTCGGGCAGGGGCCGCACCCGCGACTGTTCGCGGCCGAGTTCGGTGRCAGCGAATCGACCGCGGACGGCACATTCGTGTTCGCGGAGCCGAATCTCGTTGCGGGCCTTGCCGCCGTCGGCTACCACACGGTGTGCATCGGCGGTGTCGGCTTCTTCAACCGCCGGGGTGCGTTGGGCTCGGTGCTGCCCGACATGTTCGACGAGGCGCACTGGTCACCCGAACTCGGGGTGACGTCGCCGACGTCGTTCGAGGCGCAGGTGGACCTCGCGGCACGGGTGGTGAACCGGCTTCCCGCCGAGCGCCGCCTGTTCCTGTTCGTCAACGTTTCCGCACTGCACCAACCGAACTGGTTCCACGCCGAGGGGGCCACCGCCGATCACGGCGACAGTCGCGAGACCCACGCGGCGGCGCTGGAGTACGTGGATCGGCACATCGGGCGGCTGTTCGCGGCAATGTCGAGCAGGCGTCGGTGTTTCGCGATCGTGTGCTCCGACCACGGCACCACGTACGGCGAGGACGGCTACACCGGGCACCGGCTGGGCCATCCCGCGGTGTGGACGGTGCCCTACGCCCACTTCTTCCTCGAGGGACCACGATGACCGCGATCGACCTGCCCCTGCCGATGTCGCCGGGTGTGGCGCCGACGGGATACGTTCCGCCGTACCAGAACTACGTGTACGCGTACCCGCACAAGACCGCATACCGGCCGCTGCGCCCGCGTCCCGCCCTGACCGAGCTGTGGGCGGGCGAACCGCAGGACGCACTGTCGCTGTATCTGCATGTGCCGTTCTGCGAGGTGCGCTGCGGATTCTGCAACCTCTTCACCCGCGTCGGCGCGCCGGGTGAGCTGACCACCCGATACCTCGACGCCCTCGAGCGGCAGGCCGAGGCGGTCCGCGAGGCCCTGGCACCGTCGGCCCGGTTCGCGACCGCGGCGTTCGGCGGCGGTACCCCCACCTACCTGACCGCGGCGGAACTGAACCGCCTGTGCGACATCGCCGAAGGCCTGGGCGCCGACCTGCGAGCCGCCCCCCTGTCGGTGGAGGCGTCCCCGGCGACGGCCACCGCCGACCGGCTCGCGGTACTGGCCGAGCGCGGCGTCACCCGGCTCAGCCTCGGCGTGCAGAGTTTCGACGACACCGAGGCCCGGGCGGCGGTCCGACCGCAGCGACGCTCGGACGTCGAGGCCGCCCTGCAGCGGATCCGCGACGCCGCGATCGAGGTCCTCAACATCGATCTGATCTACGGGATCGACGGCCAGACAACGGAATCCTGGGCCGCCTCCCTCGACGCCGCGCTGGCCTGGCGTCCCGAGGAGTTGTACCTGTACCCACTGTACGTGCGGCCGCTGACGGGTCTGGCCCGCCGCGGCGCCGGTCCCGATCCGGAATGGGACGCGCACCGCCTGGACCTCTACCGCCGCGGCCGCGACCACCTGCTCGCGTCGGGCTACATCCAGGAGTCGATGCGCATGTTCCGCCGCGCCGACGCGCCCGATCTCGGTCCGAACGACTACGCCTGCCAGACCGACGGCATGATCGGACTCGGTTGTGGTGCAAGGTCGTACACCCGGGAGCTGCACTACTCCTTCGACTACGCGGTGGGCGCGCACGAGGTGCGTGCCATCATCGACGACTACGTGGCGGGCACCACCTCGGATTTCCGCCGCGCCGTGGTGGGCCACACGATGACCGAGGACGAGGCCCGACGCCGGCACCTGCTGCAGTCGGTGCTGCAGGCCACGGGAATGCCGTTGGCGGACTACCGTTCCCGATTCGTGGCCGACCCGCGCGAGCATTTCGGCGCCGAGCTGGACCGGTGGACCGAACGCGGATGGCTGCTCTTCGAGGGTGGCCGACTGCGGCTGACCGAGCTGGGCCTGGCGTACTCCGACGCCCTCGGTCCGGAACTGTTCTCCCCCCAGGTGCGGGACGCGATGGCCGAGTACGAAGGCCGCTGACGGTGCTGACCATCCTGTACCGCGGACCGCTGGCGTCCTGCGACTACGACTGCCCGTACTGCCCGTTCGCCAAACGCCGGGACACCCCCGAGCAGTTGCGCGCCGACCGGGCCGCGCTCGAGCGCTTCTGCGCATGGGTGGAAGGCCAGGACCGGGAGCTGTCGATCCTGTTCACGCCGTGGGGTGAGGGCCTGGTCCGGTCCTGGTACCGGCGGGCCCTGGTGACGCTGTCCCGGCTGCCGCAGGTTCGCCGGGTGGCGATCCAGACCAACCTCAGCTGCCGCACCGGCTGGCTCGCCGACGCCGACCGCGACGCGGTCGCGTTGTGGTGCACGTACCACCCCGGCCAGACGCCCCACGACCGGTTCCTCACCAAGGCCACCGAACTGACCGCGCTCGGCGTGCGGTTCAGCGTGGGTGTCGTCGGACTACCGGAACATCTGGAGGCCGCCCGTCGGCTGCGCACCGAGCTGCCCGATTCGGTGTACCTGTGGGTCAACGCCGCCGAGGGGCACGAGTACACCGACGCCGACGCGGCCGACTGGATCGGGATCGACCCGCTCTTCGCGTTCAGCCGGCATCCGCATCCGACGCGGGGGCGCGCGTGCCGTACCGGGGACACGGTGGTGTCCGTCGACGGTGCCGGCACCGTCCGGCGCTGCCATTTCGTCCCCGAGGAACTGGGCAACCTCTACGACGGCTCCTTCGAGCAGGCGCTGCGACCGCGGCCCTGTCCGCTGGACGTGTGCGACTGCCACATCGGGTACGTCCATGCCGAGCAGCTTCCGCTGTACGACGTCTTCGCCGGCGGTGTGCTGGAGCGGATCCCGTCCGAGGCGGTATGGCTGCCGCTCGCCTCGCTCGGCACCCCCGCAGATGGGCGCCGGTGAGCATAGCTGCAGCAGGGCCATGGCGCTCGCCGACAACGTGCTCACGGGACCATTCGGCCGCCGGGGATCCGGCGTGCCGCGATGCGTGCATAAGTAGGGCGGGATACGGGTATGCGAGCTCGAGGAAGGACCACACTGGTCGAGACGTTCGTCGCATGGCGGCGCTGCGGCGCTGATGTGCCGCGGCATCGGCGTGAGGGGTGATCGGATGCGCGTCCTGGTGTTCGGGGCAGGTGTCATCGGCAGCGTGTACGCCGGCAAGTTGCTGCAGGCAGGTCACGACGTATCGCTGCTGGCCCGTGGGCAACGCCTGGGCGAGCTGCGGAGCAACGGTCTGATCCTGGACGACCGCGGTGCCGACGGCAACCGAGTCGCGCTCGACGTCCGCTACACAGGTACGCCGGAGGGCGAGCGCTACGACCTCGTGCTGGTGGCGGTTCGCGCCGAGCAGCTCGTGGACACGCTGCCGGTGCTGGCCGCCATGGCCGACGGGACCGACGTGCTGTTCTTCGGCAACACTGCGGGCCGCGAGTCGGAAATCATCGCTGCACTTGGTGATCGAGTGTTCTTCGGTTTCCCCGCGGTCGGCGGGACGCGTACCGGCCCGGTCGTCGAGTACGTCATGATCGGCCGGCAGAAGACGATGCTCGGCGAGGCCAACGGCACCATCACACCGCGAATCCGACAGATCCGTGCCGAACTGAACCGTGCGGGCTTCTCCACCGCGACCAGTACCGACATAGCGGGCTGGCTCCTCGCGCACGCCGCGTTCGTTGTGCCTATCGCGTTCGCACTCTTCAGAGTCGGCACCGACCCGGCGCGACTCGCCGCCGATCGGCCGGTCTTGCGGATGATGGTGCGGGCCACGCGGCAAGGATTCGCGGCGCTACGCGCAGGCGGGAACACCGAGATCCCAGCCAATCTGTCTGCGCTCTACCGAATGCCGAACGTGTTCGTGGTTTCGTACTGGCGGCGAGTGTTCGCCGGCCCGCGTGGCGAGCTCTGGTTCGCAGCGCACACCCGCGCCGCCTCCGACGAGATGCGGCTGCTGGTCGGCGGCTTGCTGACGGCCGTTCACAGCTCGGGTCGCGCGACGCCCGATCTCGACCTGCTCACCCGAGAATTGTCGTGACTCCATGCTCCGGATCGCTTGCCGCGGTGTCTACCCGGTCTGCCGACCGCCGGAGCCGCCCGGCACCCAGGAAGGGATCCAGGGTCCGGTGCCCTCACTCGGGTCCAGCACGCCGGAACGGCGGCCGGCCGGAGCGGGCTGCATGGCGCCTCAGGATCGGTCTCGCGCGCGCCCGTGATCACCGGTTCGGTACCGTTCTCTGTCGGCCCGCGACCGCGCGTTGTTCGACCGGCTCTGCACATTCGAACTGGGAGGTTCCCGTGGCTGGTGGTCTTGTGGCCCTGTTGGACGACGTCGCAGCGATCGCGAAAGCGGCCGCGGCGTCCATCGACGACATCGGCGCCGCGGCCGGCAAGGCCAGCATCAAGGCGGCCGGGGTGGTCGTCGACGACACCGCGGTCACGCCTCGCTACGTGCACGGTTTCTCGCCGCAGCGGGAGCTGCCGATCATCCGCAAGATCGCGATCGGGTCGATCCGCAACAAGCTCCTGATCATCCTGCCGGTGGCGATGATCCTGAGTCAGTTCCTGCCACAGGCCCTGCCCTATCTACTGATAGCCGGTGGCCTGTTCCTCTGCTACGAGGGCGCCGAGAAGGTCTACGAGGCGCTCACCGGTGGTCATCACGAGGACGAGGGCGCGGCGGAAGCGCTGAGCGGACCCGAACGCGAGAAGACGATGGTGAGCGGTGCGATCCGCACCGACCTGATCCTGTCCGCCGAGATCATGGTGATCTCCCTGTCCTCGGTCGAGGACGAACCGTTCTTCACCCGGCTGATGGTGCTCATCGTCGTCGCGATCCTCATCACCATCCTGGTGTACGGCGTCGTCGCCCTGATCGTGAAGATGGACGACGTGGGCCTCGCGCTTGCGGGGCGCACGTCGTCCGTCAGCCAGCGGATCGGCCGAGGCCTCGTGGCCGCGATGCCGAAGGTGATGGCGGTGCTCACCGTCGTCGGAATCGCCGCGATGCTCTGGGTCGGCGGCCACATCCTGATCGTCAACGTCGGCGAGGCCGGATTCCACTGGCCGGCCGATCGCCTCCATGACCTCGAACACTGGTTCGGCGACCTCGCGCACGGCGGCTTCGGCGGCGTCCTGTCCTGGACCGCGGGCACTGTGGCGTCCGCCCTCGTCGGACTCGTCGTCGGCGCGCTCGTCGTCCTGATCGAGCACCTGATTCCGAAGCGGAAGAAGAGCGCGGCGCACTGACGGAATTGCGGCTCTAGTTGGCCGGTTCCTCGGCGTTCGCGTCGGTCACCGCCGGGTAGCGCCGGGCCAGGTTCTTCTCGGTGGAGGCGCCCGGCGCCCAGGAGGCGATCCAGGGTCCGGTGCCCTCGGACGGATCCAGCACGCCGGCCTCGAGCCAGGTGTACTCGCCGCCGAGGACGTCGCGGGCGATCCGGTGATCGGTGTCGTCGGTGTTCTCCCACAGCGCCGCGAACAGTCGGTCGACGCGCAGCCGGGACTGCCGGCAGAAGGCGTCGGCCAGGTCGGTGGCTGTCGCGCCCCGGGCGGGATCCTCGGTGCGGTCCATCTCGGCGCGCACGCACGCCGCCGACATCGCGAACAGTTCGGCGCCGATGTCGACGATCCGGCCGAGGAAGGCCTGATGCTTCTCCATGCCGGCCTGCCAGCGCGCCATGCCGTAGAACGTGGACCGTGCCAGCTTGCGGGCGCTGCGCTCGACGAACCGCAGATGTGTAGCCAGCGCACCGAATTCGCTGTAGGAGTTGGGCAGCTGCCCCTTGCCCGAGACCAGGTGCGGCAGCCACTTGGCATAGAAGCCGCTGGCGCCGAGGGCCGCCTTGGCCTTGTGCTGCAGGTCGGCCTTGGGGTCGGCCAGGTCGCCGGCAGYGGTCAGGTGCGCATCGACGGCCTCGCGGGCGATGAGCAGTCGCATGATCTCGCTCGAGCCCTCGAAGATCCGGTTGATGCGCAGGTCCCGCATCAACTGCTCGACCGGCACCGCGCGTTCACCGCGCGCGGCGAGCGACGCGGCGGTCTCGTAGCCGCGCCCACCGCGGATCTGGATGAGGTCGTCGGCCATGCGGCAGGCCATCTCGCTGGCCCACAACTTGGCCAGCGCGGCCTCGATACGGATGTCGTTGCGGGCCTCGTCGGCCATCTGGCCGGACAGCTCCAGCACTGCCTCGAGCGCGAACGTGGTGGCCGCGATGAACGAGATCTTCGCGGCGACCGCGCCGTGCTCGCCGACCGGTCTACCCCACTGCACTCGCTCCGCGGACCACTCGCGCGCGATCTTGAGCGACCACTTGCCGGCCGCCGTGCACATCGCGGGAATCGCCAGCCGGCCGGCGTTCAGAGTGGTCAACGCGATCTTGAGGCCGTCGCCCTCGCGCCCGATCAGATTCCGGGCCGGGACCCGGACCTGGTGCAGTCGGGTGACGCCGTTCTCGATTCCGCGCAGACCCATGAAGGCGTTGCGGCGTTCGACGGTGATGCCGGGCGAGTCCGCTTCCACCACGAACGCGCTGATACCGCCGTGATGACTGCCCGGCTCGCCGGGGTGGCGCCCCTCGCTGCGCGGCACCCGTGCCATCACCACCAGCAGTTCGGCCACCACACCATTGGTGGTCCACAGCTTGACACCGTCGAGTATGTAGGCGGAGCCGTCCTCGGTCGGTGTCGCGGTCGACGCCATCCGGGCCGGATCCGAGCCGACGTCGGGTTCGGTCAGCAGGAACGCCGAGATCGCGCCCTTCGCGCAGCGCGGCAGGAACTCCGCCTTCTGTGCGGGGGTGCCGGCCAGCTTCAGCGGTTCCGGCACTCCGATCGACTGGTGCGCGGACAGCAGCGCACCGAGGCTCGGGTGCACCGACGACACCACCATGAGGGCGCGGTTGTAGGCCACCTGGGACAGGCCGAGCCCGCCGTATTCGGTGGGGACCTTGAGTCCGAAGCAGCCGAGTTCGGTCAGGCCCGCGACGTACTCGTCGGGGATCTGGGACTCGCGCTCGATCACCGACCCGTCGAGGTCGCGGCAGTACTCCTCGAGTTCGGCGATGAACGCTTCGGTCCGCGCCGTGTCGGCGGCGCCGGGCCTGGGGAAGGGATGCACCAGATCGAGCCGGAATCGCCCGAGGAACAGTTCCTTGGCGAAGGAGGGCTTGTCCCAGCCGCTCTCCCGGGACTCTTCGGCTAGTTCTCGTGCCTGTTCTTCCGTGACCTGGGTCGGTGTCACCATGATCTGCCTCCTAGACGAGAGCGATCGGAGAACCTGTCCACAAAGCTACTGACAAAGCTACTGGCGAGTATTCCCCTCGGCGGGCGCCGGCGAAAGGGATCACCTCGCGCGGGTGAGGTGGACGGACCTGCCCTCACCTACCGTCGGCGCTGCACGCCGACGAATCCACGCCCACCAGGAGGCACAGGTGAACGACTCAAGTGACGCCCTCGCGCAGGCTCTCGCAGGGGTCGGCATGCCGGACCGGGTCCAGACCCCGATCGGCACGTTCGAGTTCTTCGACGGGGTGCCCCTGCCCGAGACCACGAAGAGTCTGTACGACGGGCTCGACTTCCTGCGGGGCGTCGAGGTGTTCCTGGGCGCGGTTCCCGGAGCCTCGCTCGTCGCGATGCGGCGGGGGTTCCGCAGCGTGGGCATCGACGGCCTGGGCACGATCGCCTACACCGAGCCGCGAGCCAACTCGGGCAGCTTGTTCCTGACTCCCAACACCGAGACCACCTACGCCACGATGTTCCTCGATCTGCGCGACGGCCCCGTCGTCGTCGAGCCGCCCACCGACTCGCTGTGCGTGGTGGACGACTTCTGGTTCCGCTACGTCGCGGACATGGGCATCGCCGGGCCGGACCGGGGCAAGGGCGGCAAGTACCTCTTCCTTCCGCCCGGCTACCAGGGCGAGGAACCCGACGGCTACTTCGTCTACCGGACCCCCACCTTCACCAACTGGGCGATCTTCCGCGCGCTCGGCGGGGTCGAGTCCGTCAAGCAGACCCGCGTCTACCGGCTCGCCGACGCCGCGAACCCGCCGGAGATGGCTTTCGTCAACATCGCCGACGAAAAGTTCAACACCGTGCATGCGAACGACTTCTCCTTCTTCGAGGAGATCGACGAACTGGTTCAGGAGGAGCCCGCGGAGGCACTCGATCCCGAACGGGCCGGCCAGCTTGCGGCGATCGGCATCCGGCACGGGAGCCCCTTCACCCCGGACCAGCGACTCCGCGGCATCCTGGACGCTGCCGCGAGAACCGCCGCCGGCATCAGCCGGGCACTGGTGTACTTCCCGCGCGACCCGGAGAGCTTTCTGCACCCCGGCTCCTCGTGGAAGCAGGCGTTCGTCGGCGGCAGCTACGAGTTCCTGCGCGACCACGCCCGGCTGCTCGACGCCCGAACCCAGTTCCACTACTTCGCCACCGTGATCACGCCGGCGATGGCGCACGCCCAGGTGGGGGCCGGGTCCGCGTACACCTACACGGCCGAGGACGCCCACGGCGCGATCCTCGACGGCGGCAAGACCTACCGTCTCACCCTCCCGCCGAACCSGCCCGCGAAGAACTTCTGGTCGGTCGACGTGTACGACACCCAGACGCGGTCGCTGATCCAGACCGACAATCCCTATCCGAGCGTCATGAGTCTGACCGGCACCGTCGTGCCCGAGGAGGACGGTTCGTTCGTGCTGTGGTTCGGGCCGAATCCGCCGCCCGGCCGGGAGACGAACTGGATCCGCACGCTCCCCGACAAGAGCTGGTTCCCGGTGCTCCGGCTGTACGGGCCCCTGCAGCCGTGGTTCGACGGGGCGTGGGCCCCGAGCGAGATCGTGGAGGCCGCGCCGGGACGGGGCTGAGCAGGCCCGGTGCCCGACTTCCCACCCGGCTCGTCCATTCGGCGGGGTGCGAGAATCGGTGCCTGGGAGGTAATAACCATCATGGTCAGCTCGGCGAGGCCGCCGGCGTACACGATGCGCCAATTGTTCGTCTTCGTGGCCGTCGCCGAGACCGGCACCATCCGCGCCGCCGCCGATCGGCTGCACGTCTCGCAGGCCGCGGTGTCCCTCGCGATCACCGAACTGGAACGGGCACTCAAGTCGCAGTTGTGCGTGCGCCGGCGTGCGCACGGCGTGCAGCTCACCCCCACCGGCGAACGGGTCCTGATGCGGGCGAAGGCGCTGCTCGAGCAGGCCGGTGACCTTGCCGCGGAGGCGTCCGGCGCCACGGGTGTGCTCACCGGTCCGCTCGCGATCGGCTGCTACTCGTCACTGGGGCCGACGCTGCTGCCGCGGCTGCTGTACGAGTTCAACCAGCTCCATCCGGGGGTCACCGTCGACTTCGTCGAGGACACCCAGGACCGGCTCGAACAACGCCTGGTCTCGGGGGAGCTGGACCTCGCGATCGTCTACGACCTGGACCTGTCGCCCGCGCTGCGTCGCGCCCGGATGGACACCCGGCAGCCCGCGATCCTGCTGCCCGCCGACCACCGCCTCGCCGACGCCCCGGTCGTCGAGCTGGCCGAACTCGCCGACGAGCCGATGGTGCTGCTCGACGCCCCGCCCAGCTCGTTCCACGCGCTGCAGATGTGCAGCCATGCCGGGTTCACCCCACGCGTGCGGTTCCGGCCGAAGAACTTCGAGACCGCCCGCGCGCTGGTGGGGCGCGGCTTCGGCTGGACGCTGCTGATCCAGCGGCCCCAGCTCGACGTCACGTACGAGGGTCTCGGTGTGGTGGTGCGGCCCGAGGTGGAGCCGCCGGTGCCGGAGGTGGACATCCTGCTGGTGTGGTCGCAGGACGCGCTGCTCAGCCGGGCCGCCCGCGCGTTCGTCGAGTTCGCCGAGGCCGACTGATCGGCGTCACCCACCCATAACCACAGGTTTTGTGGGTATTCACCCCGACTTCTTGCGCTTTTCACGCGATGTGATCCAGGTCAAGATGTCCTGCAGGCCGCTTCGTCGGCGCGCGTGCGGGTGGTTCCTTCCCTGCGCTTCCAGATGTGAAAGGCACCGAACTCATGACGGCAACCATGACGGCGACCCCGCCGCAGGTGCTGCACCGCAAGGCCCGCAAGGCCGCGCTGGGCAGCTTCGTCGGCACCGCGATCGAGTGGTACGACTTCTTCATCTACGGCACCGCTGCCGCCCTGGTACTCGGTCACCAGTTCTTCCCGAACTCGTCGGATCTGGCCGGCACGCTGGCCTCGTTCGCGACCCTCGCCGTCGGATTCATCGCGCGCCCCATCGGTGGCGTCGTCATGGGCCACTTCGGTGACCGCGTGGGACGCAAGTCGATGCTCGTCATCTCGCTGCTGCTCATGGGCTTCGCGACCGTCGGCATCGGTGTGCTCCCCAACTACGACGCGATCGGCGTCTTCGCCCCGATCCTGCTGGTGACGCTGCGCTTCATCCAGGGTCTCGGCGTGGGCGGCGAGTGGGGCGGCGCGGTCCTGGTCGCCACCGAGAACGCCCCCGAGGGCCGCAAGGGCCTTTACGGCGCCGCACCCCAGATCGGTGTGCCGGCCGGCGTCCTCGTGGCAAACCTCGTGTACCTGCCGCTGACCGCGTTCATGAGCGACGAGACGTTCAAGGCGTGGGGCTGGCGCATCCCGTTCCTGCTCAGTGCCGTCCTCGTCCTGGTCGCGATGTGGATTCGCCTCGGCCTCGAGGAGAGCAGCGAGTTCCAGGAGTCCAAGGATTCCAAGGACGACGGCAAGCCCGACAAGCTGCCCATCGTCGAGGTCCTCACCAAGCACTGGAAGACCGTCCTGCTGGCCGGCGGCACGTTCATCGCCACCAACGGCATCGCCTACGCGTACATGGTCTACGTCCTCAAGTACGGCGAGTCCGAACTCGGCTTCAGCAAGACCACGATGCTGTTCCTGCTGATCAGCTCGTGCCCGTTCTGGATGGCCGGCATGGCGTTCAGCGCGTGGAAGTCCGACACCCTGGGCCGCCGGACGGTCTACGTCCGCAGCTCGATCGCGCTGGTGATCGCCGCCGCCGTCTTCTTCCCGCTGATGGACACCGCCGTGCTGCCGGTGATGGTCGTCGCGATGATCGGCCTCGGCTTCACCCTCGGCTGCTGCGCCGGCCCGCAGTCCGCGCTGTTCGCCGAGCTGTTCCCCCCGGCGATCCGCTACTCGGGCGCCTCCCTCGGCTACCAGATCGGCGCCATCCTCGGCGGCGGCCTCGCCCCGATCATCGCCACCGCGCTGTACGCGAGCTTCGAGACATCGCTCGCGATCACCGGCTACTTCGTGCTGATCGCCCTGATCAGCCTCGCCAGCATCCTGCTGCTGAAGGTGCCCGGTACCCAGTCCTCCCGTCCGTCCCCGCAGGAAGTTGTGTAGACCATGTCGACCTACTACCAGCCCCCGAAGTACCCGGCCTCGAACTTCGAGTCCATGACCGCCGCCGACGAGACCCTCCCGGTCGTCATCGTCGGCGCCGGCCCCGTCGGCATGGCCGTCGCCCTCGGCCTGGCCCAGCGCGGCATCCCCGTCACGATCCTCGAAGCGGCCGACCAGGTGTCGTTCGGCAGCCGCGCCATCTGCATCTCCCGCCACAGCCTCGAGGCCGCCGCGCGCCTCGGCTTCGGCGCCGAGCTCGAGAAGATCGTGCTGCCGTGGGTCGGCGGTCGCAGCTTCTACCGCGATCGGCAGGTGCTGCACTTCCAGATGCGCAACGCCGAGCACGACGTCCGCCCGCCCATGATCAACGTCTCGCAGTCCGAGTTCGAGCAGATCATGGTCGACACGCTCGAGGCGAACCCGCTCATCACGCTGCACTGGTCCGCGAGCATCGCGGGCGTGCTCCGCGCCGACGACGAGGTGACCCTCGAGATCGACACCGCGTTCGGCAAGCGCCATCTGCGTGCCCGCTGGGTCGTGGCCGCTGACGGTGGCCGCAGCCGGATGCGCGAGCTCGCCGGTCTCCGCATGCAGGGCAACAACTACGACGGCCGCTACGTGATCGCCGACATCCACTGGGAATCGGAACTGCCGGCCGAGCGCATGGTCTGGTTCGATCCGCCGAGCAACCCCGGTTCGACGATCATCATGCACAAGCAGCCCAAGAACATCTGGCGCATCGACTACCAGCTCGACCCGTCGGAGGACGCCGAGCTCGAGACGCAGGAAGACCGGATCCGCGACCGGATCACCCGGCACCTGGAATGGCTGCAGAACGACCTGCCGTGGACGCTCGAGTGGCACGGCTTCTACAGCGCCCGCGCGCTCGCGCTGCAGGACTTCACGCACGGCCGCATCCTGTTCGCCGGCGACGCGGCGCACCTGGTGCCGATCTTCGGTGTGCGCGGCCTCAACTCGGGCATGGAGGACGCCGAGACCCTTGCGTGGCAGCTGGCCGCCGTGATCCACGGAAGCGCCACTCCCGAACTCCTGCAGGCGTACTCGGTGGAGCGGCACGACGCGTGGCGGCAGAACGTCGCCAACGCCGGCAAGAGCACGCTCATCATGTCGCCCGGCAGCCACGGCTACCAGACGACGCGCGACGCGATCCTCGCGCTGTCGGTGACCCGCCCCGAGTTCAGCCACCTGATCAACCCGCGCCAGTCCAGCGCCACCGACGCGCGGATCTCGCCGCTCACGTGGCCCACCCCGGCCGACGCCGAGGGAGTCGCCGCTGGTGATCCCGTCGAGGACCGTCGGGTGCAGACGGCCGACGGCACCGAGACGTCGCTGAACATCCTGCGCGGCACCGGTTTCGCGGTCCTCGGCGTGCGTGTCGACGCCGCGGCGCTGGCCGCCGCCACCGCGACCCTGGCCGGTGCGCTGGCACCGGAGTCGGTGCGCGCGATCCTGATCGGCTCGGATACCCCCGAGGAATCCGCCGTGTCGGTTGCGGTGGTTCCCGACGCCGACGGACAGACGGTCGCCGCGCTCGGTGCCCGCGACGGCGAGGTGTTCGTGATCCGTCCCGACGGCGTGCTGCTGTGCCGCGTCGACGGTGTCGGACGGATCGACGACGTCGTGCGCCACCTGAGCCTGGGAACCGCCCCGGCCGGTGCGTCGGCTGCCGTCGACAACGGGCCCGCGATCGACCCGGCCGAGTTGCGCCGCGAGAACGTGTGGATGGGCCTGTCCGACGCGCTCGACCAGGTGGGCGAGAACGACCGCGAGGGCTTCCTGACCCGCCTCGCGCTGGTGCTCGGTTCGCAGGTGGGGCAGCGCGAGTTCGAGGAGGCCATCGCGGCCGCCACCGATCCGTCGCTGACCGTGCCCGCCGACGAGAACGCGGACGCCGCCGTCGGTGCCTGAGCAAGTCTCCGAATCCAGCGCCGTCCGGCAGCAGCCGGCGGCGCTGGATTCGTCTGCGTGGGGTGTGGTGGTGATCGCGCTGCTCGCGGGCGTGCTCGCCGCGAGTCAGGTCGGCAAGGTCATCGTCGCGTTGCCGACGGTGCGCGACGACCTCGGCATGAGCCTGACCGCGGCCGGGGTGCTCCTGTCGTCGTACACGTTCGTGGGCGCGCTGCTCGGCAGTGCCGCAGGCGGATTCGTCGACCGGTGGGGCAGACGCCGCATGCTGACGCTCGCGCTGACCGTGCTCGCGGCCGGAGCGCTGCTCGGCGCGGTCTCCCCGTCCACCCCGGTGCTGCTGTTCTCCCGGATCCTCGAGGGCTTGGGATTCATGGGCGTCGCGGTGTCGGCGCCGGCACTGATCGCCTCGGCCGCGGCGGCGGAGCATCGCCGACTGGCGCTGGGCATGTGGGGGATCTACATGCCGCTGGGCCAGTTCGTGGCGATCGTCGCCGGGCCGTGGGTGATCGGCGCGATCGGCTGGCGCGGGCTGTGGGGCGTCAACGCGGCCGCCCTGGTGGTGTGTGCGGTGCTGGTACTCGCCGTCGTACCGAAGACGTCCAGCGGTGAGTCTTCGTCCGGTGCCGACCCGGAGTCGAAACCGTCACGCGTGTGGCGCAATTCGACCGCCATGCTGATCGCGCTCGCCTTCGGGACCTACTCGCTGCAGTACCTCGCGGTGATCGGCTTCCTGCCCACGATGTACGCCGCCGGCGGTCGGTCCGACGGCTCGGCCGCGGTGCTCACGGCGCTGGTGGTGCTGGGCAACATCGTCGGCAACATCGGTGCCGGGGTGCTGCTGCATCGCGGAGTGCGCCCCGGATCGTTGATCGCCGTCGCAGCCGCCTCCATGGGCGCCGCCTCCGTCGTGATCTACGCGGGATGGGCGCCGTTCGGCCTGTCCTACGCTGCGGCAGTGGCTTTCGCGCTCCTCGGCGGCCTGCTGCCGGCCGCGGTGTTCGCGGCGGTACCCGGCGCGGCCCGGAGTCCGCGCGAGATCGGGCCCGTCAACGGCCTGGTGGTGCAGGTGTCCAACGCGGGGTCGATCATCGGTCCGCCGCTGGTTGCGGCCGTCGCGACCCACACGGGCGGCTGGTCGCTGAGCCCACTGGTGCTCAGCAGTGTCGCCGCGGTGTGTCTGATCGCGGGACTTGCGGTGCGGGCCAGGGACTCTCGCTGACCCGCACCGGATCTCTCAACGCAGCAGCAGTGCTGAGAGCCGTCGTGCCGCGGCCATGACGGCCTCGCCCAGCCTCTGTTCCTCGGACGAATCGAACACCGAGACGCCGATGCTGACGAGGTCGTCCGGCCGACGATTGGGCAGCGCGGCCGAGATGCCGGTGACCGAGTGGGTCACCTCGCCGGACGTCACCGCGAATCCGCGTTGGCGCGCACGCGTGACCTCCGGGCGTTCCCCTTCCCGCGGCGGCATCGCCGCGAGCATGGCCAGGCCCGCGGAGCCGCGGTTCATCGGATCGACCTGACCCGCCTGGAATCCGACGTGGGCGCGTGAATTGCGCGGCTCGACGACCATGAGGGCGCGGACCTGGTCCTCGCCGTCCCGGACCGCGAGGTGCGCGGTGGCCTCGACGGCGTCCGCGAGTTCCTCGAGAATCGGCCGCGCCAGCTCGCGCAGATCCTGCTCCACCGAACTCGCCAGCGAGACGAGCCCCGAGCCCAGCAGGATGCGCTTGTTCGCGGTGCGCCGACACAGGCGGTGTGCCTCGAGGGTGCGCACGAGCCGGTCCGCGACGGTTCGGTGCACGCCGATTCCGTCGGCGATCTCGGTGACCGTCAGCCCGTACTTGTGCTGCGTGAGCAGCTCGAGGATCTCGAGCCCGTTGTGCAGCGTCTTCGACATCCGTGAATCGAGCTGGACACCGCTGGTCGTTCCCGGGGTTTCGCTCGTTTTCTCATCGGATCGGACCGATGCCATGAATCCCTCCCTTGACGTGCGTGAGGCGAGCCACCTACGCTTCACCTTAATCGCACTACGCGTTCGATTATCGCACACATTGGTAGACGGTGCAATCCCCGACAGGGGACTGCCGAAGGAGTTCGTGTCATGAGCGGAACTGGCAACGGTGAGGTCGGTGCAGTGGCTTTCGTGGAGATCCACCAGCTGTACGGCCGGCAGAGCCACCTCATCGACGAGGGGTTCGCGGCGGAGTGGGCGGCCACGTTCACCGAGACGGGCGAGTTCCACTCGCCCAGCTACCCCGCGCCGGTCGTCGGTACCGCGGCGCTCACCGAGTTCGCCCGGGCGTTCTTCACGGCCGCGTCGACGGCGGGCGAAGCCCACCGCCACGTGCTCACCAACATCCTCATCGACCGGATCGGCGAGGACGAACTCGCGGTCCGCGCCTACCTGCAGATCATCGCGACGCGGATCGGCGGGGACTCCCGCCTGGTGCGGTTCACCACCGTCACCGACCGGGTGGTGCGTGCGGGCGGGCAGTGGCGTATCGCGCGTCGCGCCGTCCGAAGGGACGACAGCGGCGGCCGCGGTGCCGGCGGCGACACAGCAGCCTGACCGTTCGGTTCGAACATCAGGGGCGCCCGCGCCTCGAAATCTTTTTGTAGACATTTGCTTTGGAGGATCCAGACATCATGACCGAGAACGCCGATACCCAGAACCCCGGACGCACCGACGCCACGCAGATGCTGGCGCTGTACCCGGAGATGGCGGGCAAGGTCGCAGTCGTCACCGGTGCGGCCCGCGGAATGGGCGCCGCCTTCGCGGCCGGTCTGGCCACGCGCGGCGTGAACGTCGTCGGCGCCGACATCAACGAAGATCAGATGACGGCCACCGCGCAGGAGATCAACGACGAGCTGGCCGCGAAGTCGCTGGCCGACAAGCCGGGTCGCGTCGTCGGTGCCCGCATCGACGTCACGAAGGCCGACGAGCACGAGGCCCTCGCGCAGATCGCGCTGAAGGAGTTCGGGCGCATCGACTTCTGGATCAACAACGCGGGCATCTTCCCGTTCGCACTGGTCGAGGAGATCACCCCCGAGCAGATCGCGGCGACGCTCGACGTCAACGTCGAGGGCGTGCTGTTCGGCGCCCAGGCCGCGGCGCGGCACATGGAGGTCGGCGGCGCGATCGTCAACATGTCGTCGGTGTCCGCGCTGCGCATCCGCCGCGGCCGCGGTGCCTACTGCACGTCCAAGGCCGCCGTCGCGCACCTCACCGAGTCGCTCGCGGTGGAACTCGGCGACAAGGGCATTCGCGTCAACGCGATCGCACCCGGCTACATCGACACCGAGATGACCCGCTGGGTCCGCGAGGATCCCGCGGCGCTCGCGCACGCCCTGGACGTGGTGCCGCTGCACCGCCTCGGCTCGCCGGAGGAGGTCTTCGGACCGCTGCTGTTCCTGCTCTCGGACAGCGCCCGCTACGTCACCGGTCACTCCATCGCCGTCGACGGTGGCTCGCGCCATGTCTGATGCAGGGTCGATGGGTCATTCCGCAGGCTCCACTCCTGCCACGTACCCGGGCGTCGTCCTCGTCCTCGTCACCGGCGCCGCCGCCGGCATGGGTGCCAACCACGCCAGGGCGCTGGCCGCGCGGGGCTCGCACGTCTGCCTCGCCGACGTCGCCGACACCTCCGCGGTGCTGGCCGAGATCGAGGCCGCCGGCGGCAGCGCGTCGGCGCACCATCTCGACGTCGCCGACCCCGCGGCCTGGACGCGGGTGATCGACGAGATCCGCTCCGGCAAGGGTGAACTCGGCRGTCTGGTCAACAACGCCGGCATCAGCCGTCGGCTCGAGTTCATGGACACCCCGGACGACATCTGGGAGCTGACCATGCGAATCAACCTGTTCGGCCCGTTCTACGGCATGAAGGCCGCCGCCCCGCTGATGCGGGACAGCGGCGGCGGATCGATCGTGAACATCTCGTCGATCTCCGGTCAGGTCGGCTACTTCTCGCCCGCGTACGCGTCGAGCAAGTGGGGGCTGACGGGACTGTCGAAGTCGGCGTCCGGGCAGTTCGCGAAGTGGGGTATCCGGGTCAACTCGGTGCACCCCGGCCTGGTCGGCACCGCTCTCGTCGGGGGAGCGGATGCCTTCATCGAGGCGTCGCTGCAGAGCATTCCGGCCGGCCGCATGGGCACGGTCGACGAGATCACGGACGCGGTGCTGTTCCTGCTGTCCGACCGATCCACGTACATGAACGGCAGCGAGGTGACGGTGGACGGCGGCCTGGTCTCCAACGGGCTGTACCACCGGATCCTCGAAGAATCGGGAGGTGTCCTCTCATGAGTGAAGACAACTGGGACGTCGTCGTGATCGGCGGCGGCGGAGCGGGACTCGCGGCGGCGGTGTCCGCGTCCGAGCAGGGCGCGTCGGTGCTGCTGTTCGAGTCCGAATCCGAACTGGGTGGTTCCACGCAGTTGTCGGCCGGTCTGTTCACCGCGGCCGGGACCAGCGTCCAGCGCGGCCTCGGGATCGAGGACACGGCGGAGAAGTTCTTCCAGCACTACATGGACCTCAACCACTGGATGCTCAAGCCGGGCCTGGTCCGCGCGTTCTGCGAGCACGCGGGCCCGACGCTCGAGTGGCTGATCGATCTGGGTGTGGAGATCCCGGCGCGGGAGTCCGCCAACGCCCACATGCCCGGCCTGTGCCAGGCCGGCGTCGAGGACGTCTGGCGTGGTCACGTGCCGAAGGATCAGGGCTACGGGCTGGTCCAGGTGCTCGACAAGGCTCGCCGCGAGCACGGCGTCGAGGCGATCCTGAACACCCGCGTCCAGTCGCTGATCGTCGAGGACGACCGCGTGGTCGGTGTGGTCGCGGACGACATCGAGGTCCGGGCGGGCGCGGTGGTGATCGCGACCGGCGGGTTTGCGCAGAACCCGGAGCTGGTCGAGCGCTTCTACCCGATCGCGAACCGGGCCGGACAGTCGCTGTTCGTCGTGGCCGCACCCGGCAGCCGGGGCGATCACCTGCAGTTCGGCGAGCAGGTGTCCGCGGCCGTCACCGGCGAGGGCTGGGGACTGATGCTGCCCACCGCGTACTTCCAGCGGTTCCACCACTGGCAGTCGGGATTCCCGCCGAAGTCGCGGATCTACGTCAACGGCCACGGTCGACGCTTCATGGACGAGGACGCGTCGTACGCGGTCTCGACCGGCATCATCGACGCGCAGGAGGGCGGTGCGTGGGCCGTCTTCGACGAAAAGGCTCGCGTGAATCTGCCTGGGGGATATACTGATTGGATTCCGGAGCGGGTTCTCGACGAGGCCGACTCCGGGCGCACGCTCCGGGCCGACTCCCTCGTGGAACTCGCCGGGGCGATGGACGTGCCGGCCGATGCCCTCGAGGCGGCCGTCTCGCGGTGGAACGAGCAACTCCCGAACGGCGTCGACGACGATTTCCTGCGTCATCGCACGCTCGCGAACAAGGGCTCGACCGCACACCCGGACCCGATCGACGAGGGTCCGTTCTACGCCGTTCGGATGCTTCCCGCGGAGCTCGTGTGCACACACGCGGGCGTGGAGATCGACAGCGACGCCGCTGTCCTCGATCAGACGGGTCGACCGATCGACGGGCTGTACGCCGCGGGGGAGGCCGGGGCCGGAATTCTCGGACTCCGGTACGTGGGCGGCGGAAACGCCGTGGCCAACGCCCTCACCATGGGCAGACTCGCCGGCATCAACGCGGCGCGAACCGCCCGCGGCGAGTCGGAGACGTCCACGGCAATGACAACTGCAGGAATCTGACACCGGTCAAGCGTGTTGCACACCAGAGACTTTCAAAGGACCCCCCATGCCTGTAAACGACACTGCGGAGCACGAGGTTCGTAGCTCCGAGCCCGCCCGAGGACCCGACCCCGTGCAGGCCAAGCCCCCGCAGTCCACCGTCAAGGTGGTTCGTGCCGCGATCGTGGGCACCGTCGTCGAGTACTACGACTTCGGTATCTACGGCTACATGGCGACGATCATCGCGTCGCTGTTCTTCGTCTCGGAGAACGACACCGCCGCGCTGCTCGGCACGTTCGCGACGTTCGCGGTCGCGTTCTTCCTGCGGGTGCCCGGTGGCATCTTCTTCGGCCACATCGGTGACAAGTACGGCCGCAAGAACGCCCTGTCCTGGACCATCCTGCTGATGGTCGTCGCGACGGCGGCGATGGGCCTGATGCCCACCTACGTCACCCTCGGTGTGTGGGCGACCGCGATCCTGGTGCTGGCGCGCTGCCTGCAGGGCTTCGCGGCCGGCGGCGAGCTGGGCGGCGCCAATGCGTTCGTGTCGGAGTCCGCGCCGGCGAAGTGGCGCGCCTTCCAGACGTCGATGGTCAACTCGGGTACCTACATCGGTTCGCTCGTCGCGTCCCTGACCGCGCTGGCGCTCACCTCGGTGTTCACCCATGACCAGATCCTGTCGTGGGCGTGGCGTATCCCGTTCCTGCTCTCCGTCGTCATCGGCGTGGTCGGCATCTGGATCCGGAACCACATGGAGGACACCCCGCAGTTCAAGGAGCTCGAGGACAAGGGCGAGACGGCGAAGGTGCCCGTCAAGGAGCTGCTCACCACCTCCGGTGGCTCGCTCGTGAAGATCATCTTCCTGGGTGCGCTCATCACGGGCGGCTACTACATCGCCTCCGTGTACGCGGCCACCTACCTGCAGAAGGCCGGCGGGCAGTCGTCCACCGTCGCGTTCCTGTCCACGTCGCTGGCGTTGGTCCTCGGTGTCATCACGCTGCCGATCGCGGGCTACCTCGCGGACAAGTACGGGCGTAAGCCGGTGCTGTTCACCGGCAYCGTCGCCGCGGTCGTGCTGGGCGTCCCGATGTTCATGCTCATGGCGGGCGGCAGCATCTGGCAGGCGGTCGTCGGCCAGTCGGTGCTGTTCATCGCGGTGTCGGTGGTCAACGGTGCGTCGTACGTGACGTACGTCGAGATGCTCAAGGCGTCGGTCCGCTATAGCGGTCTCGCCCTGGGCAACAACATCACCAACATGGCCCTCGGCGGTACGGCCCCGTTCATCGCGACGTGGCTGATCGACGTCACCGGCAACAACCTGGCGCCGGCCTTCTACTTCGTGTTCTGCGCGCTGCTCACCCTCGGTGCGATCTTCTTCGTCAAGGAGACCAAGGGCATCGAACTGCGCGTCGACTAGGCACACGACCGACCACGGGCCCCGCCGACAACGACGTCGGCGGGGCCCGCTGGTGAATCCGACAGGAGACCCAATGTCATTGCTCGACAAGCAGGAGATCACCGAGGTCCTGTACCGCTACGCGCGGGCGGTGGACCGCAAGGACTTCGACCGCGTGGCCGACTGCTACTTCCTCGACGCGATCGACAACCACGGCGGCTACATCGGCACCGTCGACGGCCTGATCGAGGACATGAAGTCCCGGCACGCGACGATCGACTCGTCGATGCACTACATCACCAACGTGCTGATCGACCTCGACGGCGATGCGGCGCACGTCGAGTCGTACTGCCTGTGCTACCTGCGTCAGGTTCCCGAGACCCCGGGGGCGCCGCAGGCTCGCGCAACCATCAAGTGCCGCTACGTCGATCGCTTCGAGCGGCGCGACGGACAGTGGCGTATCGCGGACCGCATCGTGGTGTTCGACGAGTCCGTGACCGAGGCGATCGACGACGGCCTGGACCCCTCCTGGGTCCGATCGCGACGGTCCAGCGCGGATCCGGTCTTCACCGGCAAGCCCTGACCGGCAACGAGTTCGGATCCGACACGGCGACGCCGGCACCCCGTCTGCGGGGTGCCGGCGTCGCCACGGGTGGTGTCAGCTCACTTCAGCTCGGAGAGCACGGCCTCGATGCTGGTGATCATCGCGACCGGCGCCTCGAACATCGCGTAGTGGCCCGCGTTCGCGAGGACGTCCAGCTCGCACTGCGGCAGCTGCGTCATCCAGGTGGCCTTCATGGTCTCGGCGCCTAGCGCCGGATCATGCTCGCCGACAATCGTCTTGACCGGGATGGACGTCAGCGGCAGCTCCGCGGCGAAGTCGGCCCCGGCCCAGGAACGCAGGTACGCACCGAATGCCGGGCGGGTGGTGAAGTCCACCGAGAACTGCGTCATCTGCCGCAGCCACGTCGCGGACTGCCGGTTACCGGTGGTGAAGTCGAGGATCGCGTACCGGTTGCCGTCCTCGTTCTCGGCGCCGCCGAACAGTGCCGCGCTGTCGTCGTCGAACGGCACGCCCGACGCGGGGACGGGGCTGATGCCGATCACCGCGGTGACCCGGTCGGGGGCGTCGGCGAGCACGCGCAGCGCGGCGGCGCCGCCCATCGAGTGCCCGATGAGGGCGAAGCGGTCCCAGCCCAGCTCGTCGGCCAGCGCGAGGGTGTCCGCGGAGATCTCCTCGAGCGTGAACTCGCCCGCCTCGTCGCGTCGCGCGCCGTAGCCGCGGTAGTCGATCAGGGCGTAGGTGTACGCGTCGGTGTCGATCAACTCGGGCAGCATGCCCCAGCCCTCGGACGTGCCGAACCAGCCGTGCAGCGCGATCACCTTCACGGGGCCGTGTCCGACCAGCTTGTGAGCGATGGTCATTCGACTTCTCCTGTCTGTAGCGGTGTGATGAACGGGCCGGGCCCCGGCCCCGACCCCTGTCGGGATCGGGGCCGGGGCCCGGATGTCTAGGTCGGCGTCACCGACCGATTCTCATCGGTCACGCGACCTCGTCGAGATCCACGCCCTTGGTCTCGCGGCTGAACAACAGCGCGATCACCGTGATCGCCATCGTGATCACCAGGTAGCCGATAACCATACCGACGCCGTAGTTGTCGATCAGCCAGACCGCGATGAACGGGGCCGGCGCGCCGGCGATGATCGACGAGCCCTGGAACACCAGCGACGAACCGGCGTAGCGGTAGCGCGTCGGGAACAGCTCGGTGATCCAGGCGGCCTCCGGGCCGGCGAGCATGCCGTGGAAGAACGCGCCCACGCACACACCCAGCCACAGCATCGGCAGGCTCTCGAGCTGGACCAGCCAGAAGAACACCGGTGCCCACACCACGAGGATGATCGCGGGGACGAGCATCGCCTTGCGGCGGCCGATGCGGTCGGACCACGCGCCGCCGCCGATCATGCCGACGAACTGGAACAGCGACGCGAACGTGACGGCCATGATGATGTCGCCGCGGTGGAAGTCGAAGTACGTCGTGGCGTAGGCGATGACGAACACGGTGTAGACGTAGAACGCGATGTTCTCGCCCAGACGCATGCCGAGCCCGATCAGAACGGCGCGCGGCCGGCGCAGCGCCTCGAGGATGCTCGAACGCTCGTCGGCCTGCGGGGCCTTGGCGGCCTGCTCCTGCGCGGCCTTGAAGACCGGGGACTCCTCGACACCGCGACGCACCCAGAAGCCGACGATCAGCAGCGGGATCGCGAACAGGAAGGCCACACGCCAGCCCCACTGGTCGAACGCCTCGTCCGTGAGGAAGAAGCCGAGGACCRAGACGATGACGGTCGCGAGGACCGTGCCCATCGGTGCACCGGCCTGCGGCCAGGACGCCCAGAAGCCACGCTTCTTCGGTTCGCCGTACTCGCTGACCAGCAGCACCGCGGCGCCGAACTCGCCACCGAGCGCGAAGCCCTGGATCATGCGCAGCACGACGAGTGCGACCGTGGCCCAGATGCCGATCTGGTCGTAGGTCGGCAGCAGGCCGATCGCGGCCGTCGCGGTGCCCAGCATGATGAACGTCGTGACGAGCATCGGCTTGCGGCCGAACTTGTCGCCGAGATGGCCGAAGACGATGCCGCCCAACGGACGGGCGATGAAACCGAGGCCCTGGGTCGCCAGCGCCAGCAGCAGCTTCGCGACGCCGTCGTCGCCGGGGAAGAAGAGCGGGCCGAGGACGGTCGCGGCGAGGATGCCGTAGATCGCGAAGTCGTACCACTCGAGCACGGCACCGGCCATGCTGCCGGTGAGGACGCGCTTGAAGCTTGACTTGGGCGGCTGGTCGCTACCGGCCGGGCCGGCCGGCGCAGAGACTGTCGGTGATCCCATTACGGATCCTTTCGGGTGCTGAAGAAGAGGGGGAGGTGGGTCAGAGCGCGAGGCTGATCTTGGTGCCGCATGCGCGAGAGCAGCAGGTCATCATCGACTTGTTCTGAGCCCGTTCGGTTTTGGTGAGCACCATGTCGCGGTGATCCACCTCGCCGTCGAGGACGGGGGCTTCGCACGATCCGCACAGCCCCTCCTCGCAGTCGCTCTGGATGTCGATGTTCGACGCACGCAGGGCGTCGAGCACCGTCTGGTCGGCGGCGACCTGGAGGGTCAAACCCGAGTCACGCAGCTCGACCTCGAACGCGTGCTCGTTGGCCGGGTCGAGCTTGGCCAGATTGGACGTGAAGTGTTCGACGTGCAGGGAGTCCTCGAGCCAGTGGGCGCTGGCCTCGTCGAGCGCGGTGAGCAGGCGTTCCGGTCCGCACGAGTAGATCTGGGTACCGTCGACCGGGACGTCGAGCAGGGCGGGGATGTCGAGGCGGTTGCCGGTGGAGCTCGCGTGCACCGTGGTGCGGTCGCCGTGATCGGCCATCAGCCGGTCGAGCAGCGCCATCGTGGAGCGATCGCGCCCGCAGTAGTGGATCTCGTAGTCCTTGCCGGTGGCCTTGGCATGGTCGGCCATCGCGATGATCGGCGTGATGCCGATGCCGCCCGCGACGAAGATGTAGCGCTCGGCGTCGGGGTCGAGCTTGAAGTGGTTGCGCGGTCCGCGCATCTTCAGCGTGTGGCCGGCCTCGAGGGTGCGGTGCACGTAGCGCGACCCGCCGCGGCTCTCGGGTTCCTCGAGCACCGCGATCTCGTACGTGGACAGGTCGTTCGGATCGCCGCACAACGAGTACTGGCGGGACAGGTCGCCCAGGTCGATGTCGATGTGCGAACCCGGGGTCCACTTCGGCAGCGCCTTGCCCGACGGATCCGACAGCGTCACGCGCACGACGCCGTCGGCGGCCGGGGTGATCGCGTCGACGGTCACGGTCCGGGAGATGTTGGTCTTGGACGGTTCACCGATCTTCACCGGCTGGCGGTTGTCGAGGATCGACGGATCGGTGCGTTCCGGGTTCTTCGCCGGATCCCACTGCACCAGAACATGGTCCGGTCCACGGAACGACGTGTTGGGCAGGTAGGTGAACTCCTGGTCCGGCACGAGTTCCATGTGCGGCAGACGCTTGGTGAACTCCTCGAGGAAGATCTGCATCTCCATGCGGGCGAGGTTCTTGCCCATGCACTGGTGGCTGCCGTAGCCGAACGTCAGGTGGTCGCTGGAGTTCTCGCGCCGGATGTCGAAGTCGTCGGCATTGTCGAAGTGGCGCTCGTCGTGGTTCGCGGACGAGGTGACGATCAGCAGCTTCGAACCCTCGGGGATGTCGATGCCCCCGATCGTGGTGTCGGCGGTGACCAGGCGGCGCCAGGCGGCGACCGAACCGGAGTGGCGCAGGCACTCCTCGACGGCGTTGGGGATCAGGCTCGGATCGGCGCAGATCTCCTCCCACACGCTGCGGTTCTCGAGCAGCAGGCGGAACGCGTTCGCCGAGGCGTTCGCCGTGGTCTCGTGTGCCGCAACGATTCCCGCCATCATCATCGAGTGCAGGTAGGAGTCGGTGACGACGTCCGGCAGCTCCTTCTGCATGCGGATGCCGAACGGCATCCAGCCGTGGCCCGACGGATCCTTGCGCATCTTCTCGAGTACCTGGCCGGCGTACTGCCAGAACTTGCCGACCGCCTCGGCGACCGCGACCTGCTCCTCGGGTGCGGGCCGGCCCCACGTGTTGACCGTGTGCGCGATCGAGTAGCTGCGCAGCTCGTCCATGTCCTCCTCGGGCACGCCGAGGAAGTGCAGCGCGACGGTGAGCGGGACCTCCCACAGCATCTCGTCGACGAGGTCGGCCCGACCGGTCTCGATGAACCGGTCCACGTACTCGCGGGTGAGGCGGCGGACCATCGGTTCGTGGTGGACCAGTTCCTTGGGGGTGAACGGATCCATCAGAACTCGGCGGCGCGGCATGTGCGCGGGTTCGTCCTCGTTCACCATGGTGCGCGACATCGCGTAGTCGTACTTGGCGAGCGTCGCCGTCGCCTCGTCGGAGACGGGGGTGATCTTCTCGAGCGCGATCGACGGCGAGAACAGGATGTTGTCGCGGAACACGGCCTTGACGTCCTCGTACCGGGTGACGACCCAGTAGCCGGTTTCGGGGCTGAAGAACACCGGCTCCTCGTCGCGCGACCAGCGCAGCGACGCCGCAGGGTCCACCTGGTACGGGCCCGTGAACGGGTCGAAGGCGGCGGCATTCGCGGAAACCGGGCACCCGGTGTTGGACATGGCCGCAGCGCGGCCGGCGTTCTGCAGGGCTGTGTGGTCGATCGGGCACACGCTCATGACTGGCATCTCCGTCTGTCTGAAAACTGCGCTCATCTGCGAAGTTACTAATAACGCACATCGTGTATCGGTGAGCGAACTCCGCACAGAGTAAGTGCGGTCACATTCGGGGTCAAGTAGGCCTCAAATAACGACGCGAGTGGTCTGTTCTGTGGTAGGGCGAGCGACCCCGGAATCGCCGGTCGCGGGGGGTACGCGACCCCGCCCCCGTTCGCGATTTGCGCACTTGGCGGTCTCGGGAGGGCCTGCGTCGGACCGATAAGTGCGCGAAACGCGCGGGTGCGGGGTGGGTGGGGGCCGGAAGGCCCCGGCGGTCAGGCGCCCCGGACGCTGATGCGGGTCTCGATCTCGCGCGCGGTGCGCCTCACCGCGGCGGCGGCGCCGTCGGTGTCGAGGCCGTCGATCGCGACGACGCCGACGCTGCGTTCCAGGCCGGTGCTCGACCCGAAGCCCGGGGGCAGCGCGATGCCCGACGCGATGCCCACCGCGCCGTGTTCGAGCTGGCCGCGGGTGAGGCTGTAGCCGTCGGCGCGGGCTTGACGCACCGGGTCGGGGTCGTTCGACTGCTCGGGACGCAGCGCGAGGATCGCGATACCCGCGGCGCCCTTGTCGAGGGGGTGGCTGCTGCCGACGCGGTACCCGACGCGCAGCAGCGTGCCCTCCGGTTCGGCCACCATGATCACGACGCAGTTCTGCCCCTGAGCTGCGGAGACGAACGCCGTAGCCTTGGTCTCGTTCGCGAGAGCGTACAGCAGGGGTTGCACGTCGCCGGAGAACTGCGGTTCGAAGCGGGACGCGAGGATCGCGGCACCGACGCCGAGCCGGATGCGTCCGTCGTCGGTGCGTGTGACCAGCGAGTGCGCCTCGAGCGTCGCGACGATGCGGTAGCAGATGGCCCGGTGGACATCGAGTTCCTTGGCCAGGTCGGCCACCGAGATGCCGGCCTGCGACTGGGCGACGACGTCGAGCGCGCGCAGCCCACGATCGAGGGTCTGCAGCGTGCTCATATCCGTCCTGTCCGGGGGGTGTCGGGGCCTGTCGTGCGGGCTCGACCCCGTGCTCCGGGGCCTTTGCGCCGACTTTACGGGTCAGGTGGTCGAACGCGGCGGACCCGATCCACGGGGTGGGCACTCGGTCAGGGAAGCGCTGATCAAATAGTTAACAGATATACTAATTTGGTGAGGATTCGACGACTGTCGCAGCTGACGGCGACGACTGCCCGCCGCGATAGGGTGACCGCATGAGCGGGGATGACGGGCGGAACGGCCGGGCTGCGGGGGACGCTGCGGAGCCGGAGGCCGGCGATCTCGACTTCTGGTCGTTCATCGATCTCGCGAATCGGCGCCTGAGCACCGAGTACGGTTCCACCCATCAACTCGCCACGCAGGTTTTACTCACCCTCAACCGGGCCGCGAATGTGGTGACGTACGACCTCGAGTCGTCGGTGCACCGTCCGCGCGGGTTGTCGTGGTCGACCTTCCGCCTGCTGTTCGTGACGTGGCTGGCCGGTCCGATCGAACCCAAGAGCGCCGCCAAGCTCACCGGGATGAGCCGCGCCGCCGTATCGAATCTGACGAAGACCCTGGTGGCGAGCGGTCTGCTCGATCGGTCCCCGGACGAGCACGACGGCCGCTCGGTCCAGCTCTCGCTCACCGAGAAGGGTCGCGCCGAGATGGCCGCCACCTACCGCGAGCACAACGAGCGCGAATACGCGTGGGCGAGCGTTCTCACCGAGGCCGAACAGCACATTCTCGTGATGCTGCTCGACAAGCTGATAACCAACCGCAGCCAGTTCGACGTTCGCGGACGCAACTGACACACGCGCGTCACCCCCCCACTCCCTTCGCGATTCGCGCACTTATCGGTGTCCGCGACGCCGTCCCGGGGCCGATAAGTGCGCAAATCGCGGGGGAGGGGTACTCGGGGGGAGCGGGAGGATGCCGGGGAGAGCGGGGATGCCGAGACGAGACCGCTCGTGTGGTTGCGCTCACGCCTCGAAACTAGTTAATCTGTTTACTAACCTCGGAGCGAGCCGGCGGCGGTGATCGATGCCGCGCTGCTGTTCCACCGAAGGTGACGACCACAGCCCGGGCAGTGATCCGGGCGCGAGCACTCAGGAGGCCGGTCATGGCGTTCTACCGACAGCTCGGCAACATTCCGCCGAAGCGTCACACCCAGCACCGGGACGAGAACGGCCAGCTCTACTTCGAGGAGCTGATGGGCGAGGAGGGCTTCTCCTCGGACTCCTCGCTGCTCTACCACCGCCACATCCCGTCGGCCATCGTCGATGCGACCGTGTGGGAGCTGCGCGACCAGGGCACCACCCCGAACCACCCGCTCAAGCCGCGGCACCTCAAGCTCCACGACCTCTTCCCCGAGGAGATCTGGGCCGAGACCGACGTGGTCACCGGGCGCCGGCTGATCCTCGGCAACGCCGACGTGCGGCTGTCGTACGTGGTCGCGGCCAAGGAGTCGCCGCTGTACCGCAACTCGCTCGGCGACGAGATGGTGTACGTCGAGTCCGGCGAGGCGATCGTCGAGACCGTCTTCGGTGCGCTGCACGCGCGCCAGGGCGACTACGTCCTGATCCCGATGTCGACCACGCACCGCTGGGTGCCGCAGGGTCCGGAGCCGTTGCGCGCGTACGCAATCGAGGCCAACAGCCACATCGTTCCGCCCAAGCGCTACCTGTCCAAGTACGGGCAGCTACTCGAGCACGCCCCGTTCTGCGAACGTGACCTGCACGGACCGACCGAGCCGATGGTCGCCGAGGGCACGGACGTCGAGGTGCTCGTGAAGCACCGCGCCGGTGGCGAGATCGTCGGCACCCGCATGGTGTACCCGAACCACCCGTTCGACGTCGTCGGCTGGGACGGTTGCCTGTACCCGTACACGTTCAACATCTCCGACTACGAGCCCATCACGGGCCGCGTGCACCAGCCGCCGCCGGCGCACCAGGCGTTCGAGGGCAACAACTTCGTCATCTGTAACTTCGTGCCGCGCAAGGTCGATTACCACCCGCTGGCGATCCCGGTGCCGTACTACCACTCGAACGTGGACTCCGACGAGATCATGTTCTACTGCGGTGGCGACTACGAGGCCCGCAAGGGTTCGGGCATCGGCCAGGGGTCGATCTCGATCCACCCCGGCGGCCACGCCCACGGCCCGCAGCCGGGCGCGTACGAGCGCAGCATCGGCGTCGAGTTCTTCGACGAGCTCGCGGTCATGGTCGACACGTTCCGTCCGCTCGAGCTCGGTGAGGGCGCCCTCGCGTGCGAGGACGAGGCCTACCCCTGGTCATGGTCCGGACGGGGGCCCGGCAAGTGACGATCTCTCCGCTGCTGGCAGGGTTGTGCGACGACGCGGCGCTGTTCCCTCCGGGGAATGCGCCGATGGACGCCGCGGTGCCCGCCCACCTCGCGCACGAGCGCAGTGACCACGCTGCACTGGTGGGGCCGTTCGTCTTTCCGGCCCCGCGGCTCGGCGAGCTACCGTCGATCCTCGGCGAGAAGGCTGCCGGGCAGGACGGCGAGCTCGCGCTGAGCCTCACCGTGCCCGGCGGCACCGACGCCGTCCCCGCCGCGCTCGAGCAGTTGCGCGCCATCGACGGCGCGAAGCTGGTCGCGATGGAGATCGCCGTGCCCGAGGGACAGTCCGCGGCCGCACTGCTCGCGGCGCTCGACGAGATCGCCGCCACCGCACCGGGTGTCGACATCTTCGTCGAGGTTCCGCGCGACGACCGCCGCGCCGAGATCCTGGCCGGCCTGGCCGGCACGCCGTACGCCGCGAAGTTCCGCACCGGCGGTGTCGTCGCGACCGCGTACCCGGACGAGGCCGAACTGGCCGCGGCCATCCGCACCGTGGCGACGTCGGGCGTGCGCTTCAAGGCGACCGCCGGACTGCATCACGCGGTACGGAACACGGACCCCGACACGGGATTCGAGCAGCACGGCTTCCTCAACGTCATGCTGGCGACCCATCGGGCCGCCGCCGGTGCGAGCGTCGAGGAGATCGCCGCGACGCTCGCCGAGCGTGACGGTGCACGTGTGGCAGCCGACCTGGACGGGCTGTCGGCCGAGGACGTGGACGCGCTGCGCGCGCGCTTCCTGTCCTTCGGCACCTGCAGCATCAGTGACCCGCTGACCGAACTGGTCGGCCTCGGCCTGGTGCCTCAATCATCCACCGGGCCCTCCGCGCCTACGGGTCCGGTGGATTTCATCTCGATCGACGAAGGACCCCTCGCATGACCGTCATCTCGATTCCTGCCGATTCCCTGTTCGGTCTCGACAACCTGCCCTACGGCGTGTTCTCGACCGCCGATACGGACCCGCGGGTCGGTGTGCGCGTAGGCGACAGCGTCGTCGACCTCGCGAAGGCACTCGGCGACGACACCTTCGCCCAGCCGACCCTCAACGCGTTCATGGCCCAGGGCCGGGACCGTTGGGTCGCAGTGGGCGCGCAGATCACCGAACTGGTGTCCGGCGAGATCGCCGACGACGCCGTCCTCTCGGTCGACGCCGTCACGATGCACCTGCCGATCGCGGTCGCCGACTACGTCGACTTCTACGCGTCGGAGAACCACGCGACCAACCTGGGCAAGCTGTTCCGCCCGGATTCGGCTGCGCTGATGCCGAACTGGAAGCACCTGCCGGTCGGCTACCACGGCCGCTCGAGCACCGTCGTGGTGTCGGGTGTCGACATCGTGCGTCCGTGCGGTCAGCGCAAGGCTCCCGCCGATGCCGCGCCGTCGTTCGGTCCGTCAATCCGCCTCGACATCGAGGCCGAGATGGGCTTCATCGTCGGTGTGGGTTCGCCGCTGGGTTCCTCGATCACCCCGGACCAGTTCGCCGAGCACTGCTTCGGCGCCGTGATCCTCAACGACTGGACGGCCCGCGACATCCAGGTGTGGGAGTACGTCCCGCTGGGCCCGAACCTCGGCAAGAGCTTCGCGACGTCCATCTCCCCGTGGGTCGTTCCGCTGCTGGCGCTCGAGGCCGCCCGCGTCGACACCCCGGTCCAGGATCCGACACCGCTGCCGTACCTGCAGGGCGACGAGAAGTGGGGCCTGGACATCGATCTCGAGGTCGAGTGGAACGGCGACGTCGTGTCCCGTCCGCCCTACGCCCAGATGTACTGGTCGCCCGCACAGATGCTGGCGCACACCACCGTCAACGGTGCCGCCGCGAGCACGGGTGACCTGTTCGGTTCCGGCACGATCTCGGGTCCCGAGAAGGATCAACGAGGCGCCTTCATCGAGTTGACCTGGGGCGGAGCCGAACCCGTCGAGGTTGCTGGCGAGCAGCGCACGTTCATCCAGGACGGCGACGAGATCTCGATCTCCGCGACCGCGCCCGGCGCGAACGGCGGACGCATCGGTTTCGGCGAGGTCCGTGCTCGTATTCTGCCCGCCATCGGTGATGCCCGATGAGTAAGGTCTTCGCAACGGCAGCCGAGGCCGTCGCCGACATCGTCGACGGATCTTCGCTCGCGGTCGGTGGATTCGGTCTGTGCGGCATCCCGACGGACCTGATCGCCGGTCTCGCCGACCGCGGTGTCACGGGACTCGAGGTGTTCTCCAACAACTGCGGCGTGGACGACCACGGTCTGGGAATCCTGTTGTCGGCCGGTCAGATCCGGCGCGTGACTGCGTCGTATGTCGGTGAGAACAAGGAGTTCGCGCGGCAGTACCTGTCGGGTGAGCTCGAGGTGGAGCTGACGCCTCAGGGCACGCTCGCCGAGCGTCTGCGCGCCGGCGGCGCCGGGATCCCCGCATTCTTCACGCCGGCCGGTGTGGGCACCCCGGTGTCCGAGGGCGGTCTGCCGTGGCGCTACAACGCCGACGGCTCGGTGGCGATCGCGTCGCCGCCGAAGGAGACGCGCACGTTCGGTGGCAAGACGTACGTGCTGGAGGAGTCCATCGTCGCGGACTACGCGCTGGTGCACGCCGAGATCGGTGACACCGAGGGCAATCTCGTGTTCAACAAGACCGCGATGAACTTCAACCCGTTGGCCGCGATGGCCGGCCGGACCACCATCGTGCAGGTCGAGAAGCTGGTCGAGCCGGGCGAACTCGATCCCGCGCAGGTTCACCTGCCGGGCGTGTTCGTCCAGCGGGTGGTGCATACGGGTCTGCAGGACAAGCGAATCGAGAAGCGGACGGTGTCGGCATGAGCTGGTCACGTGAGCAGATGGCCGCGCGCGCTGCGGCCGAGATGATCGACGGCGAGTACGTCAACCTGGGGATCGGCCTGCCGACCTTGATTCCCAACTACCTGCCCGAAGGGGTGAAGGTGGTTCTCCACTCGGAGAACGGCATCCTGGGCACCGGTCCCTACCCGACCGAGGACAAGGTCGATCCCGACCTGATCAACGCGGGCAAAGAGACAGTAACGGTGAACCCGGGTGCGGCGTTCTTCGATTCGGCGTTGTCGTTCGGCATGATTCGCGGTGGACACATCGACACCGCGGTCCTCGGTGGCATGCAGGTCTCCCGGAACGGGGACCTGGCCAACTGGATGGTGCCGGGCAAGATGGTCAAGGGTATGGGCGGCGCCATGGATCTGGTGCACGGTGCCCGGCGCGTCATCGTGGTCATGGAACACACCGACCGCGATGGCGGCGCCAAGATCGTCGACCAGTGCTCGTTGCCGTTGACCGGTCAGGCGGTGGTGCAGCGCATCATCACCAACCTCGCGGTCATCGACGTCGCGGACGGCACGTTGGTGCTGCGTGAACTCGCACCCGATGTCACCGTCGAAGAGGTGCAGGAGAAGACCGGCGCCGCGCTGGTCGTGGAACTGGCCGAAGACGCCGCCTAGTACCCCCGATCGCCCGTCCGGCCCGAACCCCCCTCGGGTCGGACGGGTTCTCCTCAGCGCGGGGCGACGGCCTCGGCGATGAACGCGGCGGCGCGTGCGAACTCCAACTCCATGTCGAAGACGGTGTCCTGGCGCCAGTAGCGGATCGTGGTCACGTACACGGCGGTCACCATCTGCGAGAGGAAGCGCAGCGGGTAGTCCTGTCGGACCTCGCCCTTGTCGATGCCGGCCTCGAGAATCCGGCCGAACGCGACGATGAACCGTTCGGTGCGGGCAGAGCTGATCGCGGGTGTCGCGAGGTCCCGATCGAGCTCCCGGGTGGTCGCCCGGAAGTACTGCTCGAGCGTCACGGCGGCCTCGACGACGTCGTTGAAGAGCGAGTGGATTCGTTCGGCGGTGGTGAGATCCCGGGCCAACAGATCGTCGATGATCCCCGGCAGCTTGTCCATGTGTCCCTGGTGCAGCGCCGACAGCACCGCGTCCTTGCTGTCGAAGTAGTTGAAGAACGTTCCGCGGGACACGTGTGCCGCCATCGCGATGTCGTCGATGGTGGTCCGATCGAAGCCCTGTTGCGTGAACAGTGCCCGTCCCGCCTCGATCAATCGACCTCGCGTCTGCCGCTTCCGTTCCTCACGGCGTGTGATGATTTCCCGGTCATCCATCATCGCTGTCCCCCGCGTCCCCACCTCGACTGGTTGATCGACAAGTCCCGACATTCGAGAATCTACCGGCCGGATGGTTTTCGTGGACAAACTTCGCGAATCCGACATGCGTGTTGCTCAGTCTCGCGGGACGAGCGACTCCGCCGCGTAGCTCGCGGCCTTCCGGAATCCGTCGGTGAGGTCGAACTCGGGGTCCTGGCGCCAGTACCGGATGGTGGAGACGTAGACGGCGGCGATCATCTGTGCGAGGAATCGCGGTGGGTAGTCCGTTCGGACCTCGCCGCGAGCCAGGCCCGGTTCCAGGATGCGCAGGATCTCGTCGTTGAAACGCTCCGTCCGCCCGACGCTGATCTCCGGTGTCGCGAGGTCTCGTTCGAGTTCGCCCGTCACCGCGCGCAGGTACCCCGGAAGTTGCTCGGTGCCGGCGACGAAGTCCTCGAACAGGCCGTGGATGCGTTGTTCGGTCGTCAGATCCCGAGCGAGCAGATCGGAGATGACGGCGGACAGCAGATCCATGTGCCGGGTGTGGAGTCCGGCCAGCATCACGTCCTTGCCGGGGAAGTAGTTGAAGAACGTCGCTCGGGAGACGCCCGCGGCATCGGCGATCTCCTCGACGGTCGTGTCGATCACCCCGCGCGCGGCGAACAGGGTGCTCGCGGCATCGAGGAGACGTTCGCGCGTCTCGTGTTTGTTCCGCTCGCGGCGGGACATCTTCTGGTCCTGATTCATCGACTTCCGTGACCCCGCTGTCCGCTGTTGCTCCACTTCGACCCTATCTGCCTGCGGCTTCGGTCCACGGCAACCGCTCCGTGCCGTCGTGCGACCGACCGGTTTCGAATATCGCCGAATCGTCCTCCAAAATCTAGACCCACATCTATCTTTAGCTTCGAGTCCAAGTTTGTGAGCGAAGGTGGTCGGGGTGGACGGAACGCCGACGGTGTCGTGGGAGCGGCAGGGGCCGGTGCTGGTCGTGCGCATCGAGCGCGAGAGCCGGCGCAACGCGATCGATCGTGAGACGGCGATGGGGCTGGAAACGGCGTTCGACCTTCTCGACGACGACCCCGAACTCTGGGCCGGCGTCCTGACCGGTACCCCGACCGTGTTCTCGGCGGGCACCGACATCAGGGAGCGCGCAGACCTGCGGATGCCGCGGGGCGGCGAGTACGGACTGATCCGTCGGGTGCGAAGCAAGCCGCTGATCGCCGCGGTGGAGGGGTACGCGCTCGGAGGCGGGTTCGAACTCGCGCTGGCCTGCGACCTGATCGTCGCCTCGGCTGCCGCACGCTTCGGTCTCCCCGAGGTGAGACGGGGCCTCGTCGCGAGTTCCGGCGCACTGTTCCGCGCCCCACGCGCGCTGCCCGTCAACGTCGCTCGCGAGCTGCTGATCACCGGCCGGACGCTCGACGCGCAGCAGGCATACCACCTGGGGGTGGTCAACGCCGTCACCGAACCCGGTGCGGCACTGCGGGAGGCGCTCGTGATGGCGGACGAGATCTGCGACGCGTCTCCCGTTGCGGTCCGCGAGAGCCTGCGGGCCGTCCAGGCGCTCGGCGCGGCGGCGGACGTGCCGGGTCGCGACCACAGCGCCGGACGGGCACCCCGACGTGGCTCCGCTCTGGTTCGTGTGGGACGGAGAATCCCTGTGGCTCAACTCGATCGTGCGCAGCAAGCGCTGGTCCGATCTGCGTCGTGATCCGCGGGTCGCGGTGGTGATCGATGGAGGCGAGCAGTTCCACGAACTGCGCGGCGTGGAGATCAGCGGTGTCGCGGAGGTGGTGGGCGAGGTTCCGCGAACCGCCACGCCCGACAGTCGGGTCGCGACCGCGGAACTGCTGTTCGCGCGCAAATACATGGGTGGCGATCACTTCACGGCCGACGGCCGGCACGCGTGGCTGCGGATCGCGGCCGATCAGCTGGGACTTCCGGAAGAACGCTGCGTTGCAGCAGTGGTCACGCTAGGGGTCCGCCCCTGGTCGTCGACGCTCCCTCCCGGCTATTGACACGTGTCAAATAACTATTGACACGTGTCAATTCCGCGCCTAGCGTGTGAGCCACCTCACGATCTTCGGGGGTGAGCGCCTACATTCGGCGCTCTCCGCGTCCCCGCGCAGCAGATCGACATCGAACGGAGCACGATGGCCAACCCCACGACATGCATCATCGGAGCCGGCATCAGCGGTCTGACGGCCGGCAAGATGCTCACCGACTACGACATCCCCTACGAGTGCTTCGAGACCTCGGATCGGATCGGTGGCAACTGGGCGTTCGGAAACCCGAACGGCCACTCGAGCGCCTACCGGTCCCTGCACATCGACACGTCCAAGAAGCGCCTGTCGTTCAAGGACTTTCCGATGCCGGAGGACCTTCCCGACTTTCCGCACCACACCGACATCAAGCGGTACCTCGACGACTACGCGTCGGCGTTCTCGCTACTCGACGGGATTCGTTTCCAGAACGGCGTCGAGCATGCTGAACACCTGCCCGGCGGGGGATGGGAAGTTCTCACCCAGGACGGGGAGAGCCGTCGCTTCGACTTCCTGGTGGTCGCCAACGGTCACCACTGGGATCCGCGCCTGCCGGATTTCCCGGGTGAGTTCACAGGCGAGTCCATCCACTCGCACGCGTACATCGATCCGGAGACTCCTCTTCACTTGCGGGACAAGCGCATCCTGATCGTCGGCATCGGTAACAGTGCGGCCGACATCGCGGTCGAACTGTCTCAGCGTTCCCAGCGGAACAAGGTGACGCTGTCCACCCGGTCCGGTGCGTGGATCGTGCCGAAGTACGCCTTCGGCGTGCCCGCCGACACGCTGATCCAGACGTACCCGCAGATTCCGCTGTCGTGGCAGCGGCGCCTGGGTCGTCGCGGACCGATCTTCCTGTCGGGTCGTCCGGAGAACTTCGGGCTCCCCACGCCCGACCACCACTTCGGCGAGGCTCATCCGACGCAGTCCCAGGAACTGTTGGTGCGGTTGGGATCCGGCGACATCGACGTCAAGCCCAACATCGAACGCCTCGACGGCTCGGACGTCCATTTCGTCGACGGCACCAGCCGGGAATACGACGTCATCATCTACGCCACCGGCTACAACATCACGTTCCCGTTCTTCGACGAGGACTTCCTGAGCGCACCCAGCAACCAGTTCCCGCTCTACAAGCGAATGTTCAAGCCGGGCATCGACGATCTCGCGTTCATCGGGTTCGCACAGTCGGCGCCGACGCTCTTCCCCTTCGTGGAGTGCCAGGCGCGCACGCTCGCGGCCTACCTCGCCGGGACGTACCGGCCGCCGACGGCCCCCGAGATGGAGCGCGTCATCAAGGCCGACGAGGAGCGGTTCGTGGGGCACTTCAACAATCGCCCCCGTCACACGCAGCAGGTCGACTACTACATCTACGAGCACGAGATGCGGACCAAGGAGTTGCCGGCCGGTCTGCAGCGCGTACAGAGGGACGGGCCGGTGCGGTGGAACCTGGTCCCGGCATGATGGCCACCCGTACGCCGTAGCCGACCCGAAAGCGACACATGAGCAGTCGAAGCGCAAACCCAACCTCCGCCGTCCAGAACCGGAAGGCGAACAAGGGCGAGGAGCGACGAGCCGCGATCCTCGATGCGCTCGAGACGCTGCTCAACGAACACAGCCTGGACGAGATCGGAATCGTCGACATCTCGCGCGCAGCAGGGGTGACGCGTTCGGCGTTCTACTTCTACTTCGAGAACAAGGCGAAGGCTGTGGCGGCGTTGTCGCGGACCCTCTACGGCGAGATAAGCGATGGCACGGGGATGTATCTCGCCCGCGAGGGTAGCCCGCGCGAGATGGTCGACGGCCTCATCGCTGAACTGATCGCGTCGTGGGCCCGTCATCCCAATCTCTACCGGGCGCTGCGGGACGCACGCGACTCCGATCCCGCCGTCCGCGAGATGTGGGACTGCGACCGACGGAGTTTCGTCGATCCGGTGGCATCCATGATCGACGCCGAACGCAAAGCGGGGCGCGCGGCCGAGGGTACCGACAGTCGGGCACTCGCCGTCGTCCTTCTCGACATGAACGACCGCGCCGTCGAGAGCCTCTCTCGGGGCGGCCCCGGATCTCTGGATCCGGAAACCGCTCACGAGGCTCTGGTCTCGGTGTGGCTCAACACCATCTATGGGAGCAAACTGTGACACCAACCGATGTGACACGCACCGATGTGACCTTCGCGGTGCAGGGCAGTACCTGTTCGGCGTGGCATTACCGGGGCGAAGGCGACGACTTCCGCACCGAGGCGGGCCGTCCCTGCGTCGTCATGGCGCACGGATTCGGTGGTACCAAGGATTCGGGTCTCGAGGGATTCGCGGAGGGCTTCGCCCGCGCGGGACTCGACGTCCTGCTGTTCGACTACCGCGGATTCGGTTCCAGCGGTGGCGAAATGCGCCAGACGGTCTCGATCCGCGGCCAGCTCGAGGACTACGCCGCCGCGATCGCGACCGCCCGGGGAACCGACGGCGTCGATCCCACCCGGATCGTCGCGTGGGGCGTATCGCTGGCCGGCGGTCATGTCTTCAGCCTGGGCGCGAGCGATCCGCGCCTGGCCGCGCTCATCGCGCTCACCCCGGCGGTCGACGCACGAGCGGCGTCCACGGCATCGATGCGCCAGTACAGCGCCGGCCATCTGGCGAAGAGCGGGTGGGCCGCGATCCGGGACAAGGCCGCCGCGGCGCGCGGCGGCGCCGGTGTGACGATTCGCCTGGCGGGACGGCCCGGCGAGGTCGCCGCGCTCGCGCTGCCCGGCGTCTACGAGGACTACCTGTCCATCGCCGGTCCGACGTGGCGCAACGAGGTCAGCGCGCGATCGTTCCTCGAAATCGGTTCGTACCGACCGATCAAGGACGCGGACAAGATCACCGCACCGCTGTTGGTCCAGATCGGCGACCTCGACCGCAGCGCGCCGCCGCACGCCGCGGCGAAGGCGGCGGAGCAGGGCCGGGCCGACGTGCGGCATTACCCGTGCGATCACTTCGACGTGTATCCGGGCAAGCGGTGGCACGACCGCGCGCTCGAACATCAGATTCTTTTCCTGCGTAGGCATCTCGCGGTGGCGACCGCGGCAACGATCGAGGAGGACGCACATGCGCGCGTTGCAGCTGGTTGAGCACGGCCGGATCGCGGTCACGGACACCGACGTCCCGGAGATCGGTCCGGGCGAGGTGCTCGTCGAGGTTGCCGGTGCGGGGCTGTGCCACTCGGACGTTCACGTCCGGCACTCGCCGATCTCGATGCTTCCGCCGCCGATGACCCTCGGGCACGAGACCGCCGGGCGGATCGCGGCGCTGGGCGAGGGCGTCGAGTCCCTGTCGGTGGGCGACGCGGTGCTGGTGTTCCTGGTGTGGAGTTGCGGCACCTGTCGCGCGTGCGTGCAGGGTCGCGAGAACTCCTGTGAGCGTTCACCGGGCGGTCGGCAGGGCGTGCCGCTGTGTCCCGGTCTGGCCGCGAACGGTGGAATGGCCGAGTTCATGAAGGTCGACGCGAGGTTCGTGGAGCCGCTCGGTGACCTCGATCCGGTGACCGCCGGGCCGCTCGCCGACGCCGGGCTCACCACCTACCACGCAATCGACGGCGCGCGGGACCGGTTGGGCCCGGGCTCGACTGCGGTCGTGCTCGGCATCGGCGGACTCGGGCACGCGGCCGTCCAGATCCTGGCCGCGACAACCTCTGCCCGCATCATCGCGGTGGATTCGGCGGAGGACAAGCTCGAGCTGGCGACCACGCTGGGAGCGGATCACGCGTTCGTCAGCGACAGCTCCTGCGCCGCGAAGATCCTCGAGCTCACCGACGGCATCGGTGTCGACGCCGTGTTCGACTGCGTCGGAGTGCAGGAGACCGTCGACATCGCCGCGCAGGTGGTCGGTCGTGACGGTGCGGTGCGCGTCCTCGGGCTCGGTGGCGGCCGGATCGAGTGGACCGGTTTCGCGCTGCCGTGGGGAGCCACGTTGCGAACCAGCTACGCGGGTACCCGCGCCGACCAACGCGCGGTGATCGCTCTGGCGCAGCGCGGACTCGTCACGATCGAGACCGAGACCTTCCCGCTCGAGGACGGGGTGGCGGCGTTCGACGCGCTCGAGGCCGGGAAGATCAAGGGTCGGGCGATCCTCGTACCGTAAGGCCGACACACGAATGCCGCGTTCCCGCAAGGGGGACGCGGCATTCGGCATCGAGAGGCTCAGTACAGCCGGCCCTCGTGCAGGGCCCGATCGAACTCCGGCATGGGATCGCCGTCGCGCAGTCGCCGCGAGATCGCCGGATCGGCCATGTGGAGGCGGCCGATCGCGACGAGGTCGAACTCGCCCTCGTGTTTCCGGCGCATCAGGTCCGGGAGGTTGTCCGTCATGGTCGGCAGCCCGACGATGACCCGCACGTTGAGCGCGCTGTCGAGTCCGACGCTCCCGACGGCCATCACGGTGGCGCCGGTCAGCTTCTTGGCCCATCCCGCGAGGGACAGGTCGCTGCCCTCGAACGCCGGCGCGTAGAACCGGCGGATGCTCGCGTCGAGCACGTCGACGCCGGCGTCGACGAGGGCGTTCAGGACCACGCCCAGCTCCTCGGGCGTCTGGGCGATCTTCGACGCGAAGTCCTGCTGCTTGTGCTGCGAGAACCGGAAGATGATCGGGTAGTCGTCGCCGATCTCCTTCCGGATGGCCTTGACCACCTCGGCGGGGAACCGGGTGCGGCGCTGCAGATCTCCGCCCCACTCGTCGTCGCGCTGGTTGCTCGGCTCCCACAGGAACGCGTCGAGCAGGTAACCGTGGCCGCCGTGCAGGGCAATGCCGTCGAAGCCGACGTCGATCGCGTTGCGGGCCGCCGCCGCGTAGGCGGCGATCACGTCGGCGATGTCCTGCTCGGTCATCGCGGCGGTCACCGGACGCATCCGCTCGACGTACTCGTCGGAGTACATGGTGTTGCCGACCGATCCCCAGTGTCCCGACGGACGCATGGGGTGGACGTCACCGACCGGGCCCATCGCACCGAAGAGCGGTCCGACGTGCCACAGCTGCGGCACGATCTTGCCGCCGGCACCGTGGACCGCGTCGACGACCTTGCGCCAACCTTCCAGTGCCGCTTCGCCGTACATCACCGGCACGGTGTCGGCGTCCACGGCCGAGGGGTGCTCGATCGCGGTGCCCTCGGTGACGATGAGGCCGGTGCCGCCCTCGGCACGCCGACGGTAGTAGGCCACGACCTCATCGGTGGGCACGCCGCCGGGCGAGCCGTGACGGGTCATGGGGGACATCGCGATCCGGTTGCGCAGCTCCAGAGACCGGATGGTGATCGGTTCGAACAGTGCGGCCGTCAAGGCTGCGGGTTCCGTGGACTCCGTCGTTTCCGTCATCTCAGTGGTCACAGTGCTGCCATGTAGTCGAAGAAGTTGGGGGTGTGGATCTCGCGCAGGCGGGTGAGCTTGCGGTAGCTGATCAGCCACTTGCCCTCGACCTTGCGGTACTCCTCGTGGTAATGCCCGTAGCCGTGAAGGTGTTCCTCGACATCGCCGTTGGTCCACCACAGTTCGTCCTCCATGGCCCAGATGCCGGTGGCCGTGGTGTCGGAGGTGAGGGTGATCTCCGGGGTGTGCGCATGGTGCGCGGTGGTCACATAGGTGGAGTTGCCGAGCATGCCGCTGATCGCCTTGGTGAGCGGTTCGCGGCCGATGACGCGGCCCGACGCGCCGTCGGTCTGCGGCTGCTTGTCGTCGGGCAGCCCGCCCCACGACTCGCTGACGACGTCCTCGGTGTGGAAGCTGCCGTAGAGATCCCACTGCTTGGTGTCCATGATGCGCAGTCGCGCCGCGAACACCCGCTTGATCTCTTCGATAGCGAGCAGCTGCTCGGCTGCGGTCATCGTCAGTGCACCGGTGGGCTCAGCCATGGCGTGGACCTCTCTGTCGAAACGGTTCAAACAGTCAATCAAGCGATTGCTTTGGTGACGTGGGGCACAGCATAGCTAGCGGCCGGGCTTGGCTGCCTGGCGGTAGTCGAAGAAGTTGGGGGTGTGGATCTCGTGCAGGCGGGTCAGGGTGCGGTAGCTGATCAGCCACTTGTCCTCGACCTTGCGGTATTCCTCGTGGTAGTGGCCGTAGCCGTGGAGGTGTTCCTCGTCGTCGCCGTTGGTCCACCACAGTTCGTCCTCCATGGCCCAGATGCCGGTGGCCGTGGTGTCCGAGGTGAGGGTGATCTCGGGGGTGTGGCCGTGATGCACCGTCGTCACGAAGGTGTTGCCGTCCAGTGTGTTCCGGATCGCGGCCGTGAGCGCTTCCGGGCCGACCACTCGGGAGCCGGCGCCCCACGACTCGCTGACCACGTCGTCGGTGTGGAAGGTGCCGTAGAGGTCCCACTGCTTGGTGTCCATGATGCGCAGTCGCGCCGCGAACACCCGCTTGATCTCCTCGATGGCCAGTAGTTGCTCGGCCGCAGCGAGCGTCACGGTCGGGGTGGATTCGTGGGTGGTGCTCATGGTTCAACCTCCAGGGCGGGCGAAGTGGGTTAAACAAGCAGTTGATCGGTTCTCAGCATATCCAGGATCTGTGCCGGAATCGGCGGGATTTCCGGGCAGCGGAAGTTCCTCCTCCACCCGTCCCCGATCCGCCGCCGATCTGCGCGTCAGGCCGCGACCGAGGGGGAGGTCGCGGGCAGCGAATCCGCATAGGAGCAGCGGTGGTCGACCGCGAAGCCGTCGAGGAAGATCGACACGCAGTCCTCGGCGAGGCGAGCGGTCGGGTACGAGTCGTCGGCGTGGTGCCACTTGATCGACAGCCAGACGCAGTCGCGAATGAATCGGTGGAACACGCCCGCCGGCAGATCGTCCCGGAAAGCGCCCTGCCGCTTGCCGTCCTCGATCGCGTCCAGCCACGGACGCTGGACCGCATCGGCGAGTTCGGATGCGCGGGAAAGGTTCGCCTCCTCGCGCAGATGCGGGTATTCGTCCTGGTAGACGGCGGTCGCGTGCGGCTCCTCGTGGGCCGCGTCCAGTGAGGCGTCGACGATCGCCTGCAACCGCGCCCTGGGGGTCAGATTCCGGGTCTCGATCGAGCGGTAGCGCTCGTGCAGCCCCTCGAGATAGCCCGTGACCAACTCGTCGACGATGGCCCGCTTGGACGGGAAGTGGTGGTACAGGGCGCCCGCCACGACCCCGACGCGATCCGCGATCTCCCGGATGGTCGTGGCCCCCACGCCCTTGCGGGCGAACAACTCGGCGGCCGCGTCGAGGATCTCGCGCCGCCGTTTGGTGGATTCCGTCACTTCGAGGCCCTCCCGTACCGACCAAACAATCGATTGGTCGGACTATAGGTGCGTCCGGAGTGTTTCGGGAAGAGTTGTTCCGCTCAGCAAAATGTGTCTGAACTGGGTAGACCTGGGACGGGATCGGTATCCTCGGTGCGAACCCGGGGCCGTGGCGCCGCCCAGCGCCGCCCTAACGGCGTTTGGTCGGGCCCCGGCTCACGCGAGGAGCTCGACCTTGCGGTCGTAGGTGAGATCGACGATCAGCTCGCGGCGGGCGATGCGCCACATGCCGTCCGCCCGGACGTATTCGTCCTGGTAGCGGATCGCCACGACGTAGTCGCGGTGCCCGTCCTCGGTGGCGTACACGTGGTGCGCCTCGCCGTACACCTCGCCGCGGGCCTGGTCGCCGGCCACGTCGACGATCTGCTGGTTCACCACGTGCCGGGTCGAGTGGAGGTGGGCGACCGCGCCGAGCACGCCCTGGGCGACGGCGCCGGACCCCGACAGGACGGCACTCTTGCCCCGGCGGACCAGCCCGGCCGGTTGCACCAGTTGGGCGTCGGTGGCGAAGAGTGCCGTCAGTGCGATCTCGTCTCGGCGATCGACGGCGATCGCGTACTGCGCAACGAGGTCGGACAGGGCAAGGCGGTCTGCGAGTTCTCGGCTCATACCCGGCATTCYTCCTGTCGATCGGAGGATCGGCAGGAAGACTTCTCGCTCATCGGTAATCGAGCGGCTACGGAGTGACCTGTGCTTCCATCGCGGCGAGGAAGCCGTCACCGTGCGGTGGCAGCGTGCCCCACTCGCCGCGCGGATCGTGCTCGGGAGCCTCGAAAACCGTACGAGCGTGGCTGAATTCGAGGAATCCCTCGCGCCCGTGGTAGTGGCCCATGCCCGAAGCGCCCACGCCACCGAACGGTGCGTCGTTCATGCCCGGGTGCATCATGATGTCGTTGACGGTCACGCCGCCCGACCAGGTGCGGGTCAGGACCGCCTGCTGCTCCGCCGGATCGGTGCCGAAGTAGTACAGCGCCAACGGCTTCGGTCTGCTGTTGATGTCCGCGATGACCTCTTCGGTCTGGTCGTACGGCAGCAGGATGATGGCGGGGCCGAAGATCTCCTCCTGCATGATCTTGGAGTCGGCCGGCGGTGCGATCACCAGGCGCAGCGGCCGCTTGCGCTCCCCGTCGACCCGTTCGCTCTCCTCGACCGGGGTCGCGACGATCAGGGCGCCACGATCACGGGCGTCGGCGACGAGGGCCTCGACCCGTGCCAGGTGCCGGTCGCTGACGACCGCGACGACGTCCGGGTTGTCGGTGATGGTCGGCAGCAGCGCGGCGTACGACTTCTCCAGGGCGCCGACGAAGCTGTCCAGCTCCTCTCGGGGCACGTAGACGACGTCCGGGGACACGCAGATCTGGCCCGAGTTGGTGGACTTGGCGATCGCGATCTTGCTCGCGGCGTCGTCGAAGTCCGCGCTGCGGCCGACGATGGTCGGCGACTTGCCGCCGAGTTCGAGCGTGACCGGCACGAGGTTCTTGGCGGCGTTGGCCATGACCAGCTTGCCGACCTCGGTGCTGCCGGTGAACACGAGATGGTCGAACGGCAGGGACGTGAAGGCGTCGGCGAGCTCGGGGCCGCCGGTGACGACCGCGATCTCGGACGGATCGAACATCTCCGCGACGGCATCCGCGAGGACCTGCGCGGTGCGCGGCACCACCTCGGACGGCTTGAGGATCGCCCGGTTGCCGGCGCCCAGGGCGCACGCGAGCGGGCTCAGCAGCGTGAACAGCGGAGCGTTCCACGTGCCGATGATGCCGACCGATCCCTTGGGCTGGTACTGGATGTAGGCCTTCGCGCCGAGCTGGTCGTACGGCGGGTACGGCGGGCGCTCCTCGTCGGCCATCCAGGACTGGAGCGAGTCGCGAGTGTGCTTGAGCGACGTGAGTGAACCGAGGATGTCGTTCATGATCGAGAACGCGACGAGGCGCCCGCCGAAGTCGGCGTCGATGGCCTCGGTGAGCGGCTTGTGGTGACGGACCAGGAGGTCGATCATCCGCTGGATCCGGTCGCGGCGCACGTCGGCCGAGGGCGTTCCCTGTTCGGCCGCAGCGCGTTTCTGGGCTTCCAGGATCTGGGGAAGCGTCGCGATGGTTGCCGTGTCGGTGACGTGCTCGCTCATGGGGTAACTCCTGTCGTTGCCGATGTCACGACGCTAACGAGCTGTGTCCGGCGTTACAGCGGGCCGTCTCGATGACCGGGAGCGTGTCTCGGAGAAGGGGTCGAACGGCCCCGTCGGGCGGCGGGAATCCCGGTAGGAAGTACCCGGATCGATGGGACCTCCGACTCTGTGGCGATCGGTGCGCGGACCCGTTTCGCCTGAATGTGAAACAGGTTATAGCTACGATGCGGCATGCGAATTGCCAAGACTGCCTCGTTGTCGCTCCTCGCCGCGGCGGCTGTCGCGATCACCGCACCCGCGGTCGCTAGTGCCGCACCGAACCCCGCCGACACCCCGAACCGAGCGATGGCCCGCGCGTACATCGACGCACTCGTCAGTCACGACGCCGGTGGCGTGCTGTTCACTGCGAACGCCACCCGCATCGAGGTGGGTATGCAGACCGGTTTCAACGGGCCGCAGTTGACGAACGATCTCAACCACGGCATGCAGTACGCCGTCATCCAGGGCGTGCGGAACCTGACGATGACCGAGGACGGCGACACCGTCCGCACCACCTACCTGCTCGACGCCGGGGTCGGCGACGCGCGCCTGATGACCGTCGAGATCGTCGAGAGTTTCGAACTCGAGAACGGCGCCATCGACCGGATCGTCGCCGATATCCGACCGGTCGCGCTGTCCTGACGCGTAGCGTCACCGGCGAACATCACCGGTGAGTGGGAGGTAGCGGACATGACGGACGGCAACCAGCGGGTGGCAGTGGTCTCGGGTGCTGCGCGGGGCATCGGCGCGGCCATCGCGAAGCGACTCGCGTCCGACGGGCTGGCGGTCGCCGTGCTCGATCTCGACGAATCGGCGTGCGGTGACACCGTTGCCGCGATCCGCGACGCCGGCGGCCGCGCGCTCGCCGTCGGGGCGGACGTGTCCGACGAGGCCTCGGTGGAGACGGCCGTGACGAGGATCGCCGGCGAGTTGGGCGCGCCCACCGTCGTCGTGAACAACGCCGGGATCACCCGCGACAACCTGCTGTTCAAGATGACCGTCGACGACTGGGACGCCGTCATGAACGTGCACCTGCGCGGGGCCTTCCTGCTGACCCGGGCCGCGCAGAAGTACATGGTGGAACAGAAGTGGGGCCGGATCGTGAACCTCTCGAGTATCTCCGCGCTCGGCAACCGCGGCCAGTCGAACTACTCGGCCGCGAAGGCGGGCATGCAGGGTCTGACCAAGACGCTCGCGTTCGAACTCGGCCCGTTCGGCGTCACCGCCAACGCGATCGCGCCCGGCTTCATCGTCACCGAGATGACGGCCGCGACCGCCGAACGGATGGGGGTGTCGTTCGACGACTTCAAGGCCGGGGTCGCCGCGGAAACCCCGGTCCGCCGTGTCGGGCTGCCCGAGGACATCGCGCACACCGCGTCGTTCCTCGTCAGTGAGGGTGCGGGATTCGTTTCGGGACAGGTGATCTACGTGGCGGGCGGTCCGAAGGCCTGACGCTGCACCTCGATCGCGAGCCGGGTGCGCGAGCCGCATCCGGTCGCGGCGAGGATGCGGCTGACGTACTTCTTGACGGTGTCCTGGGTGAGCGTCAACTGCCGGGCGATCGCGGCGTTGCTCAACCCGTCGGCCACCAGTCGGGCCACCTGACGCTGCCGCCCGGTCAGATCGGCCAGCACGTCCCGGTGCTCCGAGGTGTCGAGGCCGCGGGTGAGTACGGACAGTTGCCGGGCCAGGAGGCGCAGGGCCGCGTAGTCCCGGGGCCCGAGTGCGGACTCGTCCGCGTCGTACAGGCCGACGAGAGCCCGCGCCCCGTCCGGCAGATCGAGGTGTATCGCGTTGACCGAGTGCATGCGCTGCGCGTGCAGGTAGTCCCGGACGTAGGCCTCGGACTCCGCCGGGAGCTCGCGGAGATCGGTCAGGGACGCCACCCGGGTCGATTCGAGTCGGCGCCGCGCCTCCGGCGTCGCGAAGACGTCGTGGTGCGACCAGATCTCTTGGTAGACAGTGCGTATGCCCTCCCACGAGCCGGATCCCTCGACGGTGGCATCAGGGTCGTCGAACTGCCTCTCGTAGGTGTCGCCGACGAAACACGTCGCCACGCGCACCGGGAACGCCTCCGTCATGGCCGCGACGATGCGGGTGCGGAACTCCGACACGGTCCGTACGTCCTCGCACCGCTCCAGGACCGTGAACACGCGCTCGTAGTCGGCGGTGCGCAACGCGACCTCGGTCAATTCTTCTCACCACCAGTTCGATGCGGATCGGAAAGTGTCCACCAAAGTGCACTGCCGGTAGGGCGGAACGAATTCTAGCGTCGGAGGGTACGTCGTTTCATCGATTTCAGAGGAGTACTCGCATGGGCAGGCTACGGTTCGGTGCGTTCGTCGCACCCCATCACGCGGCAGGGCAGAATCCGACCGTCGCGTTGCAGCGCGACCTCGAACTGGTGGAGCATCTCGACCGCCTCGACTTCGACGAGGTGTGGATCGGTGAACACCACTCGGCGGGCAGCGAGATCATCGGCAGCCCCGAGATCTTCATCGCCGCGGCGGCCGAACGCACCAAGCGCATCAAGCTCGGCACGGGCGTCACCTCGCTGAGCTACCACAATCCCTTGTGGGCCGCGGATCGGATGGTGCTGCTCGACCACCTCACCCGCGGCCGCGTGATGCTGGGCGTCGGCCCGGGTTCGCTGCCCACCGACTCGTCGATGATCGGGCTCAACCCCACCGAGTGCCGCGAACTGCTCGACGACAACCTCGACATCGTGATGCGGCTGCTGAACGGTGAGCGGGTCACGGCGAAGACCAAGACGCACAACCTGGTCGACGCCCAGCTGCAGATGCGGCCGTACTCGCATCCGATGTTCGACATCGTCGTCGCCGGCGTGGCCTCGCCCACCGGACCGCGATTGGCCGGCAAGCACGGCCTGGGCCTGCTGTCGATCGGCGCGACCCTCACCCCCGAGGGCTTCGACGCCCTCGGTCACCACTTCGGCATCATGGAGGAGCGGGCCGCCGAGTTCGGGACCACCGTGGACCGCAATCAGTGGCGGCTGGTGTGCCCCATGCACATTGCGGAGACCGAGGAGCAGGCCCAGCAGGACGTGCGGTTCGGGCTCGGCGAGTGGATCGACTACTTCGGCAAGGTCGCGGCGTTCCCGCACTTCGGCTCCGGTGGCGCTTCCATGGAGCAGATGATCGCGTACATGAACCACTCCGGCATGGGCATCATCGGAACGCCCGCGCAGGCGCGCGAACTTATCCAGAAGCTCATCGACCAGTCCGGCGGCTTCGGTTCGATGCTGATCATGGGCACCGACTGGGCCAACCCGGCCGCGACCCGACGCTCGTTCGAGTTGATCGCGCAGCAGGTGGCGCCGCACTTCCAGGGGCAGTCCCAGCCGCTGCTGGACGCGGCGACCCGCGCCGGGAAGGTGCGCGAGGGCCACAACCAGGCGCAGCACGACGCGATCGCGCACATGACGAAGAAGTACGAGGACGAACTGGCGGCCAAGCGATGAGGGCCGCCGTTCTGCACGGCGTCGGCGACCTGCGGGTCGAGGACGTCCCCGAGCCGGAACTGCGCGACGGCCACGTCCTGATCGACGTGGCGTACAACGGAATCTGCGGATCCGACCTCGGGATGATCCACTCGTTCGGCATCTCCGAGCATCCGCATCCGCTCACCGGGGCCTGCGGACCGCAGATCCTCGGTCACGAGTTCTCCGGAGTGGTGCGCGAGGTCGGTGCCGGGGTCGAGGATCTGTCCGTCGGGGACCGCGTGGTGGTGCAGCCGAACTACAGCTGCGGCACGTGCGTGCGCTGCGCCGCCGGACTCGAGCACCTGTGTCAGGTCATCGCCTTCCACGGACTCAACTCCGACGGCGGTGGCATGTCGGAGCGCACGGTGGTCCCGGCGGGCAACGTGCACAAGATCCCGGACGGTGTGAGCCTGCTGCAGGCCGCGGTGGTCGAGCCACTGGCCGTGACGCTGCACGCCGTCGAGTTGGGCGGTGTCGAGCCGGGGCAGTTCGCGCTGGTGATCGGGGCGGGTCCGATCGGCATCGCGACGGCACTCAACCTGCGGGCCGGGGGCGTCGACCGGATCCTGCTGAGCGAGCCGTCCGAATCGCGTCGGGCCGTGGCTGCGGGAATGGGATTCGACGTGATCGATCCCGCCGCGCAGGATCCCGTGGCGGCCGTCGCCGAGCGGACCGACGGCATCGGGGCGGACACAGTGTTCGAATGTGCCGGGGTGGCCGCGGCAGTGCAGACCGCGCTCTGGGCCGCGCGGGCCCGCGGTGCGGTGGTCCTGGTCGCCACCTACAAGGAGGAGGTGCCGCTCGCCACGTACGCGCTGATGTTCACCGAGACGCGGCTGATGGCGTCGCTGGCGTACTCGCGCGAGGAGTTCGCCGCCGTCATCGACCGGATGGCGGCCGGGGCGTACCCGCTCGACGAATGGGTCGAATGCGTCCCGCTCGCCGACGTGGTGGAGGAAGGTGTGCAGGCGGCGTCCGCCGGCCGGCGCATGAAGGTACTCGTGGAGGTGGGACATGGCTGAGCGTGAGTCGATGGGCAACAGGTTCGACGGCAGGGTCGCGGTCGTGACCGGAGCGGCGTCGGGCATCGGCGCGGCCGTCGCGACGCGTCTGGTCGCGGAGGGGGCGTCGGTGGTCGGCATCGACATCTCCGCCGATGCGCTCGAGGTGATGGAGAAGGACCTCGGCGAGGCCTTCGTCGGGGCGGTCGCCGACGTCACGGTGGAGGACGCCGTCGCCGCCGCGGTCGCGGTCGCGGTGGAGCGATTCGGCGCGCTGGATCTGGCGTTCAACGTGGCCGGTGCCGCCCGCGGCGGCCCGATCCTCGACCTCGAGGAGTCGGACTGGGACTTCACCGTCGACCTCGTGCAGAAGGGCGTGTTCCTGTGCACCAAGCACGAGGCCCGGCACATGACGACGAACGGCCGTGGCGGTGCGATCGTCAACGTCGCCTCGCTCAACGCGCGGGTTCCGATGGTCGGCGGCAGCCCGTACGTCACCGGTAAGGCGGGCGTCGAGATGTTCGGCAAGAACGCCGCGCTCGAACTCGCGCCGCACGGTATCCGCGTCAACACCGTGCTGCCCGGTCTGGTCGACACCCCGCTGGTGTCCGCCGTGACCGGGTACGAGCCGCTGCTGCAGGCGTTCGTCGACCGGATCCCGATGGGGCGTCCGGCGACTCCCGAGCAGATCGCGGCGCCGTGCCTGTATCTCGCGAGCGACGATGCCGACTACATCACCGGCACGAGCCTCATGGTCGACGGCGGCTGGGAGATCTCCAACTACCCGGACTTCACCAAGTTGCACGGCTAGCGCCGTCGGCCTGAGCGCCCATTCCTTCCGGTCGCGAGCGGGTTCCCGCCGATCCGGGCGAGGAGTGGGCGCTCAGGCCTAGTGCGACCGATGGTCGACGAGCGGCGTGCGTGGCCCGAACTTGGGTTTGCGGGCCTGGCCGCTGACCTCGAGCAGGCGGATCGCGCGGTAGCGGTGCGGGCGCAGGTCGGCGAGGTACTCGACCATCGCGTCGTCGTCGAGGGGCCGACCCAGCAGCGTCCAGCCGACGATCGCCGACAGGTGGAAGTCGCCGACGGAGAGGGCGTCGGCGTCGCCGAGCGCGCGCTGGGCCACCTCGGCGGCGGTCCACAGCCCGACACCGGGGACGGCCCGCAACCGGCGGTACGCCGCCTCGTGATCCATCCCGACGGTCTCCTCGAGCCGGTCCGCGACGCGAGCGCACGCGACGACGGTCTGTGCGCGCCGCGGATCGACGCCCGCGCGGTGGAACTCCCACGACGGGATCCGCCGCCACGCCTCCGCACTCGGCGGCACCCGCATCCCGTCGGGGGCCGGCCCGGGCGCGGCGGTGCCGAACTTCTGGACGAGCCGATGCCACGACGTGTGCGCGGCAACGGTGTGCACACGCTGCTCGAGGATCGCCGGCACCAGGGACTCCATGACCCGCGCGGTCCGCACGATCCGCAGGTTCGGGAACCGGCGGTGCGCGTCGACCAGCTTCGGGTGGGTGGGCGCAAAGTCGGCGGACCCGTCGACGTCGTCCTCGCCGACGAGGCCGGGCACGTACATCTCGAGTTCCGCGGCGCCGGGTCCCCATGCCCGGACGCCGACGACGCTCGGGCCGCGCTGACGGAGGCGGTAGGTGACAGCCCCGGACGGCAGCAGCGAGGTGCGCCACACGGTCCCGTCGGACTCGCGGTGGTGACACGGATCGAAGCGCCCACGGCTCAGCGGCGCGAGCGTCGACGCGAGATCCACGGGACGTCGCGTCGACACCTCGAACTGCACTTCGGAGGCCATACCGGTCATCCCCGGCAGCCTATCGCCGCCGCGCCGAGACCGAACCGAGGCATGTCGGGGGGAGCACGTATTGTCCGAAGCCATGATCATCGTGAGTACCGACGGTTCGTGTCTGAAGAATCCCGGTGGCGCCATCGGGTGGGCATGGGTCGATCACGAGGGTCCCAGCCGGTCGGGCGGCGCGGTCTCCGGCACCAACCAGATCGCGGAGCTGTGGGCGCTGGTCGAGGCCATCGTGGCGCATCCCGGTCCCGATCCGCTGCTCATCGAGTCCGATTCCCAGTACGCCATCAAGTGCGCGTCCGAGTGGCTGCCCGGCTGGAAGCGCAARGGGTGGAAGACGGCGTCCGGCGGGCCGGTCAAGAACCTCGAGCTGGTGCAGGACATCGACCGGGCGATCACCGAACGGACCGGGCCGGTGCGGTTCCGCTGGGTCCGCGGGCACGTCGGCAACCACTTCAACGAGTTGGCCGACAAGCTGGCCGGTGAGGCCGCCCGCGCCGTCGCGTCCGATCCGGAGCGGGCGCGGCCGTGGGCAGGTCTCGCCTCCCACGGCCCGGACCCGCGCCCGTCCGTCGTGGCCTCCGCGCCCGCCCGCGATCCGGAACCACTGCTCACGCTGTTCTGAGGATCGCGGTGTACTTCCCGACGCCGGTCCGGTCTACCGTGCGGAGACGAATTGCGGCCGCCCCGCGTCCAGCCAGGCGTGGAAGCGGGCGCCGATCCGGTCCGCGATGACGTCGTAGGTCTCCCAGCTGTCCTCGACCCGGTAGATCTCGGTCGGGGTCGTACCGAACGCGTCCAGGTAGTCGACGAGATAGCAGGAGTCGTCGTGCTCGCCCGCGTAGTACGCGACCGCGAAGGCGTTGCCATCGGCGGTGAGGTCGTCGCTGACGAACTTCTCGTCGAGCACGTCCATCAGGAAGGCGCCGGGCGTCGACTCTCGCGACTCGAGCGGCTCGAGCTCGTCGGCGATGTCCTCGCCCGCGAAACCGGACAGCAGGCACCATGCCACGAACATGCCGATGTGGGTGCCGCCGGCCTCGTTCGGCAGGTCGTCGGGAAAGATGCCGCCGTAGTGCCAGTCGGCATCGTCGTACTTCGTCAAGGATCTGCCTTCTTCGAGTAGGTTCGCGGTGCATTGTCCCACAGGCGACCCGGTCGCCGAACCTTCGATGAGACTGTCGCGCAGCGGCTTTCCGATACCGACGCTGCCGACGGCCGGCGTGATCGCGCCGGTGGCTTCCTGGGCCCGCTCGGCGACAGGTCGATGGTGCGACGCGGGCTTACCGCTCATTCGCACGTATTCATCGCGAATATCCAGTAACTTCCGAAACGCTTGTATTGCGCGGCACCTGAGTTCGAAAACCCGATTTGTCCTGTATGTGGCGAAAAGGAGTATCCAGCGTGCGTAATTTCGGTGCAACTTTCCGGATTCTGGTTATCGCAGTGCTCACAGGCCTGGTTGCACTGACGACACTGGCCTTCGGGCCGACCGGCATCGCCCAGCCGGCTGCAGGCGGCCTCTCGCTCGCGAAGTCGGGCTCTCCGGCGGTCGGCCTCCAATCGGGCGACACGGTCACCTACACGTTCGTGGTGACCAACACCGGTGGAACTCCGGTCTCCGACGTCGCCGTGGATGAAGTCGCATTCACCGGTTCCGATCCGGCGCCCGATGCCACATGCCCGTCGGGGACGCTCCAGCCGGGGGAGTCGGTGACCTGTACCGCCACGTACGACGTGACCGACGCCGATCAGGGCGCCTGCTTCATCGACAACACGGCCAGGGCGACCGGTATCGATCCACAGCAGAATGCGGTCACATCGGCGCCGGCGTCGACAAGGGTCCTCACAGCCTGCCGGAGCGACTTCGCCGGCAGCGGAATCCTGCCACCGGCACTGGGATCGTTGGGTCTGGGACCGCTGGCCGTGGGATCGCTGGGATCCTTGGGGTTGGGGTCGTTGGGGTCGTTGGGCGCGTTGGGGGCATTGGGCGCCTGGGCGCTGAGCACTCCGTACCAGCCGGGCGCGGGCACACGATGCTCGAACGAGCCGCCTCCGAATGTGCCGTTCCTGAATGTGCCGTTCCCGAGTCTGCCGTTCCTGAACCCGCCGTGCCCGGACGCGCCGGGTCCCGAAGGCCCCTGACGAACCTACCGAGCGGCGTCTGCATTCGGCCAGGGTGGCAGTCGTCGTCCGGTCGGGATGTCGTGTCATCCCTTCAGCTGGCCCAGCTCGGTGTCCAGAGGTTGTCAGGTGGGGTGGGTCGCGATTCGAGTAGGTGCCGACGCAGCGCGGTCAGGGCTGGATGCGGGTTTCCGCTCCGGTACACGAACGAGTGCGGATAGACCGGCGTCGGATCCATGATCGGGATTCGCCGCAGGCCGTGATTCGCGGGCCACACGTATCGGTCACCGGAACCGACCAGGGTCGACAGGGCGGACGAACCCGCGATGGCGTCCATCAGCGCCTCTGCCCCGAAGTCGGGCCCGACGGCATCGATGCGCAGGTCGAACGCTTCGGTGAGCTCGTCGTAGAACGCGGCCCACTCGGTGCCCTGCTTGATCCCCGGGATCCAGATGCGGTGCCCGGTCAGGTCTTCCGGATTCAGAGATGGCGCCGAGGCGAGCGGGTGCTCCGGTCCTACCAACAGCTGCAACGGATCGTCCAGGACTCGCTCGGCCACGATGCGGTCGGGCAGGTCGCGTGGGGACACTGGAACCGAGCGGAAGGTCGCGTCGATCGAGCCGGCGAGCACGGCCTCGATCGCGTTGGGTGCGTTGGCATCCGGCAGCGTGACGACGTCCAGATCGATCCCCGGATGAGCCTGGTAAAAGCTCTGCAGGGCGAGGGCTGGAGCGATGCGCCGATTGAGGACATCGACCCGCAACGTGCGTTCGCCCGGACGTACCGACGCTGCCGCACGGTCCACCGCCCGCAGAACGTCACGAGCGTGCGGAAGAAATGCCTGCCCGTCCAGTGACAGCCGTGCGCCGCGCGCGGTGCGGGCGAACAATCTCACCCCGAGCACGCGTTCGAGGTTTGCGATCCGCTTTGAGACGGCCTGCTGGGTAATTCGCAGGTCGACGGCGGCTTCCTGGAACTGTCCGGCGTCCGCGACGGCGACGAAGGTGCGCACGGCTTCGATGTCCACCGCCCAGACCCTACGGATACAACCCCCGGTTGTGGCTCGCGGGTCCGCTCGTTGTTTGCTTCGCGTCGGCCTGGTTGGTCGAATCCTCGCTGTCGATGATCGGTTGTGGGGGAGGGGTTTTCATGGCTCGGGAGAATCTGGGGCGTTCGTTCGGATGGCTCTGGTCGGCGTTCGCCGCCTCGACGGCCGGCACCTGGTTGGGGTTCGGCGCGTTCCCCCTGATCGCGATCCTGGTCCTTGATGTCGGCGCCGCGGCGGTCTCCGTCCTGGCGGCGGCCGGCCTGCTGGTGGGGGCGGTGCTGGCCGTTCCGCTGGGGCCGTGGGTCGAGGCCCACCGCAAGAAGCCGGTCATGATCGTCGCCGACGTCGTCCGTTTCGCAGCCCTGCTGACCATCCCGGTCACCTACATGCTGGGAATGCTGACCTATACGCAGCTACTGGTGGTCTCGGTCGTGAGCACCGCGTCGAACATCGCGTTCGCTGCCGCCAGCGGCGCCTACCTGAAGCAGATCGTGCGACCGGATCAGCTGTTGGTGGCCAACGGCCGGTTCGAGTCGACCACCTGGACCGCCACCGCGGTCGGCCCCACCGTGGGCGGCGGAGCCATCAGCGTTCTCGGTCCCGTGGTCACGGTGATCGCCAACGCCACCGGGTTCCTCCTGTCGGCGCTGAGTATCGGGATGATCCGCGAGCGAGAACCCGAGCCGATCCGCGAGAAGGCCTCGGCGTTCCGAACCACGGACGTGGTCGAGGGCTGGAGGTTCATCAACGCCGACCGGCGGCTGCGCCCGCTGTTCTGGAACACGGTGGCCGTCAACGCGCTGATCATGGCCACCGAACCCCTGCTCGCCGTCCTGCTGCTCAGGGACTTGGGCTGGGAGGCCTGGCAGTACGGACTCGCGTTCGGGCTCCCCTGTATCGGTGGGTTCGTCGGCGCTCGGATAGCTCCCCGGCTGGAGGCCCAGTACGGGCGCCGCCGCGTCCTCGGCGTCTCCGGTGCGCTCCGCGCAGTGTGGCCGGTGGGGCTGATCCTCGTGATGCCCGGCCCGGCCGGCGTCGTCCTCGTCATCGTCGTCGAACTGGCGCTCATCACCTGCATGGGAGTGTTCAACCCTCTGTTTGCCACCGAGCGGCTGCAGCGCGTTCCCGCCGAGAGGATCGGCCGGGTGATGGTGGCCTGGAACGTGACCGGTACCGGTGCTATCGCCGTACTGACCGCTCTGTGGGGCGTGCTCGCTGTCATCACTGACGCCCGCATCGCCATCGGAATCGCCGGTGTCCTCCTCCTTGCGACCCCGTTCCTTCTGTCGCGAAAGGACACATCCGAGCCCGCGCTACCACTTCCGTCTGAGGGAGGAGCGATATCTGTTCCACTGCAACGACATCGAAAGGTTCCGTAGCGCTCCTGATTGCTGGGACACTATGTCGGGCCGGGCGTCGCGTTCCCGGCGAACGTGACATCTCTCTGCACGAGCAGCCGCGCGTCCCCGTTCAGGTCCTGATGTGGCGGATGCCGACCGCGGCTCGTCGAAGCTGATAGCGGGCGGGGGTCAGGCGGCCCCGGGCGAGCTGCAGCCCTGTGCGCGCTGCGATGTCTTCGACGACGTCGTCGATGGTGCGATCGTCGGTGGCGATGTGTTCGGTGAATCTGGCTCGGCCAGTGCTGCGACGCAGCGGTCGATCTGTTGCATCGCCCAGGTTTCGTCTCGCCCGACGGCCCGGCCCAGTCAGTAGCCACTGCGCGTCCGCAGCCTACGTTGGAGGGTCTCGGGCGAGGCGGTCAGCGAGAAGTGCCTGACATCAACGTCTTCGGCGGCCAGGCGGTGATGTGGGAGCGGGGGACACGTCGATTCAACTCGAAGGCAGTCTGCGTCCTTCCTGCACCGAACGCGCCATTGATCCATACGAGCACCGCGCCGAGTCTATTCGTGCGCCGGCGGTCGGCGCCACCGAAAGACGACAGGGTCGTCGCAACTCCTCGGCGAGAGGAGGCGCGACGACCCTGTGGGCGACGTCGAGCGGGGGGCTTACGTCAGCGAGGCCTCGTGCACGTCGCGGACGAACTCGGGCAGCGGGTCGCCGGCGCGCAGGCGCGAGGCCAGTGCCGGATCGGCGAGGTGCAGGCGACCGATCGCGATGAGGTCGAACTCGCCGCCGCCGATGCGCTTCTCGAGCTCGGGGATGTTGTCGACGGCCGGCGCCGAGCCTTCGATGCGGCTGTCGCGGAGCGACTTACCGATGCCGACGCTGCCGACGGCCATGGTGACCGCGCCGGTGACTTCCTTGGCCCAGCCGGCCAGCGACAGGTCGCTGCCCTCGAAGGCGGGGAAGTCGAAGCGGCGGATGCTGGCGTCGAACACGTCGACGCCGGCGTCGGCCAGCGCGCCGAGGACGACCTTCAGCTCGTCGGGGGTCTCGGCGATGCGCGCGGTGTAGTTCTGCTGCTTGTGCTGCGAGAAGCGGTAGAAGATCGGGTAGTCCTCGCCGATCTCGGCACGGATCGCCTCGACGACGGCGACGGGGAAGCGGGTGCGGCGCTCGAGGTCGCCGCCCCACTCGTCGTCACGCTTGTTGGTGCCGGCCCACAGGAACGAGTCCAGCAGGTAGCCGTGGCCGCCGTGCAGGGCGATGCCGTCGAAGCCGACGTCGATCGCGTTACGGGCGGCGCGGGCGAACGCGGAGATGACGTCCTGGATGTCCTGCTCGGTCATCGCCTCGGTGGTCTGCTGCGCCCACTCGACGTACGAATCCGGGTACGAGGTGGTGCCGAGCGGGCCCCACTCGCCGGACGGGCGCATCGGCTTGAGGGCCGGGTCGACCTTGCTCATCGCGCCCCACAACGGTCCCACGTGCCACAGCTGCGGGATGATCTTGCCGCCGGCCTCGTGGACGCCGTCGACGACCTTGCGCCAGCCCGCGAGGGCGTCATCTCCGAACAGGCGGGGCACGCGCGAGTTGTCTACCGAGGTCTCGTGGTCGATCGCGACGCCCTCGGTGACGATCAGCCCGGTGCCGCCCTCGGCGCGGCGGCGGTAGTAGCCGGCGACGTCGTCGCCGGGGACCCCGTCGATCGAGTAGGAGCGTGTCATCGGCGACATCACGATGCGGTTCGCGAGCTCGAGCGACCGAACCTTCAGCGGCTGGAACAGGGGAGATGAACTGGTCATGTCGTCAATGCCTTCTCGAGAGCCGTGGGAAACCAAGCAAGTGTTAGGTAGATTTTCAGGCCCTTTCGGCCCGCGTCAAACCCAGGTCTCACTCAGCGCAAACGCTCGGGACTAGGGTCGTCTGGAGTGTCCGGCGTCACCCCGGACAGCAGGCCGGCGAGAGGGGCAGTGCGTGTGTGAATCCGCTGATCGGGTGGAACAGGACTGGGAGTCCGACGCCGCGGACGTGATCGCGTTCCGGGAGCGCCTGGGATTGCCGTCGCTGATCGACGTCCACACCCATTTCATGCCGAAGCGGGTGATGGACAAGGTGTGGGCCTACTTCGACTCCGCCGGCCCGCTCATCGGCCGGGAGTGGCCGATCCGGTACCGGATGGAGGAGGACTCTCGCGTCGAGCATCTGCGCGCGTTCGGCGTCAGCCACTTCACGTCCATGCTGTACCCGCACAAGCCGGACATGGCGGCCTGGCTCAACCAGTGGGCCGCGGACTTCGCGGCCCGCACACCCGACTGCCTGCACACCGCCACCTTCTACCCGGAGGAATCGGCGCCGGAGTACGTCACCGCGGCGCTCGACGCCGGGACCCGGGTGTTCAAGTCGCACATCCAGGTGGGCGAATACGACCCGGGCGACCCGCTGCTCGATCCCGTGTGGGGACTGCTCGAGGACAGCGGCACCCCGATCGTCATCCACTGCGGATCGGGGCCGGCGCCGGGCCGGTTCACCGGGCCCGACCGCATCGCGCGGCTGCTCGCCCGGCACCCCCGGCTGGCGCTGGTGATCGCGCACATGGGGATGCCGGAGTACTCGGAGTTCCTCGACCTGGCGGACCGCTATCCGAGCGTGTATCTCGACACGACGATGGCATTCACCGACTTCACCGAGGCGCAGGTCGCATTCCCGCGCGGAGAGGTGTCGCGGCTGCGGGACCTGGGCGAACGCATCCTCTTCGGCAGCGACTACCCCAACATCCCGTACTCGTACCGCGACGCGCTCGACGCGCTGGAACGCTTCGACCTCGGCGACGACTGGGTGCGCGCGGTGGTCCACCACAACGCGACGAAGCTGTTCGACCTCTCCTGACGAGGCCGCGGCCGGGACCGGATCAGGACGCCGGTTCCGGCTGCATCACGCTGAACACCGCCCCCTGCGGGTCCGTGAGCACCGCCATCCGTCCGACGGTCTTCATGTCGAACGGTTCGGCCATGAGCGCGCCACCCTCCGCGGCGGCCTTCGCGACGGTGGCGTCGGTGTCGTCGGTGCAGAAGTAGACGTGCCAGTGGTTGGGGACGTCGGGACGCGGCGGCGGCGCACAGCCGCCGACGCCGTCGCCCTGCACCTGGAGGACGGTGTAGTCGCCGTCGGGCATCGGCATCGTGGCACTGCCCAGCCCCACCACGGCGGCGTAGAAGGGGAGGGCGGTCGACGGCTGGTCCGTGATCAGCTCGTCCCAGATCAGGGTGCCCGTCTCGTTGACCAGGGTCGCGCCGACATGTTCGCGGGCCTGCCACAGCCCCACCTCGGCGCCGGTGGGGTCGGCGACCAGCGCCATCCGCCCCGCCTCCCCGACGTCGAAGGCCGGGAGCAGGAGCCGACCTCCGGCGGGTTCCACCTTCGCGGCCGAGGCGTCAGCGTCGGCCACCGCGAGGAAGGTGTTCCATCGGGAAGGGGTTTCGGAGGGTGACGATCCGGCGGGGAGCGGGGCGATCGCCGCGACCCGTTCGCCCCGCAGGGTGGCGATGGAGTAGACGGCGTCGTCCAGCATCGGACGGTCGTCGTACGACCAGCCGAACAGTGCGGCATAGAAGTCCTTCGCCGCCGGCTGATCGGAGGTCTGCAGATCAACCCAAGCGGGTGTGCCCTCGACGTAACTCGAACGTGTCGACATCGCGATGTCCTCTCATTCACCTCATTCACCGTCGACCAGTCACGGTCGACTCGGGCCGCCTGCCGCCGATGAGATGTAGGGAGAGAACGGACATGGTCCGTCCGGAGACCGCTGCGACACGCGGTCGAGCATGCTGAAAGGCTATCGCAGAAAGGGCCTGCTCGCGTCCCCGTGAGGCATTCGAGGGGGACGCGAGCAGGGCGCCTAGACGAGATCGGTCGAGATGATCTTCTCCATGTTCCGCTCGGCCAGCGCGGTGATCGTGACGAACGGGTTGACGCCGACATTGCCGGGGACGAGCGAGCCGTCGACCACGTACAGGCCGGGGTACTCGGGCAGGCGCCCGTAGTTGTCGGTGGCCTTGTTCAGCAGGCAGCCGCCCAGCGGGTGGTACGTGAAGTCGTCGCCCCAGGTCTTGTAGACCCCGAACAGGTCGGTCCGGTAGATCGTGCCTTCCTTCTTGTTGATCTTGTCGAAGACCTTCTTGGCCATGTCGATGCTCTTCTGGTTCTGCGACACCGACCAGGAGAGATCGACCTTGCCCGTGCTCGAATTGAACTGGAAGCGAGCGCGTTCGGGGTTCTTCGTGATCGCCAGGTACAGGCTCGCGTACGTCTCGAGGCCTGCGGGGAGCGGTGCGATCTCGGCGAAGATCGGCGCGGTCGGATCCGACCAGTTGTCGATGCCCATCGTCGGGATGGTCGCCTGCTGGGAGCCGGTGGCGTCCCACATGTGGTTGGCGCGGCCGACCATGACGTTGCCGTTGTTGCCCCAGCCCTCGCCGACCTGCGAGGAGAGGTTCGGCAGATGCCCCTGCGCCTTCATCGAGACCAGCAGCTTGCTGGTGCCGACGCTGCCGGCGGCGAAGAACACGCGGTCGGCGGTGACGACCTTGGTCGCGATCTTGTTGCCCTGCTCGTCGATCTGATCCATCGTGACGCTGTAGCCGCCGCCGGACGCGGGGGCGACCTTGGTGACCTGGTGCAGTGTCGTGATCGTCAGCTTGCCGGTGGCCGCGGCCTGCGCCAGGTAGGTCTTGTCGAGCGACTTCTTGCCGGCGTTGTTGCCGTAGATGACCTCGCCGCCGAGACCCGACTTGGTGACCTGGCCCGCGGCCTCCTGCTTCATGTACTCGAAGTCGTACACGTTCGGCACGAAAGTCGTTGAGAAGCCGGACCGTTGAGCGGTCTTGCGGCCCGTGCGCGCGAACTGGTACCACGGCGTCGACTCGAACCAGGCCTGGTCGATGTTGTTTACGCCCAGACCGGCGTTCGCACGCGGAAAGAACTTGTCGTACATCTCGGTGGAGTTCACCGAGGGCAGGATCTCCTCGAAGTAGTTGCGCTTCGGGGTGACGGCCATGCCGCCGTTGACGAGCGAGCCGCCGCCGACGCCGCGACCCTGATAGACCTTGACGCCGGAGAACCGCTCGGAGTCGAGCACGCCGACGTACTTGTCGATGCTCTTGTTGATGCCGAAGCCCATGAAGTTGCTGACGGGCTGATCGGTGGTGTCGGACAGCCACATCGAGCGCTTGTCGGCGTTGAGCATGCCGCAGAAGATCTTGCCGTCGGGGCCGGGGGTGTCCCAGCTGCGGCCCATCTCGACGATCTGGGTGGGGATGCCGGCCTGCGTCAGCCTCAGCGCGGCGACCGCGCCGCCGTACCCACTGCCGATGACGAGTGCCGGGATCCGGTCGCCGTCGGCGATGGCTCGGCGGGGGGACGCGGAAGCGGACGTCGACATCGACGAGAGCAGCAGCGCTCCMGCGGTCAGGCCCGTACCGGCAAGGAATCGGCGGCGTGAGACATTTGCAACCCCCCGAGTTGCAGCGGCTCTGTTCGCCCGGCTATCGGTCATGGAACTCCTCTGTCGACGGTTTGTTGGGTGGCTTGCATCACACAGCAAGCTGCCAGGGTTATACCGCCGACAGAGGAGGCTACGAGGCGGTACCGGAAAATTGGTACAGCCGGGACATTCTCAGCTCCGCTGTCGAGAAAGTGATCAGCGCAGCTTCAGGCTGCCGCCGTCCGCCATGAGGGTCTGGCCTGTCATGTACTTCGAATCGTCGCTCGCGAGGAACAGCGCGACGGGCGCGATGTCGGTCTCGGGATCGCCGATCCGCTGCAGCGGGACCTTCGCGACGGACGCGGCCGCGCGCTCGGGAAATGCCTTCTGCCAGGCCACGACTCCCTCGGTCGCCGCGAACGGGCAGAGCACGTTGACGCGGATCTGGTCCGCGGCCCACTCGTTGGCGGCCACCCGGCTGACGCCGCGGATGGCCTCCTTGGCGGCCGCGTACGACGTCTGCGTCGGCATGCCCTCGAGGCCGGAGCTGGACCCGAAGTTGATGATCGAGCCCTGCGACTTCTTCAGCTCCTCGTAGCAGGCCTGCATCAGGTGCACCGTCGGATAGAAGCCCGTGTTGAACGAGATGTCGAACATCTCCTGGGTCTGCTCCAGCAGTGGGGCCTGCCGCGACGCGTGCGCGTTGTTCACCAGCACGTCGATGCCGCCGAACGCGGCGACCGCCGCGTCACGGATCGCCGTCGCCGAATCCGGCTGCGAGATATCGACGCCCAGAAACTTCGCCTCGCCCCCGGCGTCCGCGATCTCCTTCTCGAGCGCGAAGCCGTTCTCATCGCTGATGTCGACGAACAGCACCTTCGCGCCCTCACGGGAGAAAACGCGGGTGATCGCGCGGCCGATGCCGCCCGCGCCACCGGTGACGATCGCGACCTTGCCCTGCAGTCTCATGACGAACCCCCGCTGCCGGATCAGACGCCGGCGGGCGCGTCGGTGGCCAGGGCGATCTTCTCGAGGCCCGCGACGCTGTAGGCGGCGTAGGTCTCGTACGGCCCGCGGCCCGAGAAGTACGGGGTGAGCTGCCCGGCGAGCTCCTCGACCGAGAACTCGGAACCGGCGGCGTCGAAACGGTTCTCGACCTGCGGCGCGGCCATGAGGGCGACCATCTTGCCGTAGACCACGAACACCTGGCCGGTGATCTCGTCGGACTCGGGGGAGGCGAGGTAGCGGACCAGGGTCGCGACGCGCTCGGGAGCCAGCGGATCCAGACCCTGCGTCGCGGTGTTGTCGTCACCGAACGCCTCGGCCGTCATCGCCGTCCGTGCGCGGGGGCAGATCGCGTTGGCGCGCACGCCGTAGCGGGACAGGCCCGCCGCGGTCGACAGCGTCAGCGCGGTGATGCCGGCCTTCGCCGCGGAGTAGTTGGGCTGCCCGGCGGAACCGAACAGGAATGCCTCGGACGAGGTGTTGACGACGCGACCGAAGATCGGGCCGCCGGCGTCCTTGCTGGCCTGGCGCCAGTGCACGGCCGCCGCGTGCGACGTCGCGGCGTGCCCCTTGAGGTGCACGCGGATGACGTCGTCCCAGTCGGACTCGGACAGGTTGAAGATCATCTTGTCGCGCAGGATGCCCGCGTTGTTGACCAGGATGTCCATCGAACCGAAGTTCGTGACGGCCTCCTCGACCATGCGTGCGCCGAGCGACCAGTCGGAGACGTCGCCGGTGATCGCGAGGGCCTGTCCGCCCGCGGCCTTGATCTCGTCCACGACGTCGTGGGCGGCCGAGCCCATGTCGTTCACGATCACCGCTGCGCCGGCCTCGGCGAGTGCGAGCGCCTCGGCGCGACCGAGTCCCGCTCCCGCTCCCGTGACGATGGCCGTGCGGCCGGCCAAGCTGAGGGATTCCACCATGTCAGGCTCCTTACCTTCTATGCGATGTCCCCAAACTAGTATTCATTCTAGTTTTTGCACAAGCGTCTGGCGGATTTTGATCGCGCGCGTGCGACACCCTGCTTCCGCTGATCAGCGCGGGATCCGGTAGACGCCGAGGCGGGCCCGGGAACTCTTCGGAGGGCTATTGATCGACATATCGAAATATGTTCTACTCGGTATGTTGTGATCTCAGGCACACGGGGGCGTGTTATGTGGTAGAACGCACTCTTGCTCGTTGTGCGATTCTCCATGAAGGGCCACCCATGTCACTCAACCTTGCGGACCTGACCGAAGCTGTCATCGACGCCATCCCCGAGAAGGTCGCGCTCGTGTGCGGCGACGAGTCGCGGACATTCGCCGAGTTCGACGCCGGCGCGAACCGTATCGCGCACCACCTCGCTGCTCAGGGCGTCCGGCCCGGCGACCACGTCGGGCTCCACGCCCGCAACAGCATCGAGTTCGTCGAGTCGCTGCTCGGCTGCCTCAAGATCCGTGCCGTCCCGGTGAACGTCAACTTCCGCTACGTCGACGCCGAGCTGACGTACCTGTACAACGACGCTCAGCTCGCGGCGGTGATCGCGGACGGCGAGTTCAGCGATGTCATCGCCGACGTGCTTCCCAAGTGCCCCACGGTGCGCCACATCGTGCTCATCGGTGAGGCCGCCGGACCCGCGCTCTCGGAGGTCGCTGCCGCCGCGGAGACCACCGTCTCGGTCGCCGACTTCCACAAGGCCGTCGCGGACCAGTCGCCCGAGCGCGACTTCCCCGAGCGCAGCAACGACGACCTGTACATCATCTACACCGGCGGCACCACCGGCATGCCCAAGGGCGTGATGTGGCGGCACGAGGACTTCTACCACGCCGCACTCGCGGGCGGCGCCATCATGGGCGGCGATCCGATCCTCTCGCCCGCCGAGCTCGGTGCCGCTGCGGCCGCGAACCAGTTCGCGATGTCGTACCTGATCACTGCACCCCTGATGCACGGAGCCGCGTCGTACTCGCTGTTCACCTGCATGTTCATGGGCTCCAAGCAGGTCCTCATGTCCAAGTACGACCCGGTCGATGCCCTCGAACTGGTCGACCAGCACAAGATCAACACCGTGATGGTTGTCGGCGATGCGATCGCCCGTCCGCTCTCCGACGCGATCGAGGAGCACGGTGAACGGTTCGACCTCAGCTCGCTGTGGATCATCGGTTCCGGCGGCGCGTTGTGGTCCGCCAGTGTCCGCGAGAAGCTGGGCAAGCTGCTGCCGAACGTCTACCTCCGGGACGCGTTCGGCTCGTCGGAGTCCGGCAACGACGGCGAACTGAAGAAGGATGAGGACGGCCTGTTGCGGATGGCGCCGTCGCCCAAGGCGCGCGTGGTCGACACCGACTTCTCCACGATCGAACCCGGCTCGGACACCGTCGGTTACCTCGCCCGCGCCGGACACGTGCCGCTCGGCTACTTCGGCGACCCCGAGAAGACGGCCGCGACTTTCCCCGTCGTCGACGGTGTGCGGCTGTCGGTTCTCGGCGACCTCGCGCGCGTCGAGGCGGACGGAACCATCATCGTGCTCGGCCGTGGATCGTCGTGCATCAACACCGGYGGCGAGAAGGTGTACGCCGAGGAGGTCGAGGAGGCGCTCAAGAGTCACCCCGACGTGCTGGACGCGCTCGTCGCCGGGATCCCGGATCCCACGTACGGGCAGCGGGTCTCGGCCGTCATCTCGGCCCGCGCCGGCGTCGACGATCTCGACGAGAACGAGGTGATCGCGCACTGCCGGACCCGGATCGCGGGCTACAAGGTGCCGCGCACCCTCGTCGTGGTCACCGAGGTCGTCCGGTCGCCCGCGGGCAAGGCCGACTACCGTTGGGCGAAGGCGACTCTCGAAGCCGCCGACTGACGTTCCGGTCCTGACGGCAACGGCCCGCTCCCTTTCGGGGAGCGGGCCGTTTCGTCGTTCGGGAGGTCAGCTACCGGCGCGGGCCAGCAGGTCGCGTGCCTCGGGGCGGCCGTCGAGCACCCGACCCGTGCGGTACGTGATCTGCCAGCGGCCGTCGATCCGGGCGAACTCCCAGCGGTTCGCGGTCACACGCCAGACGCGGAACCCGTCCGAGTTGTCGTCGTTCATGATGAGCTGCGAATGGCAGGTCGCGACCGCGGTGTCGCCCTCGACGCGGATGTTCATCGGGTCGAGCAGGTGACCGCAGCCGCCGCCGATGTAGTCCTGGTGCGGGCGGGTGCGGACCATCTCCATGATCTCGGCGCGGCCGCGCATGATGCGCATGTCGACGTCGTACACGCCGTCCTCGGCGAACAGTGCGCCCACCCGGTCGGCGTCGCCGGAGTCGACCGCCGGACCGTAGGCCGTCATGATCTCCTGGATGGCGATCTTGTCTTCGAGCAGCTGAACCCGCTCGACGAGGGACTGGACGAGCGCGGCGGTATCGGTCATCGGATCTCCTTCAAAATGTTTGTCCAGCAAATCGGGTGTAACGGCTGTTCTTCGGCGCCGCGTCAGCTGCGCGCGGGATCGAACTCGACGCCGAGGCCGACGCCGAGCTCGCGCAGCGCCTCGAGCTGTTCGCAGTAGTGCGCGCTGCCCGTCGCGGCGATGGACGCGCTGGTGATCGTGGCGCCCGCGTCGCGTCGACGTTCGAGGGCGCGGACGGTGCGCTCGCGCGCCCCCAGGGGATCGAGGGGCGCGCCGGCGCTCAGGACGACGGCGAACTGGTCGGGGACATCGACCTTGCCGAGCATGGTCGCGAGCTCGTCGACGCTCAGCCCGAACGGGACCCATCCGTCGCCGTGTTCGGTGGCCCGGCGCAGCGACCGCATCGTGCGCCCGCCGATCCACAGCGGCACCCGGTCCTGGACGGCGTGCGGTTCGACGAGGAGGTCCTGGAATTCGTAGTAGGTTCCGCGGTACTCGGGCACGCTCCGGGACAGCGCGGCGCGCAGCGCGGCGATCGCATCGTCGGCGCGGGCGCCGCGATCCTCGAACGCCGCACCCAACAGGTCGAACTCTTCCTTCAGCGTTCCGACGCCGAGCCCGAGGACCAGTCGTCCACCGCTCACGACGTCGAGGGTGCCGTAGCGCTTGGCGATCTCGAGCGGGTGGTGGTAGCCGAGCACGAGGACCTGGGTCGCGAGGCGGATCCGGGTGGTGCGGGCGGCGAGGTAGCCGAACGTCGCGAGCGGATCCCAGTACGTTCCGCCGCGGGCCTCAGCCACCTCGACCGGGACTGCGACGTGTTCACTGCAGGTCAGGTGGTGGAAGCCGAGACGATCCGCGCATTCGGCCACCCGGGCGAGGTCGGAGATTCCGCCGCCACGCTCCCACTCCGAGTGGGCGCCGGGGTGCAGCACCACGACGGGGGAGACGATTCCGATGTGCATCCCTACAGCTCCGTTGCTGGATCGGCCATTGTCGATTCGTTCTACCCGAGCGCCATGACGGGCGCCGCAGGTTTTCCGGTGACCGGGAGTTTGTCGGCGCCCGGTGCGTCCGCGCGCTTGTCCGGGCGTCTGGCGGCATGATGTCGATGTCCGATTCCGGTCAAATAATCGATCGATATCGGTCCCGCCCAGCGGGATGCACCTGCTAGCCTGACAGAATTGATTTCAGTTTTGCACCGATTCGCCCCGCTGATCAGGGGCCGGATGTTGTTTGGAGGTGTCGATGACTGTCGTCGATTCACATGAGTCGGTCGATGCTCCCGCGCCGCGGCGCGATCTGCCGCCGTCCATGGTCGAACGGATGACGCTGATCCTCGACGCGTTCGACGGCCGCGCATCGCGCTTGACCCTCGAGGAAGTGGCCTGCCGTACGCAGCTGCCGCGCTCGACGGTCCACCGCATCCTCGGCCAGCTCGTTCGGCTGAACTGGGTGGAGCACGCCTCGTTCGGCTACTGCCTGGGTCGGCGCGCACTCGGACTCGGCGGCGGCGACGGCGGCCACAGCGAGATCCGTGCCGCGGCAGCGCCGTTGCTGCACGAACTGCACATGCAGACCGGGATGGTCGTGCACCTCGCGGTCCTCGACGGGAGCGAGAGCGTCTACCTCGACAAGGTCGGTGGCCGCTTCGCGGCGTCGCTGCCGTCGCGCGTCGGCGGACGCGGTCCCGCCTACTCGACCGCCGGTGGCAAGTCGATGCTCGCGTGGCTCGACCCCGAGCGGGTCGACAGCCTGTACGAGGCGCGCCTGAGCCGCTGCACCGACCGCACGATCACCGACATCCCGACGCTGCACCAGGAGCTCAACCGGATCCGGCAGCGTCGCGGGCTGGCCTTCGAGCGCGGCGAATCCGTTCGCGGCGTGGCGTGTGTCGGGGTCGCGATCCGCGGTCACGACGGCCCCGTCGCCGGCATCTCGCTGTGCGGCGACGCGCGCACCGCGCAACTCGAGCGCGTCGCGCCGCTCGTGGTGGACGCGGCCCGCGAGGTGTCGCGCACGCTCTACCCCGAACTCGGCGCGCCCCGGCGTGGCCGTCGTGCACCCGAGACGCCCGCGAACACCTGGTCCGCCGACGCGATGGACCGCCTGCTGTCCATCCAGAGCGGGCAGTGGATCTAGCGGGATCTAGCTGTAGTTCCCGGGGACGTTGTGGACGCCGACACGGTCGATCGGTGACTGGCCTCCGATCCCGGTGTGGGGTCGGTGGTGATTGTAGTGGTGTAGCCATTGCTGGTAGGTCGCCGAGCGGGTCTGGTCGGACCGGTAGGTTCGTGCG
>NZ_JBFRDL010000017.1:0-83090 GCF_052113525.1 Rhodococcus sp. TAF43
GTCGAAGGTCGAACCCATGTCTCCCACAAAGCGATTCTCGGTCCCCTCCGCTCGATCGATACTTGCGATCAGCGCCGCCGCCCTGTCTGTCCTCGGCATCACCCAGGCCACGATGACCGCTGCGGCGCTCACCGACAATGCCACGGCGGCAGCGTCGTTCTCGACGCCCGCCGATATGTTGGCGGCACCGAAGTGGTTGGGGTGCAGCGGTAGCGGTGGCTCCGTCACGATGAAGTGGGCGCATCTCGGACCCGGGTACACCTATGATGTCAAGCTGGTGAGCGGATGGGGCGGATCCTGGAATCCCACGATCCCGCAGAACAAGGGAGACGTAGTCTCCATCAGCGTGAGCGCATACGACAACGTCTACGAGACGGCCTCGTCCTCCCGAATCGAGGTGCGCGCGAAGCGAGACGGGCAGATTGGCTCCGGCTGGGTAGGCGAGAACATGTGGGCGTTCACCCTCTGGAACATCAAGTGCGACGGCGCTACCTCCGACGGCAACCAGGTGCAGGGACTAACCGCCGGCACCGAAGCGCTGAACGACCGGATGGCGGGACCCGTCGAGACCACCACGACGCCGTCCTCGACAACCGCCGCACCGTCGAGCACGACGTCGCCTCAGACCACCACTAGCACCACAACGACCGCTCCGACGACGTCCGACACGACGGCAAGCACCACCACCACGACAACCACGCCTCCGACAACGGCGTCGGAGACATCGGAAACCACGACAACCACTACCACTACAACCACGCCTCCGGCTACGACGACCACTGCCGCCGACACCCCCCTGGGCACGTCGGAGAAGTCGCAGTCCCGCGACTACTCGGCGCTGTTGGTGAACTCGGCCGAAACCTCGGAGACCGCGATCGTGATCGAGGACGCGAACGGTGAAGAACTGGAGCGGATTCCAGCGTCGGCATCGGCCCACTACGAGTGGGATTCATCCACAGACGCCCTGTGGATTGTGGATAACGGGAAGCTCTACAAGGCAACGGGTTCCACATGGAACAAGACCGCCGTCGACCCGTCGTCCACCGACGTGCCGGCCGACATCGCGGCCCTGATCGAATGACGCTCCTGCTGCCCGGCCTCACCGCCGGGAAGTCCAATCGGGTCGGGGCCGGCGAATCTTGCACGAGGGGAATGAAAGTAGTCCGATGAAGACACAGACCAAGGGCTTCAGGGTCGCCGTCGCGGCCGCCACACTCGGCTCCACACTGATGCTGTCCGCGTGCGACTTCGGCAGCCTCGGCAGCGGTAGCGCCGGTGGCGCAACGACCACGACGCCGTCGGCGCCCACCACCACCGCACCCCCCACCACGATCGGTGGTGGGGGCAACGGTTCGGGCTCCCTCGCTCTCACCCAGGTGACGACGCCGGGCTGGAGCGACCGGAACGGTCCCATCAACATCGCGACGTTCCGGGTGGTACCYGGCGACGTTCTGACGTACCGAGGCAGCTACCGGCTCACCGTCAACGGCACCGGCCTGCAGGCGCGGCTGACGGCCGACGACATCACCTTCACCGGCGGCGGCCAGCTCAAGGGCAAGCTCCAGCCTCAGGTCACCGCGACCATCGGGGGTACCGTGGTCCCGTCCGGCCCTGCCGGCATCGTGGTCGACACCTCACAGAACAACGCGGTTGTCGACGTGGCAGCCAAGTTCACCTTCGACCCACAGACGTCGGGCATTGTCGAGCAGTCGGATTCGGCAACCTTCGGCGACTTCAGGATTCGTCTCGAGCAGGTCCTCTCCTAACCCCCACAATCTCAGGGCCACCGTCGGTCCCCCCTCCCATCGGGCGGCCCTGATCCCCCACTTCCCGCAACTCCCCGATCCTGCACCGGAGGTCGGGTGGACGACGTGCGCGGGGAAACGGGCACGTGCGTTCCGGATCGACGCACGCCGCACAGCGCCGGCTGTTCTCCCGCAGACGGAGAACAGCCGGCGCTTCTCGGTCAGCGGTGCCGGCAACTCGCATCGGAACACGAACGGGCGGTTGTCCGACCATCGGCCGAGAGCCGAGTCAGACAACCGCCCGTTCGTTCGTCGGGGCTACCGGCACCCGGTCAGGAAGCGAAGCTGCCGCTGCCGAGGGAGCCGAGGGGACCGGTGGAGGCGGGGCCGGGCCCGGGCACGAAGCCGACCGCCCACATCGGCTTCACGTGGCCGTTCTGCGCCTGGTTACCTACGTTGGAGGGCATTCCGACGACCAGAGAGATCGCGGCGGTCTCGTTCGGACCGAGGTGGACCGAGCCGATCTGCGTTCCGGGAGCCACCACGCGGGGCTCGGTCAGTGTCACTGCGTCGCCGGCCTTGCCGTCGATGTCGACACGCGCGGTCGCGGTCATGCCCTGGGACAGGGTGTACGGGCCCACCGAGAAGCCGACGAAGCCCTCCACGCCGGCGATGTTGCGGACCTGGAAGGTGGTCGCGAGCTCCCGCCCGGGGACCAGCTCACCGAGATTCCAGTCGATCTCCCCGATGCCGCCCCAGGTGACACCGTTGTCGGACGAGTACTCGACGGTGGGGGCCGGCTCGTCGGCGCGAGCCAGCGACGGCACCGCGATCACGGCGACGGCCGCGAGGAAGAGCGCGAGCAGCACCCCACCCAGAATCTTGCCCTGCCACGCCAGCGATCCGGGCACACGAGTGGAAGCAGTCATGGCGCGGAGCCTAGGGCAGCGAATGTAATCAAACGTCCAATTCGGAGATGTTTCTCCGGCCGCCACTTCGGGAAGCGCGTGCACCTCACGCCCGCGGGTGGCCTACCGTTGTGTTGTGACGAACGATTCGAACCGCAGCGACACCGACACCCCCGGCCGGGCCGGCAAAGGACTGTTCTACGCAGCAGTCGCCAGCTTCCTGATCGGGATCGCGGCGATCGTCGCCATCTTCTTCGTCCATTCACTCTCCGAGGGCGACCCCGGCCTGGTTCTGTACTTCCTCACGCTCGCGTGCCCGCTCGGCTTCGTGCTCGCGATCGCCTACGCCCTCCGCTCCGGACGCCGGAGTCGCTGAGCCGGAGGCTCCCCAACCATTGGAAGGAATCACCATGAGGATCCTGCTGAACATCATCTGGCTGATCTTCGGTGGCCTGTGGCTGGCGCTCGGCTACTTCCTGGCCGGCGTGATCATGTGCATCCTCATCATCACGATCCCGTTCGGCATCGCGTCCTTCCGGATCGGGGTGTACGCGCTGTGGCCGTTCGGCAAGACGGTGGTCGACAAACCCACCGCAGGCGTCGGGTCGCTCATCGGCAATGTCATCTGGCTCATCCTCGCGGGCGTCTGGATCGCGATCGGCCACATCGTCACCGCCGTCGCCATGGCGATCACGATCATCGGTATCCCGCTCGCGATCGCCAATCTCAAGATGATCCCTGTCTGTCTGATGCCGCTCGGTAAGGAGATCGTGGACGTCGACCGCCGCGATCAGGCCCAGTGGTCGACGGCCTGAACGTTCCGAAAAGTGGGACAGACCGCCCGTTCAGAGTGTGATCTCACTCACATTACGCCCCGATAACGGAGCGGTGTCGAACCGTGATCAACCCTGCCCCAACGCGACTAGCTGGGGCTAAGCCGTCTCAGTCGAATCCCGCAGTCGAGCAACACAAGACGCGCCGCGTTATCAACCGGTGACGTTTGGCGCTCGATCGTCGTACCGTCGTGTCCGGCCGGAACTTCGGCCACATCCGGGCCCGCCGCGCCAAACCCCGTCCAGTGGGTCCGGAACACCCACGAACCATCCATGGACGGGGACGGGGGACCCAAAGGTCCTCCGGGGTAGAAGGTCCCGAAAGGGACAACCCCGCAGGGCATCGGGAGAGCAATCTCCCTGGGGGTGAAGCCAGACCCGCTCCATCCATGAGCGGCGAGGCCGGGCGACCTCTCAGTCCGAACCCGACAGCTGACCTCGCAGGCGCGTGCGGAGAGGAACCAACCGACATGAGCGGACGCCATCGCAAGCCGTCTACCACCGGCCGCACCGTAGCCAAGGTCGCCGTCACCGGCGCCATCATGGGCGTGGGCGGTGTCGCCTTCGCCGGCACGGCCAGCGCGGCCCCCGACTCCGACTGGGACAAGCTCGCGCAGTGCGAGGCCGGCGGCAACTGGGGCATCAACACCGGCAACGGCTACCACGGTGGCCTGCAGTTCTCGCCGAGCACCTGGACCAGCCATGGTGGCGGACAGTTCGCTGCCACCGCGAACCAGGCCACCCGTGAGCAGCAGATCGTCGTCGCTGAGCGCGTGCTCGCCAACCAGGGTTGGGGCGCCTGGCCGTCCTGCTCGTCCAAGCTCGGCCTGAGCAGCGCGCCGTCGCAGCGCAGCGCCCCAGCCACCGAGGCCCCGCGGGTCGTCACTCCCGCCCCGGTCGCCCAGGCACCGGTGCACCCCGCGCAGGGCGTCTTCGACCAGATCGACTCGCTCATCGACGCCGCCGCCGATCAGGGCATCGTCATCGGCCAGCCGATCCTCGACGCCTACGACGTCGCGAAGACGATCGACCTCAGCAAGCTGAACCTGCAGGACGTCGCCGGCGTGGCGAACCTCTCGCAGAGCTGAGCCGCTCCCCCCCGAAACACGAAGTGGGCCCCTCGCCGATGGCGAGGGGCCCACTTTTCTGTGTTTGCGCGTCAGCGGTTGATCACGGTGTGCGGGTGCACGTAGGGCAGCGAGTCCACCGGAAGCGGGAACTCCGTGTCCTCGCCGAACGGCGAGAGATTGCCTGCACGGCTGGAAGACAACTCGGTCACCGCGTGATCTCCATCCGCAGTTTCCGGCCACCCTGGATCGACATAGCGCTTCTTCGAATTGTTAGCCACGCGCCCATTTTGACAGGAGCGTTCGCCGCCGTACAGCCCAGGTCACTAATCTCATAGTCGATGACCTCCACGCATGGCACCGAGGGCGCCCCGGAAACCGCAAACCCCGTGGCAGCACCCACACTGACCGGCTGGTTGAGCGCCCGCAAGGACGCCGAACTGACCGACCTGTTGCGGCTGCGCCCGGATCTCGCCGTGCCTCCACCCGCCACGGCCGCGGTGCTGGCCGGGCGCGCCGAGCAGCGTGCGTCGGTGATGCGGGCCGCCGACACCCTGGGATCCCTCGAATTCACCGTCCTCGAGGTCCTGGCACTGGAACAGGCCGATCAGATGCCGGTCGCGCGCCGCCACGTCGACGACGCCCTCGGCGGCCGGGTGCCGGCCAAGACCGTCGGCAAGGCGCTGGACCGGCTGCGCGCCCTGGCGCTGGCGTGGGGCGACGACGACCGGCTGCGGATCGTCCGCGCCGCGGCCGACGCCATCCCGTGGCGCATCGGCCGTATCACCGCCGAGTCCGAGGCGATGACCGAGGAGGAGATCCGGGCCGCGCTCGACGGGATCGAACCGGGCGAGCGCGACMTGCTGACCACGCTGGCCCGGTCGTCGCCCATCGGCCGCACCCGCGACGCCGCGCCCGGCACCTCCCCGGACCGCCCCGTCCAACGTCTGCTCGCCCGCGGGCTGCTGCACTGGATCGACGCCGAGACGGTGGAGCTGCCCGTCCAGGTGGGTCAGGTGCTGCGCGGCGAGGCCGTCTTCGATCCCGCGTCACCCACCCCGCCCCCGCTCACCGGACGCAAGCAGAAGCTCTCCGACGTCAACGCGGCCGCGGCGGGCGAGGCCCTCGAACTGGTGCGGCACTGTGAGGACCTGGTGGCCGCGCTCGGTGACGGGCCGGCGCCCGCGCTCAAGGCCGGCGGCCTGGGTGTGCGGGAGGTGCGGCGGCTGTCCAAGTCGACCGGCATCGACGAGGCCCGCATCGGCCTGCTGCTCGAACTGCTGGCCGGTGCCGGACTGATCGCGAGCGGCAGCCCCGACCCCGCACCGCTCACCGACATCGACGACTACTGGGCCCCCACCGTCGCCGTGGACGGCTGGCTCAACTCGGGCACCGCCCGGCGCTGGGCCACCCTCGCCGGGGCATGGCTGACGCTGCCGCGCCGCCCGTGGATCATCGGTAGCCGCGACGCCACCGACAAGCCCATCTCGGCGCTGTCCGAGGAGGTGCGCGCGCCGGGCGCCGCCCTGGAACGCCGGCTGCTGCTGGAACTGCTCGCCGAGGCGGGCGGCGGGAAGTCGGTGTCCGCGTCCGAGGCCAGCCGGCTGCTCGCGTGGCGTCGTCCGCGCTGGGCGGGTCGGCTGGGGCCGCACGTCGTGGAGCGGACCCTCGGGGAGGCGCGCACGCTCGGGCTGGTGGCGCACGGCGTCCTCAGTTCGCCGGGCAAGGCGCTGCTGCACGGCGGCGACCCCGAGTCCGAGATGGACTCCGCGCTGCCCGCGCCCATCGACTACGTCCTGGTGCAGGCCGACCTCACCGTCGTCGCGCCCGGGCCGCTCATCCCGGAGCTRCTCGATCAGATCACGCTCGTCGCCGACATCGAGTCCGCGGGCGCGGCGTCGATGTACCGGGTCAGCGAGAACAGCATCCGGCGCGCGCTCGACGCCGGGCTCTCAGCGTCCGAGCTGCAGACGCTGTTCTCGACCCGCTCCAAGACGCCGGTGCCGCAGTCGCTGAGCTACCTCATCGACGACGTCGCCCGCCGCCACGGCCGGCTGCGGGCCGGGGTCGCGTCGTCGTTCATCCGCTGCGAGGACCCGGCGCTGCTCGCGGAGGTCCTGGCCTCCCCCGTGGCCGAGCAGCTGGCGCTGCGGGCCCTGGCTCCCACCGTCGTCATCTCGCAGGCCCCGCTCAAGGAGGTCCTCACCGAGCTGCGTGCGGTCGGGTTCGCCCCGGCCGGCGAGGACTCGTCCGGCGCGATCGTCGACCTGCGCCCGCGCGGGGCCCGCGTGCCGGCGGCCCGGGTGCCGCGGCTGCGCACCCCGGCCGTCCCCACCGACGAGCAGCTCGCGACGCTGGTCCGCTCGCTCCGCGCCGGTGACCGCGCCGCCGCGTCCACCGGTGCCGGACTGCGCAGCGACGGCACGCGCGCGTCCAGCGCGGCGACGATGACGCTGCTGCAGACCGCCGCGCAGGTCCGGCGCAGCGTGTCGATCGGTTACGTCGACGCGCAGGGCATCGCGTCGCAGCGCATCGTGGCACCGGTCAGCGTCGGCGGCGGTCAGCTCGACGCCCTCGACCCGGCGACCGGTGAGATGCGTCGCTTCACACTGCACCGCATCACCTCCGTCGCGCTCGTCGACTGACTTTCTCCCGCCCCGGAAAACGCCCCGAACTGCACGACTGGCATTTTCCTGGAAATGACGTATGGTCTCGATCGAGTGATTGCCACTTCGAATTAGGAGCGACAATGGCCGACAAGAAACCTGGCAAAAATCTGAAGAAACCCAGTCAGTCGATCAAGGAAAAGCGGGCGGAAAAGCGCGAGCGCGCTGTTGATGCCGGTGAGTTGATCAAAAAGCGTAAGCGCCACTGACGGACCTCGCCCATGACCCGCGAGGCACCGGCGCGTGACGCACCGGGTGTGCTGGACCACCTGCACCGGAAACTGGACCATCTGCTCGGCGACAGCACCCTGCCGCAACCCCGCGCCGATGGCTTCCGGTCCGGTATCGCGTCGGCGAAACTCTTCGTTCTCGACGAGCGCGCCCAGCATTCCGGATTTCCTTTCCCGCCGACGCACGAAAAAAAGTGAAGGACCCCTTATCGTGAAGCGGACCCTGCTCGCCCTGGACAAAATTCAGGCGCGACTGGAAAACGAGCTCGACACCACCGCCGTGCACAGCGAACGGGACGTCGGATATCGCGCCGGAATTTCCGAGGCACTCGTCCAGGTGATGGAGACCAAGAAATCCCTCACCGCCGGACGCTGATCCGATCGTGAAGGATTTCCGGCGGCCGCCGACGGAAATCCTTCACGATCCGCGGCCGCCGAGGCACCGCCGTATGGCGGGACAGCGCCGCCGTCTGGACAATGGTCTGGTTACCGTTGCTAGGAGGCGCACGTGACCGACGGCCCGCTGATCGTCCAGTCCGACAAGACACTGCTGCTCGAGGTCGATCACGAGCGCGCGAACGACGCCCGGCAGGCGATCGCCCCGTTTGCCGAACTCGAGCGCGCCCCCGAGCACGTCCACACCTACCGGATCACTCCGCTCGCGCTGTGGAATGCCCGCGCCGCCGGGCACGACGCCGAGCAGGTGGTGGACGCCCTCGTCAGCTACTCCCGCTTCGCGGTGCCGCAGCCGCTGCTGGTCGACATCGTCGACACCATGGCCCGGTACGGCCGCCTGCAACTGGTGAAGAGTCCCGTGCACGGGCTGACGCTGATCAGCCTGGACCGGGCGGTGCTCACCGAGGTGATGCGGCACAAGAAGATCGCCCCGATGCTCGGCGCCATGGTCGACGACGACACCGTGATCGTGCATCCCAGCGAGCGCGGGCACCTCAAGCAGATGCTGCTCAAGATCGGCTGGCCCGCCGAGGACCTCGCCGGGTACGTCGACGGCGAGGCCCACCCCATCGACCTCGCGTTCGAGGAGGGGCACTGGCACCTGCGCGACTACCAGGAGATGGCGGCCGACTCGTTCTGGGCCGGCGGCTCCGGCGTCGTCGTGCTCCCCTGCGGCGCCGGCAAGACCATGGTGGGCGCGGCGGCGATGGCCAAGGCCAAGGCGACGACGCTGATCCTGGTCACCAACACCGTCGCGGGCCGGCAGTGGAAGCGCGAGCTGATCGCGCGCACGTCGCTCACCGAGGAGGAGATCGGCGAGTACTCGGGCGAGAAGAAGGAGATCCGCCCGGTCACCATCGCGACCTACCAGGTGATCACCCGCAAGTCGAAGGGCGAGTACAAGCACCTCGAGCTGTTCGACTCCCGCGACTGGGGCCTGGTGATCTACGACGAGGTGCACCTGCTGCCCGCCCCGGTGTTCCGGATGACCGCCGACCTACAGTCGCGTCGACGCCTCGGCCTCACCGCGACGCTGGTCCGCGAGGACGGCCGCGAGGGCGACGTGTTCTCCCTCATCGGCCCCAAGCGGTACGACGCGCCGTGGAAGGACATCGAGGCGCAGGGGTGGATCGCGCCCGCCGACTGCATCGAGGTGCGGGTCACGCTCACCGACGCCGAACGCATGGCGTACGCGACGGCCGAGCCGGAGGAGCGCTACAAGCTGTGCTCGACGGCCCGGACCAAGCACGCCGTCGTGAAGTCGATCCTGGACCGGCACCCCGGTGCGCCGACCCTGGTGATCGGCGCCTACCTGGACCAGCTCGAGGAGCTGGGCGAGGAACTCGACGCCCCGGTCATCCAGGGTTCCACGCGAAACAAGGAACGCGAGCTCCTCTTCGACAAGTTCCGTGCCGGCGAGATCCAGACCCTCGTGGTCAGCAAGGTCGCGAACTTCTCCATCGACCTGCCGGAGGCGTCGGTGGCGGTGCAGGTGTCGGGCACGTTCGGCTCCCGGCAGGAGGAGGCGCAGCGGCTGGGCCGACTCCTGCGGCCGAAGCACGACGGCGGTCAGGCACACTTCTACTCGGTGGTCGCTCGGGACACGCTCGACGCCGAGTACGCCGCCCACCGCCAACGCTTCCTCGCCGAACAGGGCTACGCGTACCGCATCACGGACGCCGACGACCTACTCGGCCCGACCATCGGATAGGACTTCACCCCCGTGCGACGCTTCGAGTTCCCCGTCGACAAGCTTCACGCCAAGTCCGTCAACGAGACCCTCGCAGATCTCCGGCGGCTGCAGTGGTCGGCCGCGGTGATGGCGGTCGCCCTCGGCGCCGGCGCCGCCGGACTGTTCGTCCTGGGCCAGCCGTGGTCGTACATCCTCGGCGCCGTCCTCGCGGTGTGCGCGGTGACGTCGCTGTGGATGGTGGTGTGGACGCCGCGCAAGGTCGGCAGCATCGACGAGCTGTACGCCAAGGGCAACCTGGTGCCGGCCGTGGTGTCGGAGATCCACCCCCGCGGGTACACGCTGCTCTCGTTACTCGACATCGCCAAGCCCGACGCCACCGAACCGCACTACGCGCTCGCGACCCGCACCGTCCGCGCCCTGCCCGGCCGGGGCTGGACCGTGGGCAAGAAGATCCCGTCGGTGTCGGTGCTGGGCGACCGCAGCTCGCGGGGCAACGGCGACACGTGGCAGATGGTGAGTTTCATGCCGATCGCCTGGGGCACCCGCGACAGCAAGGTGCTCACGCAGGCCACCGCCCGCATCGACGATGTGGAGTGGAATCTGCTGCGCAAGAACATCTCGATGTCGGAGAAGGTGCGCGGGTCGAGCAACCAGTTCGTCCTGGTCGATCCGGCAGAGCTGCCGAACGAACTGCGCGGATAGCCCGGTCCGACCCGCCCCCGAGAGGCACGGGGCGGACCGGGCGTCAGCAACCGGGTCCGGGACCGGCGATCACGGCTGCGGGCAGTTGCTCGGTGCGGCCTTCCCGGCGAACCGGTCTGCAGCCCATGCGGGGAACTGCTTCGCCGCCTCGGGAACGACGGACTCGTGGTCGAGCCCGGGGAACTCGCGGTAGTCGGACTCGGTTCCGGTGCGGCACAGTCCCTCCTGCTCGCGTGACGTCAGTGCAACGGGGGTGGTCGTGTCGTCCGATCCCTGATAGATGACGAACGGCATGGACCCTGCGGGCCGGAAGTCGTCGACGGCGGTGAAGGCCTTCCACCAACTACCGTCCGGCGACATCGCGCCCGGCTGGTACGCGTCACGCAAAGATGCAGCGCTGCTCCAGATGTCGAAGCAGCCGTCGCTGAGCACCGGAAGCTGCTCCATCGCCGGGGCCGTGAGGAAGTCGCCGTAACGCAGATCCGGGTAGGCCGCCTTGATGCCCGGCAGGGTGGAAATGACGTAGCCCGCCAACTCCGGACTCTGCATCGAGTTGAGGGTCAGTTCACGGATGCGGACCGCCGGCGCGATCAATCCAGCTCCCACACCGTCGAATTCGGGGGCGTACGAATCCAGGATCGATTCGACGTGCATCGTCGTCTGTCCGCCCTGCGACCAGCCGTATTCGACGAACCGGTTCGAGGCGTCGATCTCGGGGAGGTTGTGCACAGCGCGCAGGACGTCGAGAGAAGCCCGGGCGTTGACCTCACCGGCCATGTAGTAGGACGGCCCCGGAAGGGCTTGTCCCGGATAGTCACTCATGGCGACCACATATCCCTGGTCGAGAAGTTCGCCGATCGCCGGAACGCGGGACTGATCCCCCTCCCCCAAGCTCCGTCTGGACGGGGCACAGTTGTCGGCCAGCCCGGTGGTCTCGTGGTTCCACAGCACCATGTCGCGGGGACCGTCGCCCTTGGACAGCGGAACGTAGATCTCCCCGGATACGTACTTCCGGACTCCGGGCTGGATTTCGGAGACGTAGACGATGTTCCAGCCCTGACTTCCCTCCGGAGCGTCGGACCGGGGCTGGACCGAGTGAACATCGCCCGGCTTCGCGTCGGCGGGCGGCTGCTCCCCGACGTCCCAGAAGGTCGTCCCGGCCGGTCCCGCGGGCGCGGACAGTGAGATCGACTCGGGCTCGGATGCGTTCGCGCCGCCACAGGCGGTGAGTGTGAAGGCCGCGACCGAGAAGGCGACGGCCGCCTTGGCGACGGCCGATGGTGCGTGCTGCGCCGTACCTGACATTGGTTGCTCCATTCTGTGTGCTATCGAGCTCGTCCGTGGAAGAGGTGGCGGGCGATGACGATCCGCTGGATCTGATTGGTTCCCTCGTAGATCTGGGTGATCTTCGCGTCGCGCATCATTCGCTCCACCGGAAAGTCCTTGACATACCCTGCGCCACCGAGGATTTGAACAGCGTCGGTGGTCACCGCCATGGCGGTGTCGGAGGCGAAGCACTTGGCCATCGCGCCCGCCGACCCGATCTCCCGGTGTCCACGATCGCAGGCGATCGCGGCAGCCCACGTGAGCAGCCGCGACGCCCGGACCTTCGTCTCCATGTCGGCCGCCATGAACTGGATGCCCTGGAACTCGGAGATCGGGGAACCGAACTGCTCACGTTCGGCCGCGTAGGACACCGCGGCGTCCAGGGCGCCCTGTGCGATACCGACTGCCTGCGCCGCCACGGCCGTCCGGGTCCGGTCCAGCGTCCCGAGGGCGATGCGCATGCCACGGCCGGGCTCACCGACCATGCGGTCGCCGGGAACGAACACGTCCTCGAACGTGACCTCCCGGGTCGGAGATCCCTTCAGGCCCATCTTCCGCTCCGGCGCCCCGAACACGATCCCCTCGTCCGCGGCCTCCACGACGAACGCAGAGATCCCCTTGGCGCCGGCGGCCGGGTCGGTCGAGGCGAACACGACGTAGACGTCGGCACGGCCCGCGTTGGTGATCCACCGCTTCGTGCCCTTCAGCAGCCAGCCGCCGTCCGTCTGCCTGGCCCGGACCTTGATGCTCGCGATGTCGCTGCCGGCCTCGGGCTCGCTCAGCGCGAAGGCCCCGAGATGCTCGCCGGACGCGATCCTCGGCAGGTACCGGGCCTTGAGTTCCTCCGAGCCCGCGAGCAGGAGCGGGATGGCGAAGAGTTCGTTGCCGCCGGCGACCTGCTGCGTAGTTGCGCACGCGCGGGCGATCTCCTCGGCGACGATCGCGGAGGCGAGGTGGTCTCCGCCCTGCCCGCCGTACGCCTCGGGGATGCCGATCGCGTGCAACCCGCTCGCGGTCACCGCCGCCAGTGACCGCTCCGGGAACTCTCCCGACTCGTCTACCGCGGCGGCGTGCGGCGCCACCTGACGATTCGCTATCTCGGCGGCCATCTCCCGGAGGTCCCGGTGCTCGTCGTCGAGGAGCCATTCGGCCTCGGCACTCGTCCTCACCGCTGCATCACCGCCCCGTGGGTCGGTCGAGTCCGAGCACCCGGATAGCGTTCTCCCTCATCACCAGGGGCATGACGTCGTCCTTGATGCCCAGTTCCGCGAAGTCGGCCATCCACCGATCCGGCGTCAGCACCGGATAGTCGGATCCGAAGAGCGCCTTGTGCTTGAGCAGCGAGTTGATGTTGCGAACGAGCTGCGGCGGGAAGTACTTCGGCGACCAACCCGACAGGTCGACGTACACGTTCGCCTTGTGGGTGGCCATGGAGATCGAGGAGTCGACCCACGGGACCGAGGGGTGGGCGAGGATCATCGTCAGCGTCGGGAAGTCGGCTGCGACGTCGTCGAGCAGCATCGGGTCCGAGTACCGCAGTTTGATGCCGCGGCCACCTGGCAGACCGGCACCGATCCCGGTCTGCCCGGTGTGGAAGAGCGTCACGAGCCCGTGCTCGGCGCACGCCTCGTAGATCGGGTAGTAGATCGGGTCGTTGGGCAGAAATCCCTGCAGGCTGGGGTGGAACTTCATGCCCCGAACGCCGTAGTCCCTCGCCAGGGTCGTGATCCGGGCGACGGCAGTGCCGACGTCGTGCGGGTCCACGGATCCGAAGGGGATCAGGACGTCGGGGTGCTCGGCGGCCTTCGCCGCGATCTCCTCACTGGAGACCGGCGGGTGCCCGCCGAGTGCGGTGCGCGCGTCGACGGTGAACACCACGGCGGCCATGTTGCGCTCGCGGTAGTACTCGGCGAGGTCGTCGACGGTGGGCGTGCGGTTGACCCCGGGCTTGAAGTACTTGGCCGAGGCGTCGAGCAGTTCCTGGTCGAGCGAGCAGTGGTGCGCACCGTCCGCTTCGACGTGGGTGTGCACGTCGATGGCGGTGATGGCGTCGAGATCGATTGCGGGAGAGTACATCGTTAATCCTCTGTGGATCGGGTGGGAACTGTCAGGGCAGGTTTCGGCCGGCGCGTTTGAGTCGCATGATGTCGACCAGCAATCGGTCGCGGTCCGCGACCAGGCCTGCCTGGTCTACCCCCGCCATCTCGTCGTCCATGCCGGCGACGAGTTTGTCGGCGAGTTCCGGGGTGAGCTGCGGCGTCCCGAGGTCGTCCATCCACTTCTGGGTGGGTGGGCCCAGGTGTTCCAGCAGATGCCGCAGGCCGCCCTTCCCACCGGAAAGGTGCTGTGCGGTAAGTGGTCCGATGATGGCCCAGCGCAGTCCCGGCCCGTTCGAGATGGCGGTGTCGATGTCGGCGACGGATACCACACCGCGGTCCACCAGCGAGTAGGCCTCGCGCCAGAGGGCGGCTTGCAACCGGTTGGTGACGTGCCCGGGGATCTCGGCGCGGACGAGGATCGGCTTCTTGCCGACCAGGCGGTAGAAGTCGAGCGCCACCTGCGCCGTCTCGGGCGGCGTGGCCCCGCCCGGTACCACCTCGACGAGCGGAATGATGTGCGCGGGGTTGAACGGGTGGCCCACCAGCACACGGCCGGGATCGACCGGACACGCGGCCTGCAGCGCGCTCGGCTCGAGACCGGACGTCGACGACGCGATGATCACGCCCGGGCGCGCCGCGGCGTCGATCTCCGCGAGCAGCGCACCCTTCGCGTCCAGTCTCTCGGGGCCGTTCTCCTGGACGAAATCGGCGTCGCGCGCAGCCTCGGCGGCGGTCGCGACGAACCGGAGCTCACCACGCTCGGACACCGCGGATCCGGTGAGTTCGGTGACGAGATCGCTGGTTTCGTCGAGATAGGACCGGAGCCGCGCCTCGGCTCCGTCGGCCGGGTCGGTGGCGACGACGTCGAGACCGGCGGCGAGGAAGCCTGCCACCCACGCCGCGCCGATGACGCCGGTCCCGATCACCGCGACGGTCCGGATCTGCGCCGCAGCCGGGGCGCTCATCCGATCGCTCCCGTGACGCTCCACGCGACGAACGCGTCGAGGGCCTCCGGTTGCGCCAGCGAACCGGGTGCCGCGACGCTGTCCGGCGAGGCCCCGAGAAGGATCCGTTTGACCGGGATCTCGAGCTTCTTCCCGGTCCGGTTGTACGGCACCACCGCGACGGGATGGATCTCGTCCGGGATGTGCCGCGGCGACAGCGCCGTCCGCAGAGTCGTCGAGACGGTCCTCCTCAGCGCGTCGTCGACCTCCACGCCGGGGTCGGTGACGACGAACAGGACCAGGCGGCCCATCCCGCCGTCGGCGTCCTCGAGGTGGACGACGAGGGAGTCGGCGATGCCGGGCAGCTCCTCGACCACGCGGTAGAACTCGGCGGTGCCGAGCCGGACACCACCACGGTTGAGAGTCGCATCGGACCGGCCGGTGATGACTGCACCGCCCTCCGGGTCGAAGCGGATCCAGTCGCCGTGCCGCCACACCCCCGGATAGGTGTCGAAGTATGCGCTTCGGTATCGGGAGCCGTCGTCGTCGCCCCAGAACTTCACCGGCATCGACGGCACCGGCAGCGTGATGACGAGTTCGCCGAGCTCACCGACCACCTCGTTGCCGTCCCCGTCGTACGCGGCCGCCGCGAAACCGAGGCTCGGCCCGGACATCTCGCCCGCGTAGACCGGGGTCATCGGCGAGGCCTGGATGATGCCGGTGCACACGTCCGTGCCGCCGCTGCCGACGTTGAGGAGCACGCCGGGGCCGAAGCGGTCGGAGATCCACTCGTAGCCCTCCCGCGGCAGCGGGCTGCCGGCGGCGCCGAACTGCCGGACGGCCGAGAGATCGAATTCGGTTGTGGGATCGAGACCTTCGCGTCGGCACGCCATGACCACGCCCGGGCTCATGCCCATCACCGTCGCACCGGTCTCAGCGGCCACCCGCCACTGGTGGCCCGAGTCCGGGTACATGGGGTTGCCGTCGATCATGACGATCGACGACCGCACCAGCAGTCCGCCGACCAGGGAGTTCCACATCATCCACGCCGTGGTGCTGAACCAGGAGAACGTGTCCCCAGGCCCGAGATCGAAGTGGAGGGCGTGGTTCTTGAGGGTCTCGAGCAGAATGCCGCCGTGGCCGTGCACGATGGCCTTGGGCTTGCCGGTGGTGCCGGACGAGAACAGCACCACGAGCGGGTGGTCGAACGGGACCGGCTCGACATCGGGCATCGACCCCGGTGCACCGGCCTCACCGCGCCCGAGGTCGTTCCAGGCCACGACGTCGTCGGTGACGACGTGCTCGCCGTAGGCGACCGAGACCACCGTGGAGACCCCCGGGAGATTCTCGCGGATGTGGGCGACCTCGTCACGACGATCGACGGTCTTGGATCCGTATGTGTAGCCGCCGACGACGAACAGCACCTTGGGGCCGATCTGACCGAACCGGTCCACGACGCTGTGGGCGCCGAACTCGGGTGCGCATGCCGCCCAGATCGCGCCGAGGCTCACCGTGGCGAGGAACGCGACGAGCGCCTCGGGGGCGTTGGGCAGGTAGCCGGCGACCCGGTCGCCGCGGCCCACCCCGAGGTCGACGAGGCCGGCCCGCACGCGGCGGACCTCGTCGCGCAGTTGACCGAAGGTCATCGTGATGTCGGCGCGGGTCTGCGACGTGGCCACCACGGCGACCGCGTCCAGGTCCACTTCGGTTCCGAGAGAGTGCTCGGTGTAGTTGAGGAGTGCGCCGGTGAACCACCGCGCGCCGGGCATCACCCGGGCCTCGAGCACCTGGCGGTACGGGCGGTGGGTGACGACGCCGAAATGGTCCCAGATCGCCGCCCAGAATCCCTCGACGTCCTCGACCGACCACCGGTAGAGGTCGTCCCAGTTCTCCACCCGCACACCGCGCTCGGCTCCGAGCCAGTCCATGAAGGCCCCGACCCGCGTGGTGTCCCGGGCGTCGGCGGGCACGGACCGCAGGATCGCCGCCATCAGTTCGCCCCTCCGTCCGCGGTGCGGACCTTTGGCCCACGGCCGGTGAGGAACTCGTTCATCCGATGCTTGGCTTCCTGGCTGGACTGCGCGACGGCGGCCATGAGCGACTCCATCATCAGCCCCTCGTCCGGGCCGACCTCGGCGATCCGTGGAAGGGCGTGCATCACCGAGTAGTTGGTGACAGGAGAGTTCGAGGCGATCTTCCCGGCGAGCTCGCAGGCCAGGTTGTCGCCACCACCGTTGTCGACGAGATAGGTTGCGAGGCCGACACGTTCGCCCTCGTCTGCGGTGAGGACCCGACCCGTGAGCATCATGTCCTGCATCCGGGCGACGCCGATCAACCGCGGAACCCGCACCGAGGCCCCGCCGCCCACGAACAGCCCGCGCTGTCCTTCCGGCAGCGCGAAGAACGCGCTTCGCTCCGCCACTCGGATGTGCGCGGCGCTGGCGAGTTCGAGTCCGCCACCGACGACCGCACCGCGCAGGACCGCGACCACGGGGATCGTGCCGCCCGCCATCTCGCCGAGCGACTTGTGCCACATACGGGAGTGATGGAGTCCGGCGACGGCGTCCCGGTCCGAGAGCTCCGAGAGGTCGAGGCCGGCGCAGAAGTGATCGCCGGACGAGGTCAGGACGATGGCACGCACACCCTCGGGGGGCGTCCGGAAGAAGTCGCCGAGGGAGAGAACGGTCTTGTCGTCGAGGGCATTTCGCTTGTGCGGTCGATCCAGGGTGAGGATGCCGATGTCGCCGCGCTGGTCGAAGACGAGGGATTCGGAGATGGCGGTGGTCATATCAATTCATCGCCTTGCTGATCGTGCAGATCTGTTGTACGGAATCGGAGTGAGCGCCGAGCGCGGTGCCGGCGCGGAGGTCTTGCTTGCGCACCTTTCCGGAGCCGGTGCGAGGTAGGGCAGGAACGAACGACACCAGTTTCGGGACCTTGTACCGGGCCAGTCGCTCGGTCGCGAAGGCCAGGAGGGCGTCCCGGTCGAGATCCGAGCCCTCCCGCCGGACGACGTGGGCATGACCCACCTCGCCCCAACGGTCGTCCGGGGCGCCGACGACCGCGGCCTCGAGAACGTCGGGGTGCTGGAACAGCACGCTTTCGACCTCGGCCGGGTAGACGTTCTCACCGCCCGAGATGTACATGTCCTTCATGCGGTCGACGACGAAGACGAACCCGTCGTCGTCCATGTACGCGATGTCGCCGGAGTGGAACCAGCCGCCGGCGGTGAAGGCCGCAGCGGTCGCCGCGTCGTTCCGCCAGTAGCCGGGCGTGACGTTGGGGCCCCGGATGATCACCTCGCCGGCGGTGCCGCGGGGGCACTCCACACCGATGTCGTCGACGATCTTGACCTCGTCGAACATCACCTGCTGTCCCGCCGAACCGGCCTTGCGGACCGCGTCCCCGGGAGCGAGGAAGGTTGCGCCGGGCGCGGTCTCGGTGAGGCCGTACCCCTGACAGAAGGTGACACCCTTCGCCCGGTAGGTGTCGATGAGATGCACCGGGATCGGCGCACCGCCCGACATGACGCTACGGATGGAGCTCAGGTCGGCTTGCGGCCAGCGCGGCGACTGCGCGAGGTCGGCGTACATCGTGGTGACGCCGAACATCCACGTGACCCTGTGACGTTCGATGAGATCGAAGGCGAGATCGACTTCCCATTTCGGGACGAGGACGCTGGTACCGCCCTTGAGGTACACCGTCAGCACCAGTTGGTCGAGCGCCGCCACGTGGAAGAGCGGAGCCGACACCAGGGTCACCTCGTCGGAGGCGACGTCGAGATCGAGGAGGAGGTTGAAGCTGTTCCACAACAGGTTCTCGTGGGTGAGGATCGCGCCCTTCGGACGACCCGTCGTGCCGGAGGTGTACAGGACGAAGGCGGGATCGTGCCCGCCGACCTCGGCGGCGCCGATCGGATCACCGGGCGTATCCACCGATTCGGTCGACCACACCACGTCCTCGACGACGACGCCGTCGACTCCTAGCGAACCCGCGGTCGCCCGCGACTCGGGGGCGACGAGGAGCACAGAGACCCCGGCATCGGTCAGCTGGTAGTCCAGCTCGGGAGCCGAGAGACGGTGGTTGAGCGGAAGGAAGACGCCCCCGAGCCGGACCACCGCGAGCATCGTTTCGACGAATGCCGGGTGGTTGGGACCCAGATAGGCGACCCGGTCCCCCTGTCCCACCCCGCACCGCGCGAGCTGTGCGGCCCGGACGAGGACGCGGTTGTGGACCTCGCGGTAGCTGAGCGCGGTGTCCCGGTAGACCAGCGCCACCGAGTCACCGCTCATCCGAGCCCGCCGCTCGGACAGTGTGGCCAGGCCCGGACGGTAGCCGCCCCGCATCACGCCACCCCCGCCGCGGATACATCGGCGGCGACGGACTGCGTGTCAGCCCCGTCGGAGGCGACGCGCGAGAGTCTTCGGTTCTTGGTCTCACCGAGCTTGATGATGCAGGCGATGCTCACCAGGGCGGTCAGTGCGATGACCGCAGACAGCCCGAGGGTGCTCGTGCCGCCGTTCGAGCGCATGATCTCGGCGAACAGTACCGGGGAGACACCCGCACCGATCCCGGCGAGCTGATAACCGAGCGAAGCTCCGGTGTATCGGTATTCGGTGCTGAACAGCTCCGTGTACAGGCCGGCGAGGGGGCCGTAGACCATCGGGTGGACGATCGCCTGGCCGACCACCATGGCGAGGACGATCAACGGAAAGCTCTTCGATCCGATCAGGGGGAAGAGCGCGAATCCCCACGCGATGATGCCGACGGAGCCGGCGATGACCATCGGCCGCCGGCCGATCTTGTCGGACAGGGCCGACCACCCGATGATGCCGAAGATCGACAGGAACGACGAAATGGTGAGCGCGTTGAGGATCTCCTGGCGCGGGACCCCGGACTGTACGCCGTAGGCGATGGAGTAGGTGGTCAAGGCGCCTTGGAAGACAAAGGCCCCCAGCCCGACTCCGACAGAGAGGAACAGCACCTTGGGCTGCGCCTTGAGCAGCCGCAGCAGCGGGATGCCGGTGTCCGGCGCGCGATCGGTGGCTGCAATGAACTCGGGCGACTCGTCGACCTTGGCACGGACCACGAGACCGAGCACGAGAAGCAGGAGGCTGAACAGGAACGGCAGACGCCAGCCCCACTCGACGAAGGCGTCGTTGCCCAGGATCGCGATGGTCGAGGTGATGACGACGGTGGAGATCAGCGTGCCAGTCGGGGCACCCGCGTTGGTGAAACTTGCCCAGAAGCCGCGTCGGGAATCTGCGTGCTCCGCCGACATCAGTACCGCGCCGCCCCACTCGCCGCCCAGCGCTATGCCCTGGACCACGCGCAGAAGCACGAGCAGGATCGGTGCGATCGCTCCGGCCGTGGCGTACGTGGGCAGGACGCCGATGAGGGCGCTGGCGATGCCCATGATCGACATTGTCAGAACGAGCATCCGCTTGCGGCCGAGTCGGTCGCCGTAGTGGCCGAAGATGACACCGCCGAAGGGCCGCGCCAGGTAGCCCGCAGCGAACGTGGCCAGGCTCGCGAGGGTGCCCGCCAGCGGGCTCATGTTGGAGAAGAAGACGTCCTTGAAGACCACCGCAGCGCAGGTGGCGTAGACGAAGAAGTCGAAGTACTCGATGACGCTGCCGAGGAAGCTGGATGCGGCGGCGCGCTTGAGCATCGCCGGATCCTTTGCAGCCTCGGGATAGCTCTGATCCATGGGAAAACCTCACTGGGAGTGCTCTGAACGGACGGCGAATCCGGGCCGAACCGTGATCCACCTCACTCATCTGACGGGCCGAATACTATGCATCTTCATTGCGTTGCGTCAATAAGATGAGTTGCAATTGACTTGGCGGGCCACCCCCAGTAGGCGACAACTAGACTCCACGGCATGCGGTATAACCTCACTGCAGAGCCCGTCGACAAGGTCGACATCACCCCCAAGTCGCTCCTTCTCGCGTTCCTTGGAATGCACCTTCTCTGGAAACCGATCGCCATCAGTGGCGCGTCCCTTGTCGAGCTGTTCGGCTGGCTGGATGTCGGCCAGTCGGCCACTCGGTCGCTGCTCGCCCGAATGACGGACCGAGGCCTGCTGGAGCGGCACAAGGTGGGTCGCAAGACCTACTACGCCCTCACCGAACACGGAACGTCAGTGTTCGAGGAAGGCTCGAAGAAGATCTGGCGCAGCATGGGTGGCGCGGACTGGGACGGCGTGTGGACGACGGTCGCGCTGTCGGTGCCCGAGGACTCGCGCCATCTTCGCCACCGGGCACGGTCGCGACTGAGCTGGGCCGGCTTCGGGAACACCGCCTCTGGACTGTGGGTGGCACCCCGCCGGCATAACGTAGCGACGATCCTCGGCCCCGAGTTCGCCGACGTGGACCTCACCGTGATGGTCGGGCGGGTCCTCCCGCCCACCACCGACGAAGCGCTCGTGACCTCGGCATTCGACCTCGACGAGATCGCTGCCCGCTATACCGGGTTCACGTCGCGGTGGCAGAACGACGAAACGTCCGGATCGAGTCGCGAACATGCCTTCGCCACCCGAATCCGGGTCCAGGCCGAGTGGCTCTCCATCACACAGACCGACCCACTGTTGCCGATGTCGCTGCTTCCAGAAAACTGGCCGGCCGGTGACGCCGAGCGACTCTTCCGGGTCCTCGACGCGACCTTGGATCGAGCCTCCATCGGCATAGAGGCGGACGGACTCGACTCGATCGCACTGTGAGCGCCACGCTCCGGCATCGAACAACCAATTGGTTGCACTGGTCTCGGCCGGGCCGCCGAATGAATTGCACTGATGGGATTCACCCCACCCCAATTCGGATGGTGACGTCGTCAGATCATCAGCGCCGCAAGGCCGACCCCGCCGACGGTAACGAGAGCCATTGTCATTGCGAGGGTCACCGAACCCATCAGCAGAACCGTCGCGACAGCCGGCACCGCGGCAACCATGAGCATCAGAACGACCCACCACAGCACGGCCGGAATCGTGTTCGACCTCCGAAGATCGAAGTCCTGCAACAAGGCTGGACGAATTTCCCCGGGTAGAGACCCGTTCGATCGGAGTTCCATACGAGGTGACCTCCTACTAGGGGGTCAGCTCAGTCTCTCGCACATCGGCGGATTTCGCAGGCCGGTTCCGCATTTCCCACTGTGTCCCGTTCACGGATCGGGTCATCAGTGCGGCGGAGCGATGCCCATGACGGTCGCGAGCACGGACGCAATCGGGTTGAGGTTCAACGCATCCGGGGCCTGCTTGGGCTTCGCGTCCCACGGCTGCGACACCGTCGGGTCGGCGAGCACCGCACGCTCGGCGTTGCGGACACCGGTGGCGCTACCCTGCGGGACGAGGCACCGGACATCGGAGGAGAACGGGAAGTCGTCGCGGGTGTCGCCGAAGTCCGGGTCGCGACGCTTCATCTCGGCGAGCGTCTCGTGGGTGCTCTCGTAGCCGAGGGTGCACGCCGGCGGGTTGTTGGTCTCGAGGACGAGGCCGAAGTGGATGGTGCCGTCGCCCGGCGCCACGGCACGCGCCGCCACCGGCAGCGCCGGCAGCAACTGCAGCGCGGTCCGCAGGTAGGCCTCGCGCCCCGGCGCGAGCGAGACGATCTGCCGGGTGTTCGACAGCACCTCGGTGAGGTCGGCGCCGCTGTCACGGACCAGCGCCCCCACCTGCTCACTGGTGGCGGCGCCGGTGCCGATCAGCCGGCGCACGTCCGGGTCGCTCGAGCGCAACTGCGCGGTGAGCGCGTCGAGGTCGGAACTGAACGAACGGATCGACGACGCCTGGTCCGCCTGGCTGTCGAGCACGGTGCGACCGTCGGACACGAGGTCGAGGGTCTGCGGCAACGCGGCGGAGGCCACGCGGGTGAAGTCGGCCAGCGAGTCGACGACGGTCCGCAGGTTGTCGCCCTGGCCGTCGAACGCCTTCCCGAGTTCGGTCGCGACGGCGTGCAGGCTGTCGGTCGGGACTGATCGCGCGAGCGAGTCGACCGATGCGATGAGGTCCTCGACCGGGATCGGGACTGCGGCGTCGTCGACGTCGATCACCGACCCGTCCCGCAGGTACGGCCCGGAGTCTCGGTCGGGCCGCAGATCCACGTACTGCTCACCGATCGCCGACCGGTTGGCGACCACCGCCGCCGCGGACGCGGGCACGTCCGGCCCGTCGTTGTCGAGGTGCAGTTCCACCCGGACCCCGTCGGCAGTGAGCGTGAGGTCGCCGACCCGGCCCACCGGCACACCCCGGTACGTCACCTCGGCGTTGGTGAAGATGCCACCCGACGACGGCAGGTCCACGTAGACGGAGTACTGCCCGAAACCCATCAGGTTGTCGAGCCGAACATAGCGTCCGCCCACGAAGATCACGCTCAGGATCGCGAGCACCACGAACGCGCTCAGCTGCCACCTGGCCAGCTTCGACACCGTGTTCAACGTCGACGGCCCTCCACCACTCGCCACTCAAAGCATGTCGGCGAGATCACCGGAACCGCCCTGCTGTTACCCGGACAACACGCTAGCGGTAGCCGTTACCGATGTTCACATTAATGTGATCGGGCTTACAAAGTGGACATTTGTCCAACACGGGGGCGGACGTAGGATCACGGCATGAGCGTCGCGCCACTCGCGGAGTCGTTCGAGTCGCACCGCAGCCACCTGCTGTCCGCGGCGTACCGCCTCACCGGCAGCGTGAGCGACGCCGAGGACGCCGTGCAGGACGCCTGGCTGCGACTGGCCGCTGCCGACACCGCGGCCATCCGCGACCTGCGGGCGTGGCTGACCACCGTCGTCGACCGGATCTGCCTGGACCGCCTCCGGTCGGCGACGGCGCGCCGCGAACGGTACGTCGGACAGTGGCCGCCCGAGCCGATCGGCACCGACCCGACGCCGTCGAACCCGCCGGATCCACTGGAATCGGTTGTACGGCAAGAAGCAAACCGTATGGCGGCGATGGTCGTGCTGGACGCCCTCTCCCCCGCCCAGCGGGTGGCGTTCGTCCTGCACGACGGCTTCGCGGTGCCGTTCGACGAGATCGCAGGCGTGCTGTCGGTGAACGTTCCGTCCGCTCGGCAGCTCGCGTCCCGCGCCCGGCGCGCGGTCGCCGCCGCACCGCCGCCGGTCCCCGACGCCGCGCACGCCGAGGTCGTCACCCGACTGCTCTCCGCGATGGCGGCCGGCGACCTCGACGCGGTCGTCGCCGCGCTGCACCCGTATCGGTCGACGACCCACCGGGGTCCTCGGCCACGGCTCCCCCGGCGAGGACGTCCACCCCGGTGTTCCGGGGCGGGTCACCGCGTTCACGGTCGGCGATGGCAGGGTGTGGGCCGCCCAAGACATCGCGAACCGCGAGAAGTTGCGCGGGATCAGGCTTTCCGTTCCCGATCCGCCGTCCCCTGATCCGTCGCCCAGGGCACCCGGCACGCATCGCCGGAGTCGAACCCCTGGTCGTGGATGCCGAGCGCCGAGTACATCCGCGACCGCATGTTCTCGAGCCCGATCTGGTAGGTCAGCTYCACGACGCCGTCGCGTCCGAACCGCCGTTCGAGCTCGGCCACCTGCTCGTCGGTCGCGGTCGTGGGAGTCTCGGTCATGGCGTCGGCGTACGCGATCGCGATCCGCTCGTCCTCGGTGTACAGGGGCGAGTCCGCATAGTCGGCGATGTGCTGCAGGCGCTCCACGTCCAGTCCCTCGAACCGCTGGAGCATCGTGCCGAAGTCGATACACCACGAGCAGCCGACGGTCCATGCCACCCGGTACACCGCGATGTCGCGGACATTGGGCGGCAGCACGGTCGAGGCCTTCTGGGCGCCCATCTCGTGAGCGGCCGACACCGCGAACAGCTTGCGATGGTTGGCGACCACCGCGAAGGGCTCGGGCACCTCGCCGTACCGGCGACCCACGTACTTGTACGCGGCCTTGATCAGGGGGCCGGCTTCCTGCGGGGACACAGGGGCAATACGAGGCATGATCTCCTCCGTGGTCTCGACCGTCGTCGGGCGCCGGTGCGCGCCCGTCCACCCCTAGGACGATGCAGCACCCGAGAACGTGACACACCGAGTTCGTTCGACGACGTCCACGCCGCTACGCTGGACAAATGCCCGCAGCGCCACGTTCCCGCACCGTCTCGCGACTGCAACCGTTCGCGTCCACCATCTTCGCCGAGATGACAGCGCTGGCCACCGAGCACGACGCGATCAACCTGGGCCAGGGCTACCCGGACACCGACGGCCCGGCGGCGATGCTCGAGACGGCGCGCCGTGCCATCGCGGACGGCCTCAACCAGTACCCGCCGGGTCCGGGCATGCCGGTGCTGCGGCAGGCCATCGTCGCCGACCGCGCCGTCCGGTACGGCATCTCGCACGACCCCAACTCCGAGGTCCTGGTCACCGTCGGCGCCACCGAGGCGATCAGTGCCGCGATCCTCGGGCTCGTCGAGCCCGGCGAGGAGGTGGTGCTGATCGAGCCGTACTACGACTCGTACGCCGCCGCCGTCGCGCTGGCCGGGGCGGTCCGCCGGGCCGTGCCGATGGTGCGGGACGGCGACAGCTTCGCCCTCGACCTCGACGCCCTGCGGGCCGCGATCACCCCGAACACCCGGATGCTGGTGGTCAATTCGCCGCACAACCCCACCGGGACGGTGCTCACCGAGGCCGAGTTGATGGCGGTCGCCGAACTGGCGTGCGAGCACGACCTGTTGGTCATCAGCGACGAGGTGTACGAACACCTGGTCTTCGACGGCCGCACGCACACCCCGATGGCGTCGCTGCCGGGGATGTACGAGCGCACCGTCACCGTATCGAGCGCCGCGAAGACGTTCAACGTCACCGGTTGGAAGACCGGCTGGGCGCTCGGGCCCGCGGAACTGATCGACGCCGTCCGCGCCGCCAAGCAGTTCATGTCGTTCGTCGCCGGCGGCCCGTTCCAGCCCGCCGTCGCGTACGCGCTCGAGCACGAGCAGGCATGGGTGCGGTCCATGCGCGACGAACTGCAGCGCAAACGCGATCTGCTCGCGACGGCGCTGCGGGACACCGGATTCGACGTCTATTCGGGCGGCGGCACGTACTTCCTGTGCGCCGACATCAGCGCGTTCGGTACCCGCGACGGCGTCGAGTTCTGCCGGACGCTGCCGCAGCGGGTGGGGGTCGCGGCGGTGCCGATCAGTGCGTTCACCGACCGCCCCGATCAGTGGAATCACCTGGTGCGCTTCGCGTTCTGCAAGCGCGAGGACGTGCTGTCGGAGGCGGTGTCGCGCCTGCGCCGGCTCGAGGTGCCGCGGTGAGTCTGGCAACGATCCCGGCAGACTTCCTCCGTCGTGCGCTGCATCTCGCCAAAACGGCCGGGGCCGACCTGGCCGGCATGCTCGAGGCTTCGGGGATCGACGTGGCCTCGCTCGAGGATCCCCGCACCCGACTGACACCGGAGCAGGTCACGGCGTTCACCCAGGCCACGTGGCAACTCACCGACGACGAACTGTTCGGTATCGGCGTGTCGCCGGTGCCGCGCGGGACGTTCCGGCTGATCTGCCTGTCGCTGATCCACCGACCCGATCTCGGTAGTGCCCTCGAACGGATGGCCGACGTGACACGGGCGCTGCCGGTGCCGCCACTCACCCTCGTCCCCGGCGACGAGTCRACCCGTCTCGAGGTACGCGTCGAGGTCCGCGACGGCGCCGTCTCCCCCGAGTTCGCCGACGAGGCCTTCCGGCTGGTCACGGACTTCGAACTGATCCTGCTGCACCGGTTCGCAGCCTGGCTGGTGGGCCGGCGCGTCAAGCTGCGGTCCGTGCTCATCCCCTACCCGCAGCCCGAGGCTCAGTTCGCGAAGCACTACGACACCATCTTCGGTGTCCCCGTCACGTTCGACGCGAGCGTGGCCTCACTCGAGTTCGACAACGCGATCCTGCGCGCGCCGCTCATCCAGGACGAGCAGAGCCTCGCCGAGTACCTGCGCGAGTCGCCGAATCTCCTTCTCTCCGCACGCGACTACGACAGCACCGCGTCCGCACAGGTCCGCCGGGTCCTGGAGATGGGTGTGCGCGGGCGGACGTGCACCGCGGAGGAGATCGCGGAAATGCTCTCCATCAGCGTGCCGCACCTGCGCCGGTTGCTGCGCCAGGAGGGCACCTCGCTCAACACCCTTCGTGAGGAAGTGCTGCGCGACGCCGCCATCGCCGCGCTGCGACGCGGCGAACCCGTCGACGAACTCTCGACCCGCCTCGGCTTCTCGGAGCCCAGCGCCTTCCGCCGCGCGTTCAAACGCTGGACCGGATCGACGCCCGGCGCCTACCGCTAGATCCCGCTCCGACTCCTATAGTGGGCGCGTGACGACGCGCAGGAGTGCAGGCGAAAGCGCTGCGGTGCTTCGCCGCCGGTGGGACCCGGATCAACTGGCCGACGTGCGGCGGCAACTGGAGTTGCAGGCCCGCATCGTCCGGGGTCCGCACCTGATCGCGTCGCCACAGGGCACCACACCGCAGGGCCTGCTGGACCTGCGTGGCCTGACGCCGGGGACCGTGGACGATCTGTCCATCAGGCACCTGTCCGTGGAGCGTCTCGATCTCAGTCACGCACGGGGACGGTTGCACGTCTTCGAGACGGAGGTCCGAGACAGTTGCTTCGACAGGATCTCGGCGGCGGACAGCCTGCTGGACCGACTATTCGAGCGATGCAGCTTCCGCTCGGCCCGCCTCTCGAAGTCGCGGATCGGGCGTCGACTTGTCGACTGCGATTTCACCGGAGCGTCGCTCCGGAAGCTCACCCTCGGCGAGAACACCGTGTTCGAGCGGTGCTCCCTCGACGCGGCCGACCTCACCGACGCCACGCTCATCGGCGGGCGCTTCGTGGACTGCACGTTCGACGGGGTCACCGTCTCGCCGCTGACCACGTTCGACCGGTGCGAGTTTCGCGGCTCCCTGCCCAGCCTGGATGCCGCGCGGCGCACCCGCTGCACCCACGACGGCGTTCCCGTGYCGGACCGATGGGAGGGACAATCCGCCGCGCAGGAACTCGAAGACGAGTACCTCGACCGCTACCGCCGATCCGTTCGGGACGGGGACGCCGACACGATGCCGCTCGATCCCGAGTCGCCACCGCAGTGAGAGACACCCGACCTTCCGACTCGACTGCATCCGACCACCGTGTTCCTGCGCGGTCGACCTCGGGACCGCTTGCGGGCGACGACAACCCCCTGTCGAAAGATCTCACCACCCCACACACCCCACGGCTCGGCGCGATCGAGCGCGTCACTCAGACAGCGGGAACGGACAGCGCATCCCCCACACAGCCCCTTGGCACGTTCGAGATCGGCCGGCGACTCGGCGAACCACAGATCGGGATCACCTGCCCTGCAGGGTAACTTCCGGTCGGCTGCCCCGCCGGTCCCCGGTCCGACGGGAAGTGAGCAGTTCCCGTGGCGTGGTCGGCCTACCTCGATGACGATCATGTGGACCGCGCCTCCTCGATTCACGGCACGGGGGTGCTCCCGTGTCCACCGGGTACTGACCCGGGCCGGCCACGGAATTCATCGCGTCGTACAGCCAGGCGATACGGAATCCCGCGGCCCCGGCACCGATGCCGCTTGCGGCGACGACGTCAGCGTCCGCCTTCCAGCACCGGTTCGTCACATTCCTGTTGCGACGTCATCGGATCCGGGAACACGAACTTGCGCATTGCCCACCAACGGAACACCGTCGCGAGGAGGGTACCCACGATGGTGGCACTGATGAAGTCGGCAAGGTTCTCCACGACGAGCGACACATGTGGTGTCTGGAGAGCGAAGACATACCGCGACACCGCCAGCGGTAGCTGGTTGATCACCAGCCCGACAGCTGCCACCACGAAGAACAGGGCCGCCTCGTGCCGACGCTCTCGACCTCCGCGGGCGGTGAATGCCCACTCTCGATTGAGGACGTATGACAGCACGGTGGCCAGCAGCACTGCCACAACATTGGCTGTTACCGGCTTGCCGTCCAGGATCGTCCACTTCAAACCGAAGAACAGCACGCACGTGACGACGAACGCGATCGATCCCACTGTCAGGAATTTCAACAGTTCCGCGTTGCGTACGAACACAGACAACAACCGACTCGGCATGCGCCCGGCGACGATCCTGGTGAGGAACATCAAGACAGGTTAACCGAGGCGCTGCTGGAATCTCCGAACATACCGTGCAAGAGTCGTTCGCCCTGACGCCCCACGCTACGACGATGCCGGCGAGAACGACGCGATCGCTCGAGCGGTGTTTTCAGCGATCGCGTCGTCGAGCAGGGCGTGGAACGCGGCGGACACGCGGGTCGGCGCCAGGTTCGAGCGGTGCGCGAGGCTGACGGTGCGAGTCAGTTGTGGTGCGGTCAGGCGCGTGATCCTCAGGCCCGGGTAGTGGAGCGCCGCCATCATGGGGGCGACGCTCACCCCGATTCCGTGGGCGACGAATCGTAGAACTGCATCCAATTCGGCACCCTCCACGACGGTGTGCGTTTGCAGTCCAGCGGTGGCGAAGGCGTGGTCGACGGTGACGCGCAGATCATAGTTGCTGTGACATGCCACGAGTTCTTCGTTGGCGAGCTCCGCGAGCGTCATCGAATGATGGGGGGTCAACGGCGGTTTGCTCGCCGAGGAGACAATCACAAGCTCCTCGCTCAGGAGGGGTGTCAGGACGAGTCCGGACCCCTTGTCGGTTCGTTCCGCGACAACCAGTGCCAGGTCGAGCTCGCCCTGATCGAGTTTGGTTACGAGGGTGCGCGATCCGGCCTCCGTGAGGTGTAGCTCGATGCCGGGGTACTTCGCATGGAACTGGCTGAGTACGTCGGCGACAAGGCTGATGCACAGACTTGGGGTCGCCCCCAGCCGGAGCCTGCCTTTGATCAATCCGTTGAGTTCCGCGATCTGCCGATATGCCTCCGCGCGGTCTTCGAGCATGCGAATAGCGACGGGCAGCAGTGCTTCGCCGGCATCGGTGAGTGTGACGGTTCCCGCCCCTCGGTCGAATAGTCGGGTGCCGACATCCTTTTCGAGTGCGGCAATCTGGCGGCTGAGGGACGGCTGAGCGATGCCGACCTCGTCGGCTGCCCGGGTGAAATGCCCACTTCTCGTGACTGCAACAAAGCAGGCCAATTGATCCAGGGTCACGCCCATAGCGTAAATGCATTAGGTCGATGGTTTGAATGCATTGGAGATATCGGATTCGGGGATCTAGCGTCGGCTGCCACAGGGGTATCGGAGGCCGTTTCGGGAAGGGACTGAGGTCGTGAATGCACACGTGGTCGTGACTCTGCCCCACCAGTCTCACGGCCTTCCGGCACCGTCCACAGCACACACCACTGGAATCGACAATCCAACCGATGCCCTGGAGGCAAGCATGCTCGCGATTGTGATCGAAGCTCTCCTCGCACTCGCCGTTCTGATGACGACTTGGTTCTGCGTCTACGTGATCTACCGCCTCGTGACCGACAAGTCCAGCTAGTCCGTACCTCACGACCGGATGGGCACGAACTCACCCGACACGGGTACAGTCGCCGCACCGACCGAATCCTGCTGCACGACAGCTTGATCACAACGTTCCCAGAACACGGCTAGGCGACCACCACGGGCCGAACCGCCAGCCCGGCGAACATCTCGGCGAACGCCTCGAGCGACGCCTCCACCTCGTCGGCCCGGCGGTCTGCCAACCATCCCAGGATGAGACCGTCGATGGCCGTCGTAACCATCCGACTGAGCACGGGAATCGGTACGGTCCATTCGATTTCCGCAGTCTCCGCGAGCCGCTCGAGGAACGTGCCGGTCGACGCGTAGTACTCGCGGTACTGCCACTCGGGGATGTCGCTGCGATTGGGTTCACGCAGTGCCCCGACCGTCAATTCGTAGAACACCAACTGTTTCTCGGGCTGTACGCTCACCATCCGCCACAACCCGTAGAGCCCCTTGTGGATCGACTCCCGGACGTCGACACCGGGTGGCAGGGTCGCGACCGCGGTCTCGACCATCCCCGCGACCACCTCACGGGTGAGTTCTCGCAGCAACTCCTCCTTCGAGGAGAAGCAGTAGTGGAACACGCTCTGCTGCACGCCGGCCTCGGCGCAGATCGCCCGGGTGCTGGCGGCTGCCAGCCCCACGTCGGCCGTCACGCGGATCGCTGCATCGATCAGGTCTCTGCGTCGTTGTTCGACCGAAACGTATGGCATTGCAACCCTTCCCGACCATCGCACAAATGTTGTCGGCAGCGTAGTGTCCGGTCCCGCCGGGGACCAGAGTTAAGCGCAATGAATGTGCCGACTCGACCGATGTCCACTTTCACCCTTGTTTCCAAGTCGGTCAGTTGACAGACTTCGCTTGCAGACCCGCACGCCGGACGTTCGGGCCCCGCCGTGAGAGGACCAACATCGATGAAGACGACACTGCTGGAGTCGCTGCTCGAATCGGCGGTCCGCACCGCGGCCACGATCGCCGGCTCGCTGCCCTCCCCGATCCAGCGGGCCCTCGCCGGCCGTCCGATCCGGGTCGACGGCCAGGAACTGAACACCGAGATCCAGTTGATGCTGCGCATGCTCGCGCTGATCCCGGACTCGGACTTCGAGGAACTGCCCCTCGAGCAGTCCCGTGCCCAGATCGACATGGAGGCAAGGCTGGTCAGCGGGCGCCCGATCCCGATGGCGTCGGTGGAGACCGTGACGATTCCCGGTCCCGCGGGACCGATCCCCGCGCGTCTGTACCGTCCGGCGGGCCTGCCCGCGGCGGCGCCGCTCCTCGTGTACTTCCACGGTGGCGGTTTCGTTCTCGGCAGCCTCGACAGCCACGACTCGCTGTGCCGGTTCCTCGCCCGGCACGCCGAGATCGCGGTACTGGCGGTGGACTACCGACTGGCGCCCGAACACGCGTTTCCCGCCGCGGCGGACGATGCGGTGGCCGCATTCCGCTTCGCGGTGCAGAACGCGTCCACGCTCGGCATCGACCCGGGCCGTGTTGCGGTGGCCGGTGACAGCGCCGGCGGCAATCTCGCCGCGGTGGTCTCCCAGATCACCCGCGCCGACGCGACCCGGCCGGCGTTCCAGATGCTGTTCTTCCCGTGGCTGGACATGACGGCCAAGCGGCCGTCGTACGGGTTGTTCAGTGACGGCTTCTTCCTCACCGAAGCCCAGATGGATTGGTACACAGGCCACTACGTTCCCGACGAACAGGACCGCACCGATCCGCGCGCATCACCGATCCTCGCCGCGGACCTCACCGGGCTGCCGCCCGCCTACGTCGCGATCTCGGGCTTCGACGTGCTGCGGGACGAGGGCCTCGAGTACGCCGAGCGACTCCGCGCAGCGGGGGTGCCGACGACCCTGCGCGTCCACCGCGGACTGGTCCACGCCTTCGTGAACCTCACCGGCTACGGTCGCGCCGGCGTCGACGCGCTGCTCGAGGCGGCCGGCGCCCTGCGGGTGGGTCTGTCGTTCGCGCCCCATGGAAGCCACTGACTGACCGCCTGACCGCTCAGCTCACGCAGAACTCGTTGCCCTCCGGGTCCGTCATCGTGATCCAGATGCTCGGCCCCTGCTGCCCGCGGTGGAGGATCGACGCCCCGGCGGCGACGAGTTCGGTCGCCACCTCCTCGCGACGATCCCCCACGCGGAGATCGAGGTGCAGCCGGTTCTTCACCGACTTGCTCTCCGGAACCAACTGGAAGAGCATTCGCGGGCGTTGCGGATGCTCGGGGTCGCGGATCGCCGCGCCCTCCCTCCAGACGAGTACGCCCTCGAACACCAGGGTGTCGGACTCCTGCGCGTGACCGGCCGCCACGAGACCTCGGATGAACTGCTCGTCGCTGGGCTCGACCTGCCAGCCCAGCGCGTTCGCCCACCACTTGGCCTGCAGGTGCGGGTCCTTCGAATCGACTGTGATCTGAATTTCGTATCCCATGCGCCGACGCTACTGCCGGGCACCGACAGAATCCGGCGCACGGGACCGATACTCAGGGCTGCACGAGAATTCGGATCGGGCTCCCCTCGTGGCCCAGCAGCTTCTCGATGCCCTTCGCGACATCCTCGAGCGGGATGATCTCGCTCACCGACCGGGACAGGTCCAGGCGTCCGCGCGACACCAGCTGGGCCAGCGTCTCGATGTCGGCGACGTTGTAGCCGAGGTGCCCCATGACGTGCTTCTTGGACAGCACCAACGCCGCGGTCGATCCCAGCGAGACGTCCTGTCCGCTCATGCCGACAACCACCAGCCGGCCGCCGACGTCCAGGCAGCTCAGGGCCTGCTCGGAGGTGACCTTGAGGCCGGCCGCATCGAACGCGACGTCGAGCATCTTGCCGCCGGTAGCCTCCCTCACCTTCTCCCGCAGGTTTTCGTCACGCGAGTCGAATGCGAAGTCGGCGCCGAGTTCGAGGGCCCGCTCACGGACCACGGGATTGATGTCGAAGGCGATGATGGGGACCGCCCCGACCAGGCGCGCGAGTTGCACGATGTGCGTGCCGATCCCGCCGACACCCCACACTCCGACGGACTCGCCGACCTTGACCTGGCCGGTCCCCACCACGGCGCCGAACGGCGTGGAGACCGCGTCGGCCAACAGTGCCGCCTGCTCGAGCGGAACGTTGTCGGGCACCCTCGTGAGCCCACCCGCCTGCGCCACCGTGTACTCGGCCCAGGCGCCGTCGTAGGCGAAGGCCATCAGCTGGATGTTCAGACAATTGGTGAAGTCGCCGCGACGACAGTTGCGGCACTTCATGTCCGGTTTGCCGGCGGACGGGATCACCCGGTCGCCCACCTGCCAGCCCTGGACGCCGGGACCCAGCGCGGCGATGGTGCCCGACGATTCGTGCCCCTGGGTCACCACCGGCAGCATCGCCGGGAAGGTACCGTCGAGCAGGCTCAGGTCGGAATGACAGATGCCGCAGAATGCGACCTTGACCAGGACCTCACCGGGACCCGGCTCGGGGATCGGAACATCCTCCACCACATTGGTTTTCGTATCCGCATGAAATCGCGCCGCGCGCATCGTCCGCTTACTTTCCGCCACAGTGCATCCTTTCCGAATCACGGATGCGTGGGCACGAGATCGGTGATGCCCGCACTCCGTGGAGTCGACAGAYCCGAACGCCGCTCACCTTACGCCGGTCGCTCCCGGTGGTGGGCTACGGCGTTTCTGCGCGTGCAGGCTGCCGCGACTGCCCCTCGGCCGAGTCCGCGAACTCCGGGGTGTCGAACACCTCGCCGCCGAGCGGGTCGGTCGCCCGCGCGGCGTCGTCGAGCGTCACCGCACCCGAGTCCGGGTCGACGCTCACCGCACCGGTCGGAACCTCGTGCACCGCGAAGACCCGGTGCCGTGCGCCGGCAGGGCCGGATCGCCCGGCCGGGGGCGCCGTCAGCCCTGCCAGCGTCGCCGAGACGCCCGACCGGCGCCCGCGCTCCTCGGCCGGTCGGTCCCCGCCGGCCGACGAGATCCGGACGTACCGCGGTGCGGCGGCCACCTCGTATCGGAACGCCTTGAGCATCGAGATGCAGGCGAGGACCAGCACCACCGAGAACGGCACCGCCGTCGCGATCGACGCCGTCTGCAACACCGTCAGCGATCCGCTGCCGCCGACCAGCAGCAGCACCGCCGCGACCACCCCCTGGAGCACCGCCCAGTAGACGCGCGTCAGCACCGGCGTGCCCGTGTCGCCGCCCGTCGACAGGATGTCGATGACGAGGGAACCCGAGTCGGCCGAGGTCACGAAGAAGAAGATCACGATCGCGATCGCCAGGAGGCAGGTCACGGTCGCCAGTGGCAGTCCGCCGAGGAGCGTGAACAGGCTCGTGTTGGTGTTGACGACGCCGTCGGCGCCGAGCATGTCACCGTCGTTGCGCTGGCGGAGAATGCCGGAGCCACCGAAGATCGTGAACCACAGCGAGCCGACGAGGGTGGGGGCGAGCAGCACGCCGAAGACGAACTCGCGGATGGTGCGGCCCCGGGAGATGCGGGCGATGAACATGCCGACGAACGGCGCCCAACTCATCCACCAACCCCAGTAGAAGATGGTCCAGGCCCCGGCCCATCCGTCCTCCGCGAACGGAGATGTCCGCAGCGCCATCTTCGGCAGGGCCTGCATGTAGCCGCCGAGGTTCTGGACCCACGACTGCATGATGAACAGCGTCGGCCCCAGCAGCAGGACGAACACGGCGAGCGCCACCGCGAGCAGCATGTTGATGTTGGAGAGCCACTTGAGGCCCTTGGACACCCCGGACACCACCGAGAACGTCGCGAGCGCGGTGACGCCGACGATCAGCGCAATGATCAGCCAGTTGTCGACCTCCACCCACCCCAGGTACTCGAGACCCGCGGTGATCTGCTGGATCCCGAATCCGAGCGAGGTCGCGACACCGAACAGGGTGCCCACGATCGCGACCACGTCGATCGCGTGCCCGATCGGACCCTCGATGCGGCGTCGACCCAGAAGCGGCTCGAGCAGCCACCGCACCGAGAGCGGACGGCCCTTTCGGTAGGTCATGTACGCCAGACCCAAGCCGACGACGACGTAGATGGCCCACGCGTGCAGGCCCCAGTGGAACAGGGTCAGTTCCATGGCCTGGTTGGCGGCGGCGTCGGACGAGCCGGCGACCCGACCGGCCTCCGGCGGTTTCACGTAATGCGAAAGCGGTTCTGCGACACCGTAGAACACCAGACCGATGCCCATACCGGCACTGAAGAGCATCGCGAACCAGGACAGGACCGAGAATTCGGGTTCCTCGTCGTCCCGCCCGAGTCGGATGTTGCCGATCCGGCTCACCCCGCAGTACAGCGCGAACACCACGAATCCGGTGGCGGCGAGGATGTACCACCATCCGACCCCGTCGGAGATCACCCGATTGAGCGATTCGAACGCACCCTCCGCGGCGCTCGAGTACACCACCGCAAACGCGATCATCGCGAAGATCACGATCGAGGCCGGCACGAACACCGGTTTCTTCATCGCACGCCAAGCATTGCGCACATTCACTTCTGCGAACTCCCTTCCGCGCTATCTGCGCGCCGGAATCGGGTGCAGACGGCAGAAGGCACTTGTCCAACGTAGGGGTCCTTCGCGGTATTCGCCCGACTCGATCGGGATACCGACCACCCCGAACCGCCGATACCTGCTGGCCTCAGCCGCACGAAGCGCCGATGGTGGCATCCGCCACCATGTGCGGAAGACACCCGCCGCACCCACCCCGGGCACGGGGTGGGTGCGTGGCGTGCGGTGTCCGGCTCAGCGGCGCGCGGCCACCGCGGCAGCGAGTCGATCCAGGGTCGCTGCGGTGGTGTCCCAGTCGATGCACGCGTCGGTGATGGACTGGCCGTAGGTGAGTTCGTCGGCCTGCCCGAGGGTCAGGTCCTGACGCCCGGCCTCGATGAAGCTCTCGAGCATGATGCCGACGATGCCCTTCTCGCCGGCCTCGATGCGCTCGGCGATGTCGGTGACCACGTCGACCTGCTTGTTGTGGTCCTTGCGGCTGTTGCCGTGGCTGGCATCGACCACGACGCGCTCGGGCAGACCCGACTTACGCAGGCGCGCAAGGGTGTCCGCGACCGTCTCGGCGTCGTAGTTCGGTCCGTCGGTGCCGCCGCGCAGGATCACGTGGCAGTCCGGGTTGCCGACCGTGTGGATCAGCGCCGCCTGGCCCTCGAGATCGGTGCCGGGGAACACGTGGCTGGCGGCCGCCGCACGGGTGCCGTCGACCGCGACCTGAACGTCGCCCTCGGTGGAGTTCTTGATGCCGACCGGCATGGACAGCGCGCTGCACAGCTGACGGTGCACCTGACTGGCCGCGGTCCGGGCACCGATCGCGCCGTAGGTCACCAGGTCCGCGATGTACTGCGGGATGATCGGGTCGAGGAACTCGCAGCCGACGGGCAGACCCAGACGGGAGATGTCGAGCAGCAGCTTGCGGCCCATCCGCAGGCCGGTGTTGATGTCGTAGGTGCCGTCGAGGTGCGGGTCGTTGAGCAGGCCCTTCCAACCCAGCGTGGTGCGCGGCTTCTCGAAGTACACGCGCATCACGATCTGCAGGTCGTCGCGCAGTTCCTCGGCCTTCGCGGCGAGACGACGCGCGTAGTCCATCGCGGCCTCGGGATCGTGCACCGAGCACGGGCCCACGACGACGACCAGGCGGTCGTCGTCGCCGTTGAGGATGTTCACGGTGTCGGCGCGACCCGAGCGCACGGTGGCCGCGGCCACCTCGTCGGGGGTGTGCTCGGCGCGCACGACGGACGGCGCGACGAGCGGGCTGATACTGACGGTGCGCTGATCGTCGAGGCGCTGATCATTGGCGATAACGGTCATGGGGTTCGGTTTCCTGTTCTCAGGCCGACCCTCGAAGACTGTGAAGAATCCCAGCGAGCCGGTCTGTCATCCGGCTCTGGGGTGGATTGTCAGCGCGTGGTTACGCCGACCGACCCACCCGGGGCCGGCCTGCTAAACCAGAAATAGGTCGCTGACACGTTTGCCAGGTTAGCGGCACTTCCGACCGGTCGCACACCGACCCCCTCGAACGAGACGACGATCACACTCCTGCGCCCCACCGAGGTGCAGGCCGGTGAGCGACCGACAAACCCTGACAAATGTCACGGGTAGCTCGTGACGGAAGCGTGAGGGCGATCGGGTCGGCGCTGCGCAGATTGGCTGCGCCTCGCCGGGATCCTCGACATCGCGTCCCGCCCGGTCCGCAAGTGCTCCGGTGGACAGCAGCAGCGGCTGCGGTTCGCGATGGCGCTGCTGCCCGACCCGTCGCTGGTCCTGCTCGACGAACCGACGGCCGGCTTGGACGTCGAGGGGCGCCGCGAGTTCTGGTCGGCGATCCGTGCCGACGCCGACGCGGGCCGCACCGTCGTATTCGCGACCCACTACCTCGAGGAGGCCGACGCCTACGCCGACCGCATCGTGCTGGTGCGACAGGGCCGGGTGGTCGCGGACGGCACCACCGCCGAGATCAAGGCGCTGACGGCCGGCCGCATCCTGCGCGCGACGCTACCCGGCGCGAACACCGAACTGCTGCAGTCCATCCCGCACGCCGACGCCGTCGAACACCACCCGGATGTCGCATTGCTCGACGTGGAAATGCCGGGACTGGACGGCATCTCGGCCACCGCGGCGCTACGGGAGGCRATGCCGTCGACCCGCGTGCGTGTCGTCGACCCGGCGCTGGCCGCGGACAGCCTTGTCAGCGGCGAGTCACCGCTCACCGAACGCGAGACCGAGGTGCTGCGGGCAGCGCGGGACGGAGCGCCGGTGGCATCGATCGCAGCGGCGCTGTTCCTGTCCGCGGGGACCGTCCGTAACCACCTGTCCTCGGCGATCGGCAAGACGGGCGCGGGCACCCGCACCGAGGCCGCGCGCATCGCCGACGCGAACGGCTGGCTCTAACCCGGGAAGAGCGGACCGTCGGGCAGCTCGGCCAGGCACGCCATCGTGCCCATCTCGACGAGGTTGACGACGAAAGTGTCGTGGTCGAGCGGAAACTCGCGTTCGGCGTCGTACGCCCGAGCCCGCGCGGCCATACCGGAGACCATGAAGTTGATCGTCAGGCGATAGCGTTCCTCCCGCACGGCGTCGCTCATACCGACCATCGATCGGCGGACGAGGTCCTTCGCGATCTCGCTGGCCGGTATGTACTGCGCGTCGGCCAGACCGCCGCGCCGCTCGTACACCTCGGCCACGATCTGCATGAAGTCCCGCCCCCGATCGTCGAGGAGCTTCGCAGCGAACGGGACCGTCAGCGCGCCGATCGAGTCGCGAAGGGCGGACTTCGAAGGCTCCCGGCCCACGCAGTACCGCTCGACCATCTCTTCGATGCGCTCCTTGATGTCCCCCATGTGACGCACCACGATCGCTTCGAGCAGGCCCTCCCGGGAGCCGAAGTAGTAGTGGACCGCGGAGTCGTTGCGAACCTCGGCCAAATCGTTGAGGTCCCGGATGCGGGCCCGATCGATACCTTCACGCGCGAACAGGTACTCCCCGGCTCGCATCAATCGCTCTTTCGCGGGAATGTCCGCCACCATGCTTGACAGCCTAACAAACTCCGTTAGTGTGTTCCGCATCACTCTTAACAGGCTCCGTTAACTGGATCTTTCTTCCGGGTTCGACGCTCTCACCAGCGTAGATCCCGCGTCACACGCTTGTTCTCAAACTCCACGGCACCTTCTCCGACGACCCTGAAGGATCAGCAAATGGATCTTCGAGCACCAATAGATCTTCCCGAAGGAATCGACTTCACCCATCCGTCGACATTCGATGACGGGATACCGCACGACCTCTTCGCCGAACTTCGCCGGTCGGCGCCGGTGTGGTGGAATCCCCAGCGCCGCGGTGCCGCCGGCTACCAGGACGACGGATTCTGGGTGGTGTCCACCCACGACCTCGTCCAGGAGGTGTCCCGCTCCGACGGGGTGTTCTCCTCATGGGAGAACACCGCATTGGTGCGCAACGAGGACGACTGCCCCCGCGCCCAGGTCGAGGCCGGCCGGTTGACCCTGTTGAACAAGGACGGGCCGGAACACGCGACACTTCGCCGCATCATCACTCGCGGGTTCACACCGCGCGCCATCAACGGCCTCCGCGACGCCCTGCGCGTCAGGGCCGAGGACATCGCCCGTACGGCAGCGACTCTCGGCCACGGCAACTTCGTCGAGCAGGCCGCGTGTGAACTACCGCTTCAGGCGATCGCCGATCTCCTCGGTATTCCGCAAGAGGACCGCCGCAAGATCTTCGACTGGTCCAACACGATGACGAGCCGCGACGATCCCGACGTCGTGGACGACCCCCTCGTCGCGGTGCGGGAGGTCATGGAATACGCCCACGCCATGGCCACCGATCGGCGCGCGCGGCCCGCCGACGACATCGTCACCAAACTGGTCCAGGCGCAGATCTCGGACGGCTCCCTCACACCGGAGGAGTTCGCGCACTTCGTGATCCTGCTCATCGTGGCCGGCAGCGAGACCACGCGGAACTCGATCACCCAGGGGGTGATGGCGTTCGTCGACAACCCCGAGCAGTGGGAACTGTACAAACGCGAGCGACCCGCGACGGCAGTCGACGAGATCATCCGCTGGGCGAGCCCGGTGCTGTCGTTCCAGCGGACGGCGACCTGCGATACCGAACTCGGTGGTCAGCACATCCGCAAGGGCGACCGCGTCGTGATGCTGTACGCATCCGCGAACTACGACGAGCAGGTCTTCGACGATCCCCGGCGATTCGACATCACGCGTTCCCCGAACCCGCACCTGTCCTTCGGCGGCACCGGTGTGCACTACTGCGTCGGAGCCAACCTCGCCCGCCTGGAGGTCGATCTCATGTTCAACGCGATCGCCGACCACCTTCCCGACATCAGCGTTCTCGGCCCTCCGGTGCGAATGCACTCGGGGTGGCTCAACAGCATCAAGGCACTGCCCGTCGACTACGGCTCCTGCCCGGTCGCCCACTGAATCGGCAAGGAGACCCAACGTGCACAGTCTCAACGGCAAGACCGTCGTCGTCACCGGCCACGCGTCGGGCATCGGGGCGGCGACGGCCGCCGCACTGACCGAACTCGGCGCTGTCGTGATCGGTGTCGACCGCGCCGCCGCCGATGCCGGGCCGCTCGTGGCCCGCACCGTCGTCGGCGACCTCTCCACCTCCGACGGCGTGCGCGCTGTCGCCGACGCCATCGACGGGCCGATCGATGTCCTGGTCAACAACGCCGGCGTCGCGGCGACCCAGCCGTGGCGGACGGTGCTGTCCGTCAACGCGCTCGCACCTCGTGACCTGACCCGCCTGTTGCTCCCCAAATTCGGTCCGCGACCCGTCGTGGTCACCACCGCATCGCAGGCCGGCTTCCAGTGGCAGCGGAACTTCGGACGTGCCAACTCATTCCTCGCGATCGACGACTGGGACGAGGCCCTGGACTCGCTCGCCGATCTGCCCGGCATCGACCAACTCTGCTACTCGTTGTCCAAGGAAGCGGCCATCGTGAACTCGGGCAACCTGGCGGTGGACTACAAGACCCTCGGCCTGCGCTCCAACACCGTCTCCCCCGGCACGGTGGGAACGCCACTGCTGCCGGAGTTCACCGCGACGATGGGCGAGGCGGTCATCAACGGCGCGGCGGCCTGGGCCGGCAGGCACGCGGCCCCGGAGGAGATCGCCGACGCCATCGTCTATCTCGCGTCCGACGAGGCCTCCTGGATCAGTGGTGTCGACCTCCCGGTCGACGGCGGCTACGGGTCCCTCGTGTTCCGAACCCTCGTCGCACCCGCCACGAGCGCCGCGCAGTGACCCGGACAGAAGGGAAGCGATGACCACCCATCCGGCTCCGCCACGCGGAGTGAACACGACCGTCACCACCACTGCTACCGACGTCACCGGCCTGCAGCGCAGCCTCGAAGGCTGGATCCGGGACCGGCTCGCGGCCCCGACCGCGCGGATCTCCGACCTGAGGAAGCCATCCGAGTCCGGGATGTCCAGCATCTCCGTGCTGTTCACCGTCGAGTGGGACCTGGACGGATCGCGTCAGCGCGCCGATCTCGTCGCGCGACTGGCGCCGGAGCCCACGGCACTTCCGGTGTTTCCCGGCTACGACCTCGAGCGTCAGGCCGCGGTGATGCGGACCGTCGCGGACCACAGCACGGTGCCCGTGCCACGGGTCAGATGGATCGAATCGTCGCCCGCCGTCCTGGGGCGGCCGTTCGTGGTGATGGATCGCGTCGACGGCGTGGTCCCGGTCGACAACCCGCCGTACGTCTTCGGCGGTTGGCTGCACGAGGCCACGACGGCGCAGTTGGACGTCGTGCAGCACGGCTCGGTCGACGTACTGGCCGGCATTCATTCCATTCCCGATCCCCGTTCCCTGCTGCCGGAACTCGGTGTCGGTACAGCAGACGACGCGCTGCGTCGGCACGTCGACGGCGAACGCGCGTACTACGAATGGACGCGGCAGGACGACGGACTGCGTATCCCGCTGTTGGAGAGAGGTTTCGACTGGCTTGAGGAGAACTGGCCCAGCAGTCCGTCCGAGCCGGTGCTGTGCTGGGGCGACTCCCGGATCGGGAACATCATGTACCGCGACTTCGCACCCGCGGCTGTCCTCGACTGGGAACTGGCCACGCTGGCCCCACGCGAACTGGACGTCGGCTGGTTCGTCTTCTTCCACCGGATGTACCAGGACATGGCCGAGCAGTTCGGCCGGCCGGGGCTACCCGGCTTCCTGCAACGCGCGGACGTGGTTGCCCACTACGAGAATACGACCGGAGTCGAGCTACGCGACCTCGACTTCTACCTCGGGTACGCGGCGATCCGCCACGGCATCATCATGTCCCGGATCAAACGGCGGTCCATCCACTTCGGCGACAGCCCTGCGCCCGACGACCCCGACGAATACGTCCTGCACCATCGAATGCTCCGACGGTTGATCGACAACGAATACTCTTGGGAGACAATGTGAACCCCGATCCGCTCGACGAATACCCCATCCATCAGTCGCCGCTGTCCATGGCGCGGGTCGCCAGCAGCGACCGGAACTTCTACGACCGCTTCTACTTCAACGGTCACGACCGCACCGGAGACATCTTCCTCGTGTCCGGCTTCGGCGTGTACCCCAATCTGGGTGTCCGCGACGCGTTCGTCACCGTCCGCCGCGGTGACACCCAGAGGTCGGTCCGGTTCTCCGACGCGCTGGACGCCCGCTCGATCGAAGCCGAGGTCGGCGGGTACCGCCTCGAGGTCGTCAAACCCCTGCAGACCGTCCGCCTGATCTGTGACCACGCGGATCTGTCGGCCGACCTCGTCTGGGAGGGCGCCTTCCCAGCGGTGCTCGAGGAGCATCACGAGCTCATGGCGGGCAACCGGCCGTCGCTCGACGCCAGCCGCTTCGCTCAGGTCGGAAGCTGGGCCGGCACCATCAGCGTGGACGGCACGGACCTCACCGTGGATCCCTCGGTGTGGACGGGCACCCGCGACCGCTCCTGGGGCATCCGGCCGGTGGGCGAACGCGAACCGCTCGGCCGAATGGCCGACGAGCCGGTCGGTGGATTCTGGTGGGCGTACGTTCCGTTGCGATTCGACGACTACGCGCTGATGATCATCGCGCAGGAGGGACCGGACGGACACCGGACGCTCAACCACGCCACCAGAATCTTCCCCGACGGTCGAATCGAGCAGTTGGGCTGGCCGCGATTCGACATCACCTATCGCAGCGGAACCCGCACCCCCGAATCGATTCGCATTCATCTCACCACGCCGACCGGCGATCCCCTCGTGGTCGACATCGACCCGCTCGGATTCGTCGTCCTGCAGATCGGCTCCGGGTACGGCAGTGATCCCGAGTGGAATCACGGGCAGTGGAAGGGCCGCGGCTGGAGCTCCTCCTCGCTGTACGACCTGACCGATCCCGCACTCGCGCCCCGGATCCCGCACGGCACCGTCGAACACATCGCCCGCGCCACCTGCAACGGCGACGTGGGTTGGGGCATGTTCGAGCACGGTGTCGCCGGCCGCCACGATCCGTCCGGATTTCTCACCGCCCAGACCATGGCGCCGTAGCACGCTCACGGTCCCCGGTCCTCTCAGCTTCGAAACGGAAGAAGGTTCGAATGAAACGATCGTCTCTCGCCCGCGCCGGAACGATGTTCACGGCACTCGCCACCGCCACCGTGCTACTGGCCGGGTGTGCCGGCGAGTCGGGTTCGTCGACCGACGCCTCCGACGTGAGGACCGGGATCGTGGGAGAGCAACCGGACGGCGGCGATCCGCAGTCCGGCGGCATGGTCTCGTACGCCACGTACAACGGTGTGAGCAGTCTCGATCCGGCCGACCGTCAGGACGGCGGCGCCACCGGTGGCAGCGAGATGGCGGCGATCTACGACCTGTTGATGCGCTACGACTCCGAAAGCAAGGAGTATCAGCCACAACTCGCGCAGTCGCTGACCGCGAATGCCGACAACACGGTGTGGACGTTGAAGCTGCGGCCCGACGCGAAGTTCAGTGACGGCACCCCGGTGAATGGCGCGGCGGTGCAGTGGAGCATCAACCACTACCTGGAGAAGAGGGGCACGCACAGCCAGGTGTGGAAGGCGAGTGTCTCCGACGTCGCCTCGCCCGATCCGGCGACGGTGGTGTTCACGCTCAAGCAGGCGTGGAACGAGTTCCCGATCATGTTCACCACCGGGCCCGGCATGATCGTTTCGCCGGCCTCGACGGCGACCGGCACCTTCACTCCGGTCGGTGCCGGCCCGTTCCAAGTCGAGAAGTTCGCCTCCCAGGACGAACTGGTCCTGACCGCGAACCCGACCTACTGGAACGGCAAGCCGCACCTGGACAAGCTGCGCTTCCCCGCCATCGTCAATGAGCAGGCCAAGGTCGACGCCCTGCATACCGGTGGCATCCAGGCGGCCTACCTGCGAGCGGCCGACGTCGTGCACGGCGCCCTCGAAGCGGGCGACCCCGGATACGTCTACACCGCCAACATGGGTGGCATCGGTCTGATCAATCAGCGCGAGGGTCGAGCAGGCTCGGACGAGCGGGTTCGCAAGGCGATCGTGGCCTCGTTCAACCCCGAGTCCTACAACGAACGCTACGAGGGCGGCTTCGGGTTGCCCAGCAGCGACATGTTCCAGTCGGGGTCCAAGTGGCACGGCGACGTGGCCGGCCCCGCCTACGACCCGGAAGCGGCGAAGAAGTACCTCGCGGAGGCCAAGGCCGACGGTTACGACGGCAAGCTCACCTACGTCGGGCTCAACGATCCGGCGGCCCAGCGCGGCGCCCTGGCCTTCCAGTCGATGCTGCAGGCGGTCGGATTCACCGTCGAGATCGTCTGGGCGACCAACATCAACGATCTCGTGAAGAAGACATTCGTGCAGTACGACTACGACGTCTCGTACTCGGGGTTCAACGTTCTCGACGAGTCGCCGTTCGTGCGTCTGTACGGCAATCTCTTCAGCGAATCACCCTCGAATGCCCTCGGGTACAAGAACCCGCAGATGGACGCGCTGCTCAGCAAGCTGCAGACCGCCCCGACGGACGAGGCCCGGCTCGGGGTCGTCCAGGAGATCCAGACCCTCGTGAACGACACTGCACCGATGGTCGTCACCGGCGCCGGCAAGTACTTCATCCCGTGGAGCAAGAACGTCCACGGGATCACGCCCAGCGCCGACGGCATCCTGCTCTTCGGAGACGCCTGGCTCACCGAGGATTCGGAGTCGTAGGGCGGCGCGACAAGCGAACATTCCGTCCCCGATCGGGCGGGCCTGTCACCGGGCCCGCCCGATCGGTGTGTTTCGAGGGCTTATGCTGGGCGGTGCAGCTGGTTCGCCAGGCGCGGTCGTGAGGAGCCCCGAAGACCACCGCCCGGCGTCGAAGCATCCGCGGTCACGAGACCACGGGGGTGAGAGGGAACCCGGTGAGAATCCGGGACTGTCCCGCAGCGGTGAGTGGGAACGACCGCCGTCACATGCACTGGACCGAGAAGGTCTGGGAAGCGACGGCCAGTAGGTTTCGGCGCTGTCCGAAGTGTCCACGAGTCCGAAGACCTGCCGACTGTGTCGGGCACGCCGTGCCCGACGGTCCACCGCCTCGAGGAAAAGGCGAGTAGATCAGCTCGGTACTTCGTGCTGCCCCGTTGGCGGACGCACACCAGGGGCTCGGTCTGTTCTCGTCTGCCGGTGGTGGCCATCCACGCTGTGAGCAACTGGAGAACACCGTGACATTCGCTTTCACCGCAACCGTGCTGGGCTCCCCGCGCATCGGGCCCCGGCGCGAACTGAAGAAGGCCGTCGAGTCCTACTGGGCCGGGAACCTCGACGCCGCCGCACTCGAGACCGTGGCGAAGGATCTGCGCCGGCAGACCTGGACCGAACTGGTCGACGCCGGCATCGACTCCGTGCCGGTCAACGTCTTCTCGTACTACGACCAGATGCTGGACACCGCCGTCATGCTCGGCGCGCTGCCGGATCGGGTCGCCGGGATCGACAACGCACTGGACCGCTACTTCGCCGCCGCCCGCGGCAACGCGACCGTGACGCCGCTCGAGATGACGAAGTGGTTCGACACCAACTACCACTACCTGGTCCCCGAGATCACCCTGGACACCGTCTTCACGCTCGACCCGTCGAAGGTGCTCGGCGAGGTGAACGAGGCGCTGGCGCTGGGTGTTCCGGTCCGACCCGTCGTGATCGGACCGGTCACGTTCCTGCTGCTGTCCAAGTTCGAGGGCGGAGCTCCGCTGGATCGCCTCGACGAGATCGTGGCGCTGTACACCGATCTGCTGGCGCGTCTCGAGGACGCGGGCCTCGAGTGGGTGCAGATCGACGAGCCGGCCCTGGTCGCGGACCGCACCGACGCCGAGATCGCCGCGGCCGGCGCGGTGTACAACCGCCTGTCGGCGCTCGATCGCCGTCCGGCGATCCTGCTGGCGTCGTACTTCGGCGACCTGGGTCCGGCGCTGCCGGTACTCGCCGAGACCGGTGTCGAGGGGCTGGCCGTGGACCTGGTCGCGGGCTCGCTCGATTCCGTGATCGCGACCCCGGGCCTCGAGCGCAAGCACGTCGTCGCCGGCGTGGTCGACGGCCGCAACATCTGGCGCAATGATCTCGACGGTTCGCTCGACGCCCTCGAGGCCCTGCGCGAGCGCGCCGGTTCGGTGGCCGTCTCCACGTCGTGCTCGCTGCTCCACGTCCCGTACACCCTCGACGGCGAGGACGGCCTGGATCGCGCGCTGCGGTCGTGGCTGACGTTCGGTGCCGAGAAGATCAAGGAGGTCGCCACACTGGCTACCGGCGTGCAGTCGGGCCGCGACGCCATCACCGCCGAGCTGACCGACGCCCGCGCAGCGGCGGCCACCCGCGCCGCCGACCCGCGTCTGCACGACGACGCGATCCGCGACCGGCTCGCCACACTGACCGACGCGGACCGTCGCCGCAGCCCGGCCGCCGAGCGTCGTGCGGCCCAGTCCGCGGTGCTGCCGCTACCCCCGCTGCCCACCACCACGATCGGCTCGTACCCGCAGACCACCGCCATCCGGGTCGCCCGCGCGGCGCTGCGCAAGGGCGAGATCGACGACGCCGAGTACGTGCGGCGGATGCAGTCCGAGATCGCCGATGTGGTTGCGTTCCAGGAGAAGCTGGGCCTGGACGTGCTCGTGCACGGCGAGCCCGAGCGCAACGACATGGTGCAGTACTTCGCCGAACAGCTCGACGGCTTCTCCGCGACCGTGAACGGGTGGGTGCAGTCGTACGGCAGCCGCTGCGTGCGTCCGCCGATCCTGTTCGGCGACGTCCGCCGTCCGCGGCCGATGACCGTCGACTGGACGTCGTACGCACAGTCCCTCACCGCAAAGCCGGTCAAGGGCATGCTCACCGGCCCSGTGACGATCCTGGCGTGGTCGTTCGTGCGCGACGACCAGCCGCTTGCGAGATCGGCCGATCAGATCGCGCTCGCGATTCGGGACGAGACGGTCGACCTCGAGAAGTCGGGTGCACAGGTCATCCAGGTCGACGAGCCGGCGCTGCGCGAACTGCTGCCGCTGCGCGCGGTGGACCAGCCCGCCTACCTGGACTGGGCGGTCGGGGCGTTCCGGCTGGCGACGTCGGGCATCGAGGACTCGACGTCCGTGCACACCCACCTGTGCTACTCCGAGTTCGGCGAGGTGATCGGGGCGATCGCCGGCCTGGATGCCGACGTCACCTCGATCGAGGCCGCTCGCTCGCACATGGAGGTGCTCGACGACCTCAACGCGGTCGGCTTCGACCTCGGTGTCGGGCCAGGGGTCTACGACATCCACTCGCCGCGCGTCCCGTCGGTCGACGAGATCGCCGGATCGCTACGGGCCGCGCTCAAGGCGGTGCCCTCCGAGCGCCTGTGGGTCAATCCGGACTGCGGCCTCAAGACCCGCGGACCCGTCGAGGTGGAGGCGTCGCTGCGCAACCTCGTCGAGGCGGCGCACGTGGTGCGCGCCGCGATCTAGGTAGCTCCGGGCGCACCCCCGATCCGACGGGGGTGCGCCCGGACACCCAGTTACGGCAGGCTCGCCTTCGGCGGCACAGACCTCCACCGCTTCAGCTCGGTCTCCCCCCGAGCAGCAGGTCAAGTTGTTCTTCTCCCGCACCGACAGCGAGCCCGAGGTGCCGCCGCGACCCTCGGACGGCGACATCATGACCTGGCACCGCGCGTATCTCGCGATGCCCGACGACATCCGTCCGTGGATGCGCGCCTACACGATTCGCGCGCATCGCCCGGACGTGCAGGAAGTCGACATCGACTTCGTGCTCCACGGCGACGAGGGGCCGGCGTCGGCATGGGCGGGGCAGGCCGCGGCCGTCGGCTGAGCGACCGCCTCAGTCGTTCGTCAAACCGGCCCGGCGCCGGGTGGACTCGGTGATCGCGGACCAGTCCTGGTCGGCCTGCCCGTGCGCGAGCGCGTCGAGGAACACATTCTCGAGCGCGCTGCCGAACAGCAGGCCGATCCGGGCATCGCGCGCCTCCGACAGCGCCAGTCGAACATCCTTGAGGCCCAGCGTGAGCCGGAAACCGGCGGGCTCGTAGTTGCGCTGCGCGATCATCTTCCCGTAACCGCCGTAGACGCCGCCCGGGAAGAGGCTGTCGTTCATGACCTCCATCAACAGCTCGGGCGAACCGCCCACCTTCTCCGCCACCGTCGTCGCCTCGGCCATCGCCTGGATCGCGTTGGCGATCAGATAGTTTCCGAGGATCTTGACGACGTTGGCCTGCTTCGGATCGTCACCGATCCGCCACGTCCGACGCCCGATCACCGCGAGCAGCGGGGCCACCTCGTCCACCGCGGTGGGATCACCGGCGGCGAGCACCGTGAGCTCTCCCGCCTCGGCGACCTCCGCCCGGCCGAACACCGGCGCGGCGACGTAGCGGATCCCCCTCTCCCCCAACGCCGATACCGCCTCCGTCGACATCCCCGGGCTCACGGTCGCCAGATTGACGTGCACCGAACCGGGCTGCGCGGCCTGCAGCGACGGCACCGACAGCACCGCGTCCGCGAACGCCCGGTCGTCGGCGAGTGAGCTGAACACCACCGGCTGGTGCAGCGCATCCGACACCGCCGACACTTCGGTGGCTCCGTAGTCGACCACACCCGCAGCCCTACCGGGAGTGCGATTCCACACCTTCACGGCATGTCCGGCGCGGGCGAGATTGCGCGCCATCGGTTGCCCCATCGTGCCCATGCCCAGAAATCCGACGTCCACGGCAGACTCCTCGCGATCGAGAAACGCGGTAACACGGCTCGGTCCACTGTAACGCGCGCTGCAGCGCCGGGGCTCCCCGATCGCGCGCACCCCGCGGTCAGGGCCGAACGCAGCAGTTCGGGTCCAGCACCACTCGCAGCGCGTCGAGCGCCTCGGCCTGTGCACGGTAGAAGACATTCATGCCGCGGCGGGTGCGCTCGACCATCCCGGCCTTCTTGAGCTGGCCGAGGTGATGACTGACGGTCGACTCCGCGAGGCCGACACCGGTGGCCAGGTCGCACGTACACACCTCGCCGCCGTCCGCGGTGAGCAGGATCGACATGAGCTTGATCCGGACCGGGTCGGCGAGAGCCTTCAGCCGCAGTGCGAGTTGCAGCGCCGCCTCGTCGCCCATCGGGCCCGCCGAGACGGGAGCGCAGCAGATCGGGGCACTGACATCGACCATCGGCAGCGTCTTGGGCATGACAACGATCGTAACCACTTACTTGACTTATGTCGAAAAGGTGGGCACTCTCGAAGTCGGTAATTCGATATATGTCGCATAAGTGGAGGCTGTCATGTCACGCGCCCAGCTCGCTCTCAACGTCGACGACCTGCAGGAGGCGATCACGTTCTACTCCAAGCTGTTCGGCACCGAGCCCGCGAAGGTCAAGCCCGGCTACGCGAACTTCGCGATCGTCGAACCCCCACTCAAGCTGGTACTGCTCGAAAATCCGGGCAAGGGCGGCACCCTCAACCACCTGGGCGTCGAGGTCGAGTCCAGCACCAAGGTTCACGAGGAGATCGCCCGACTGACCGGCGAGGGCCTGTTCACCGACGAGGAGATCGGCACCACCTGCTGTTTCGCCACGCAGGACAAGGTGTGGGTCACCGGTCCGGCGGGCGAGAAGTGGGAGGTCTACACGGTCCTCGCCGACTCGGACACCTTCGGCTCGAGCCCGCAGCATCCGTCCAACACCGACAGCGGGGTGTGCTGCGGCACCTCTGCCGACGAGGCGCCGGCTGGCGAATCCCCCTGTTGCTGAACACGTATCGGACCGGATCGCATCACCGCCGGTTTCCCTGGACCTAGCGGACCTTCTCGAGTTCGTCGAGGCATCGCTCGGCTCGGCTCACGATCTCGTCGATCAACTCGGCCACACTCGGAAGATCGTCGATCATTCCGACCACCTGACCGGAGGCGAGGACGCCCGCGCGAGCGTTGCCCTCGACGAGCCCTGCCCGCAACAGCATCGGACTGTTCGCCGACATCATCAGCTGGGACAGGGTGCGATCACCGGATCGCACCATGGTGAGGCCTTCGGCGATCATCGATCGCCACGAGATGCCGGTCAGCTTCCGGAACCTGACGGTGTTGACGGCCGCGTGCGCCAACGCGCGGGCGCCCCGGGTGCGTTCCAGTGCATCGACGAGTTCGGTGCGCAACACCCGGTGCGGGATCCCGTCGACCTTCGTCGTGACGACGGTGTCATTCAGCCCACGGGCCAGATACTCCCGTTTCACGGACTCCGGGACGGTGCTCTCCTTCGTCAGCAGGAATCGCGTCCCCATCGCGATACCCGAAGCACCGCAGGCCAACGCGGACGCGAGACCGCGGCCGTCGAAGAAGCCTCCCGAAGCAATCACCGGTATGTCCACGGCGTCCAGCACCGAGGGCAACAGAAGGCTGGTGGCGACACCACCTGTGTGGCCACCACCCTCGCCGCCCTGCACGATCACCGCATCTGCACCCCAACGCGCCACCTTCTCGGCGTGGCGCGCGGCGCCGACGGACGGAATCACCACCACGCCGGCCTCTTTGAACCGAGCGATCATCTCCTCGCGCGGGGCCAACGCGAACGACGCGACCCGCACGCCCTCGCGGATGATCAGGTCGACCCGCTTCTGTGCATCCTCGGCGTCGGCGCGCAGATTGACACCGAACGGAGCATCGGTGCGCTCCTTGACATCCCGGATCGCCGTGGCCAGTTCGTCGTAGGTCATCGTCGCCGACGCGAGAATGCCGAGCCCGCCGGCCCGAGCGGTCGCGGTGACCAGTCGGGATCCGGACACCCACCCCATGCCGGTCTGCACGACCGGATGCTCGACGCCGACCAGTTCGGTGATCCTCGTCTTCAGTGTCACGACCGCACCCCCTCAGCCACCCGAACGCGCACGTCCGACCCGATCACGACTGCACGGACAAGCGTGAGCATCCCATCCCCCTCGATCTCCCAAAGCAAGCACTTGCTTGGTAAGGTAGCAGAGGTTTGGTCGTGCACCGGGATCAATGGACGACTTGGGCTATCCCGGAAGCAGTTCGGCGATCAGCGCCTCGACCCGGGCCCGAATCTCGTCGCGGATCGGGCGCACCGCGTCCACGCCCTGCCCGGCCGGGTCGTCGAGCATCCAGTCGCGGTAGCTGACACCGGGGAACACCGGGCAGGTGTCGCCGCACCCCATCGTGATCACGACGTCGGAGGACTCGACGGCGTCGGGCGTGAGAATCTTCGGGCTCTGCCGCGAGATGTCGATGCCGACCTCGGCCATCGCCTGGACGGCAGCGGGATTGACCGACTCGGCTGGAGCCGAGCCCGCCGACCGCACCTCGATCCTGTCCCCCGCCAGGTAGACGAGGAACGCTGCGGCCATCTGTGATCTTCCGGCGTTGTGGACGCAGACGAACAACACACTCGGGGTCGTGGACACGAATCAGGACTCCTTCCGGGCTGCTGCGGGCACGTGCCCCGCGAAACGTGTGCGGAGCGCGAGGGACACGTAGACGAGGCCGACCAGCACGGGCACCTCGATCAGAGGCCCCACGACACCGGCCAGCGCCTGACCGGACGACGCCCCGTACGTCGCGATGGCCACGGCGATGGCGAGCTCGAAGTTGTTGCCGGCAGCGGTGAACGCGAGCGTGGTGGTGCGCTCGTAGCCCAGACCCATCGCGGCACCGAGGGCGTAGCCGCCGCCCCACATGATCGCGAAGTACGCCAGCAGTGGCAGCGCGATCCGCACGACGTCCAGGGGCCGGGAGGTGATCTGGTCGCCCTGCAGCGCGAAGAGGATCACGATGGTGAACAGCAGACCGTAGAGGGCCCACGGGCCGATCTTCGGCAGGAACGTCGACTCGTACCACTCGCGCCCCTTCGTCTTCTCCCCGAAGTGACGGGTGAGGAATCCGGCGAGCAGCGGGATGCCCAGGAAGATCAGCACCGATTTCGCGATCTGCCACGGCGAGGTGTCGATCGTGGTCTGCTCGAGTCCCAGCCAGCCGGGCAGGACCGACAGGTAGAACCAGCCCAGGACGGCGAACATGAGCACCTGGAACACCGAGTTGATCGCGACCAGGACGGCGGCGGCCTCCCGGTCGCCGCAGGCGAGGTCGTTCCAGATGATGACCATCGCGATGCACCGGGCGAGTCCGACGATGATCAGGCCCGTCCGGTACTCGGGCAGGTCGGGCAGCAGCAGCCAGGCGAGGGCGAACATCAGCGCCGGCCCCAGCACCCAGTTGAGCAGCAGGGAACCGATCAGCATCTTGCGGTCGCCGGTCACGGTGTCGAGGCGGTCGTAGCGCACCTTCGCGAGCACCGGGTACATCATGATCAGCAGGCCGAGCGCGATCGGCAGCGAGATCCCGTCGAGTTCGACGGCGCCGAGCGCGTCGCCGAGCCCCGGGATCATCCGGCCCAGCAGCAGGCCGACGACCATCGCGACGCCGATCCACACCGGCAGGAAACGATCCAGGGTCGAGAGCCTGCCGACCACGGCGGGCTGCGGGACGCTGGTCGCCCCGCTCACGCCGTGACCTCCGCACAGGCCCGCGACGGCCCACCCTGCGCCACGAGTACCTCCGACAGCTGCCGCAACGCAGCGGGAATCACCCAGTAGTACACCCAGGTTCCGCGGCGTTCGCAATCGAGCAGCCCCGCCTCGCGCAGCACCTTGAGATGGTGCGAGATGGTCGGCTGCGACAGGTCGAACGTATCGGAGATGTCGCACACGCATGCCTCGCCGCCGGCGTGACTGGCCACCAGGCTCAGCAACCGCAGCCGCACCGGGTCACCGAGCGCCTTGAACATACGGGCCAGGTCACCGGCCCGGTCCTCGGTCAGTGGCGTGCGCGCGAGCGGCGAACAGCATGCGTCGCCCGGATCTTGATTCGACATCCTTCAATATTGACAGATATCGAATCAGACATTCAACCGGTCAGCGCCTGAAGTGGGGGTGGTCACGACGCCGGCGGGTACGGCAGCAGATGCAGACCCGCTCCCGGCTGTACGAACTGCTCGAGTACGAGCGCTACAACGAGTTCGATTCCGGAGTCTTCAACTTCATGCTCGGAGGGAACCAATGACGAATGCAGTCCCGACGATCTGCGAAGGCCTGGCCGGCGTCGTCGTCGACACCACCGCGATCTCCAAGGTCGTACCCGAGACCAACTCGCTGACCTACCGCGGTTACGCGGTCCAGGATCTCGCCGCGAACTGCAGCTTCGAGCAGGTCGCGTACCTCCTGTGGAACGGCGAACTGCCCTCGGACGCCCAGCTCGAGCTGTTCTGCCAGCGTGAGCGGGCGGCCCGCCGCGCCGACCGGTCGCTGCTCTCGCTCGTGGCGAAGATGCCGGACAACTGCCATCCGATGGATGTGGTCCGCACGGCGATCAGCTTCCTCGGCGCGGAAGACCCGCAGGAGTGGGACAACTCGCCGAAGGCCAACCGCGAGAAGGCGCTTCGCATGATGGCGGTGCTGCCGACGATCGTCGCGGCCGATCACCGTCGCCGGCACGGCCTGGATCCGATCGCCCCGCACAGCCACCTCGGGTTCGCCGAGAACTTCCTGGGCATGTGCTTCGGTGAGATCCCGGAGCCGGAGATCGTGAAGGCGTTCGAGGTCTCGCTGATCCTGTACGCGGAGCACAGCTTCAACGCGTCGACCTTCGCCGCCCGCGTGGTCACCTCGACGCTGTCGGACATCTACAGCGCCGTCACCGCCGCGATCGGCACCCTTAAGGGCCCGCTGCACGGCGGTGCCAACGAGGCGGTCATGCACGACATGATCGAGATCGGTGAGCCCGAGCGCGCCGAGGCCTGGATGAGGGACAAGCTGGCCCGCAAGGAAAAGGTCATGGGCTTCGGGCACCGCGTCTACAAGAACGGCGACTCGCGCGTCCCGACGATGCGTCAGGCATTCTTCGATGTCGCCGCGAAGACCGATGGCGAGAAGTGGGTCCAGATGTACGAGATCCTCGAGCGCACCATGAACGAGGCCACCGGACTCGAGCCCAATCTCGACTTCCCCACCCGGCCCGCCTACTACCTGATGGGCTTCGACATCGAGGTCTTCACCCCCGTCTTCGTGATGAGCCGCATCACCGGATGGACCGCGCACATCATCGAGCAGGGCGAGTCCAACGCCCTGATCCGACCGCTCAGCGAATACACCGGCGTGCCACAGCGCTCGGTGGTGGCCTGACCGTCGCAGCACGAGAATCGGCTCGGTGCCTGGGCCGTCCAAGCGTGTGGGACTACAGGTCCTGGCCGCGCCGTCCGACGGTGATGCCGAAGGCCAAAATTGCACCGAGCAGGGCCGCGCCGGCGGCGACCATGAAGCCGACGAAGAAGCCGTCCGAGCTGTACACCGGGCCGGCGGGACCGACGGTGATCACATGCTGGGCCAGCAGGGCGAAGCCCACCGACGACAGCATTCCGCCGAACATCGACTGGGACAGTCCGGTGAAGTTGGCACCGATCGCGCGCTGGTCGGCCGGCAGGGCCATCATCACCAGATTCGGGATGGCGGCGTAGATCATCGAGCCGAAGCCGATCAGGCCGTAGCCGAACACGACCTGCCAGGCCTGGTCCGGGGTGGTGGCGAGCAGGGCCGCGCCCAGGGCGATGAGGACCGATCCGCCGATGAGGTGCTGACGGAAGCCGATTCGCTTCGAGGTGGCGCCGACGAACACGCCGCCGAGGACGATCAGGATGCCACCGGGCAGCATCCACAGCGCCATGTCGGTGACCGACAGACCGAATCCGTAGTCCGCCGCCTCCTTGGGCGTCTGCAGCAGCATCGGGATCAGCGTCGCTGTGAGCGTCGTTGCGCCGTAGGCGATACCACCCGCGAGCAGCGTGATGCCGACCTTGCGGCTGGCCAGAACATCGATGCTGATGAGCGGCTCGGGGCAGCGACGCTCCCAGACCACCCATGCGACCGCGAAGATGACGGTGACGGCAAGCGTGCCGAGCGTCTTGCCGCTCAGCCAGCCCCAGCCGGCACCCAGCGACAGCGCCAGCATGACGGTGAACAGGGCGACCGTCAGCAGGAACGCGCCGAGCCAGTCGACCGAAACCTTTGCACGCAGCGGAGTTTCCGGGACGAAGAACAGAGTCAGGAGGCCGCCGACGGCGCACAGAGCGAAGGAGAACCAGAAGACCGAGGACACGTCGGTGCGATCGAGCATGAAGCCCGAGATCAGCGGGGCGACGACGGTGACGACACCGACGCCGGTGTTCGCGATGCTGATGGACATCGCCTGCAGGCGGGCCGGGAAGATGTCACGGATCAGCGAGTAGCCGAGCGCGGTGAAGGCGAAGCCGACACCGGACAGGAAGCGGCCGACCAGCAGGATCGGGAAGGTCGGCGCGATGGCCGAGATGAGCGCACCGAGGCTCGCGATCGCCGCGGTCACCACGAGAATGCGCTTCTTGCCGTAGACGTCGGCCAGCTTGCCCAGGATCGGGGACGCGATAGCGGCGGCGAGAACGAGTGCAGTCATGACCCAGACGACCTGCGTCGTCGAGTACTTCACGGCAATCTTCGGCAGTGCGGGGGTGAAGAGGGCGAAGGCCAGTGCCGCCTGCTCGGTAAGCAGGACGAGGATCAGCAGAACGCGGATCCAGTACCCGGTCGAGCCGCCGGGATCACCGGCGTCCCGCACGGGGGCTTCGTCGCCCTTTGAGACGGTGACTGACATTTCCTACCTACATTCCAGTCGTGTGCCCAACAGTGACCGCAAGCACGTTAGGAGGTGAGACGCGACTCACCTCCATCGTTTCCCGGTGAGCGGAAAAGTGTTCCGAATCGAAAGACTCACCTCAGGGATGTCCGCCCGAACACTCGGACATCCGAACGGGCCGGCGGCCGTCACGCGAGGGAAATCGCCTGCTGCAAACGGTAATTCACCACCTGGACTGGGCGTGAGCTTCGGCCCGACGTGGGGCTGGACGGCCACCTGCACACTCGGCCTGCTCGTCGGCGGCGTGGCACCGCTGGTCGTGTGGGTCCTGACCAGCCTGCGCGGCCGTGAGCCGCTGATCGACCTCCGGTTCTTCCGCGAGGGTCCGATGCTGAAGATCTGCTCCGCGGCCGGCATGGGCTACGGCTCCGGCATCGACGCCAAGCAGTTCGCAATCCTGCAGGCCCCCATCGGCGTCGGCAGCGTCATCGGCGGCCTGGCCGTCGGACGCATGATCCGCACCGTGAACCCGGCGATAACCAAGTTCGTCGGCGTCTCGCTGATGCTGGCCGCATCGATCCTCACCGCGTTCTGGCACACCGACAAGGCGCCCCTGCTGGTGTGGGTCCTGATCTTCGGCCTCGGCATGGGCGCGTTCACCGCGTCGATCCCGAATCTGGTGATCGCGTCGGTGCCCGCATCGGTGCAGGCATCGATGTCGTCGATGGTCCAGGTGTCCCAGTCGCTCATCTCCTCGGTGTTCCCGGTCGTCGCCTTCGCGGTGCTCAACTCGCACGTCGCGACCGTCGTGGACGGCTACGCCTTCTGCACCGACACCCCTCCCCCCGACGCCGGGGCCGCCCACCGCGGCCCCGGCGTCGTCGTCTGCGTACACACAGCGCGCGATGCAACGAATTCCGCGAGGGCGCTGGAGCGCCGCGCCTCACGCTGATACAGTTCGCATCACTTGATTGAACGCTTGCTCAATATACTCGGAACGCGTACCCATGGAGGTTCAGAACGTCATGACGACGGCAGATGCAAGCTCCCCGATCGCAGTCATCGACCGCGTCGCGTTCCTACTGGACGCGTTCAGGGAAGCGGAACGACTGACGCTCTCGGAGCTGTCGCGTCGCACCGGGTTCCCCAGGTCCTCGACACATCGCATGCTCCTCCAGCTCGTTCGGATCGGGTGGATCCGTCGCCACGGGCATGCATACGAACTCGGCATGAAGATGCTCGAACTCGGCTCGCTGGCACAGCACCACGACCGCGTACACCAGGCAGCACTGCCCGTGCTGCACGAACTGCACAACGCCACCGGCCTCGTCGTCCACCTCGCGGTACTCGACGGATCCGACGCGCTCTACCTCGAGAAGATCGGCGGGCGATTCACGCTCTCGGTCCCCTCCCGCGTCGGCGGACGCCAGCCCGCGTACCGCACCGCGATCGGCAAGGCACTGCTCGCGAACTCGCGCGTGGATGCCGAAACCATTCTTCCCGAGTCGATTTCGGGGCCCACACAGAACTCGATCAGCGATCCGGCGCGCCTGCGGATCGAACTCGCCCGCATCCGGGAGCAGAGCATCGCGCACGATCGCGACGAGACGACCATCGGAGTCTCCTGTGTCGCAGCAGCTATCGGAGACGGTAAGAACGCGGTCGGTGCGATCTCGGTGTGCGGACCGACCAAGGGCATGAACAGCTCGGCACTCGTCGCACCGGTGCGGATGGCCGCGCTCGCGACATGGCGGCACATGACCAGCAGCCGCACGCTGCGACCCATCCCCGCCTGACCGACCACCCTCAGTTGTCATTCGCCCGCCGGCGAGGGTGATTTCACGCCGAGACAGCAGCGACGACGCTGTCGGGAATGACGATCGCGCGTTTGAGAATCTTCCCGGTGGCGCCCTTGGACAGTTCATCGACCAGCCAGATGTGGCGCGGATACTTGTAGGGGGCGACGCGCTCGCGGACGAAGGTCCGCAGTTCCTCGGGCGTAGTTCGCGAGCCGGGCCGAAGTACGACGGCAGCACCGACCTCTTCGCCCAGGGCGTGTGCGGGAATGCCCATGACGGCAGCCATTTCGACGTCGGGGTGTTCGTAGAGGACTTCTTCGATTTCGCGTGGATAGATGTTGAATCCGCCGCGGATGATCAGGTCCTTCTTCCGGTCCATGATCCAGTAATAGCCGTCGGAGTCGACCCGGCCGAGGTCGCCTGTCCGGAACCAGCCGTCCGAGAGCACTGCTGCGGTGGCGGCGGGCTGACGCCAGTAGCCCTTCATCACGTTGTGGCCGTGCACCGCGATTTCTCCGACCTCCCCAACGCCCAGTTCACGCCCGTCGTCGCCGAGCACACACATGCTGATGCCGGCGATCGGCGTACCGATACTGCCTGCTTTGCGCAGCGCATCCGGATGGCTGAAGCACGCCACCGGCGAGGTCTCCGACAGCCCCCAGCCTTCGAGGATCACCGTGTCGAACTGCTCCTCGAAGGCGTGCAGTGTCTCCACCGGCAGCGCCGCGCCGCCGGACACGCAGACCCGTAGCGCGCTCAGGTCGTAGTCGCCACGATCGGGATGCGCGAGCAGCGCGGCGTACATGGTCGGCACGGCGGCGAAGACGGTGACGCGGTCCCGGGTCAGGACCTGCAGTGCATCGGTGGCGTCGAAACGGGGCAGAAGAGTGAGGCATGCGCCGTGAGCGATGGCCGAGGTCAGGGTTACGGTCTGCCCGAACGCGTGGAACAACGGCAAGCCTCCGAACACGACATCGTCCTCGGTCAGCTGCAGCAGGCTGGTGCTCGTGACCTGCTGATTGCGCATGAGGTTGCGATGGGAGAGCTCAGCGCCTTTCGGCTTGCCGGTGGTGCCCGAGGTGTAGAGGATGACCGCGGTGTCCGACGGATCTCGGAGCGCAACGGCGCCCTGATGCTCCTGCACCGGCGACCGGTTCACGAATGAATCCGGATGCACCGTCAGGCATTCGACGTCAGCGAGCGCCGCACCGGGGATCGATTCGGCGGCGTCGTGCCAGGCGAGCAACAACGCTGCGGTGCTGTCGGCGAGTTGGTGGGCGACTTCGCGGGGTTTGAGCAGCGGATTCATCGGTACCACAATCGCGCCGGATCGCAGGATCGCGTAATAGGCGATCGCGAACATCGGAACATTCGGCACCATCATCGCGACGCGCTCGCCCGACCGAACCCCGCGCTCGCGCAGTTCGAGCGCCAGTGCGGCGCTGGCTGTCTCCAATTCGGCGTAGGTGAGTTGCTGCTCGCCGCAGATCACCGCGATCCGGTCTGGATGCCGTCGGGCCGAGTCCGTCAGCGTGGTTGCCAGATTCGTCACTTAATCTCCCTGCCGATCGATCGGTTGTCGCTGAGAATCGCCTAACTATCGATCTATCTCGCGTACGATGTCAACCGATCGATCGGTAGGCAACCGGTCGGAGCAGAACGAAGGAGTCCGAGGTGGATATGTCAGTGTGGAAACCGCGGCGGGTGGCATCAGTGCCCGTGGAACTACCCGAGGGCGTCGCGTCTGCCGGAACGCGGGGGACGATACTTCGAGCCGCGCTGGCACTCTTCGCCGAATCCGGATACAGCGCGGTATCCATCCGCAAGATCGCCAACCAGGTCGGGATCACCTCGGCGAGCCTGTACGCGCACTACCGATCCAAGGAACAGATCCTGGCGGAGTTGGTGCTGATCGGGCACCGCGCGCTGCACGCACGGCTGACGAACGCACTCGCTGCCGCCGAGCCCACAGCGGTGGCCCAGCTGTCGGCGCTGGTACGCGCGCATGTGCTGCTGCACACCGATTTCCCCCTGCTGGCCGTGGTGACGAACTCAGAGCTACACGCGCTACCTGAAGAAGTGGCCGCGCCCGCTTTGGAATTGCGGTCATCGTGCAGCCGACTGCTGGTCGATGCGCTCGAAATCGGCGTCGCCGAAGGCGTCTTCCGAATCGAGAACCTCCAACTGGGTGCGATAGCCATCGGCGGGATGGCCATGCAGGTAGCTCAGTGGTTCGGGCCGGACGAGCCGTTCACCCCGGACGAGGTGGCCGACAATTATGTGCGTTACGCCCTGCGCATCGCCGGAGCGGACGAAGGAGCAGTGCGATGACACGCGCCGCGCAGAGTGCTGTCGTCACCACCACCGACGGAGCGGTACGCGGCCGGACGGATCCGACCACGGGTGTGGTCTCCTTCAAGGGAATTCCCTACGCAGCTGCACCGGTCGGTGCACGCCGGTTCGCTCCACCCCAGCTATGTCCCAGGTGGGACGGAGTGCGAGACGCGAGCGAGTACGGACCCACCGCACCGGCCTCCCCCTATGCACCTCCCTATGATGCGCTGATTTCCGAAGTGTTCATCCCGGGCGAGGACTACCTGAACCTCAATGTGTGGACACCGGATCCGAACGGCACGGCCCCGGTGATGGTATGGATCCACGGTGGTGCGTTCACCAACGGCTCCGGTTCGACCACCGCCTACGACGGCACCGCATTCGCCCGCGACGGTGTCGTGCTGGTGACCATCAACTACCGGCTCGGCGTCGACGGGTTCGGACAGCTACGCGGGCAGGTCACGAATCTCGGCCTGCGCGACCAGATCGCGGCGTTGCGCTGGGTTCGCGACAATATCGCAGCGTTCGGCGGCGACCCCACGGCTGTGACGGTATTCGGCGAATCCGCCGGCGCCATGAGCATCGGAGCGCTACTCGCCTCCCCACCAGCCGAAGGCTTGTTCCAGCGCGCAATCCTGCAGAGTGGCGCGGCCCACCACACGATACGGCCCGAGACCGCCGAGCGGATCTCGGAAGAACTGGCTTCCCTGCTGGGGATTTCGCCAACCCAGGAAGCCCTCGCCGCTGTGCCCGCGGACCGGGTGCTGGCCGCCCAGCAACAGTTGCGGGCCGCGGTGTCAGCCGACCCGAATCCGCAACGGTGGGGTGAGGTGACGCGAAACCTCATGCCGTTCGAGCCCGTGGTGGACGGCGAAGTGCTCCCGGTAACGCCGCCCGAAGCGATAGCGGACGGCGCGGGCGGCGACGTCGACGTGCTGATCGGATGCAACACCGAGGAGTTCCGCTACTTCCTGGTTCCGGTCGGCGCGATCGACGCGGTCACAGCCGAGCTGACGCATGGCGCGGTTGCCGCGTACGGGCTCGACCCCGATGTCGCACTGCCGGTTTACCGAGAAGCCGATCCGAATGCAGGTCCCGGAGACCTACTCGCGGCCGTCGGCACCGACTGGTTCTACCGGATACCCGCCATCCGGCTGGCAGAGGCACATGCCGACAACGGCCGGGGACGCACCTACGCCTACGAATTCGCTTGGCAACCACCGACCTTCGATGGCCGACTGGGCGCTTGCCATACCGCCGAGATCCCGTTCGTATTCGACAACCTCGGCCTCGAGGGGTTCGAGAACGTGGTGGGAGCACGCCCGCCGCAGGATTTGGCCGACACCATGCACGCCGCGTGGATCGCATTCGCGACACACGGTGATCCCGGCTGGGCGCCTTACACCGTTCGTGACCGAGCAACTATGCGCTTCGATACCGTCTCCGCCGTGCAGACGGATCCGCATGCACAGCGACGGCAATTGTGGAGCGGCATCCGGTGACCACGGCTGCCTGATCGAAGCGGATGTCACCCCGCCGAAGGCCATGCCTTCGACGGGGTGACATCCGCCATGCGCAGCGCACACAGTGCCTCCAGCGCGGGACTCGACCGTCAGCCCGGGATCTGCCGGGCCAGATCGTTGCGGTCGAAGTCCGAGAACTGCTGGGTGTCAGTGCAGTACCCGCAGCTCGCGCCGAAGAACTCGGTGCGGGCGTTCGGATCGTCGAGTAGCCAGTACCGCAGCCACGCCGTGCTCGGTCCGCGCATATCGCCGCCGGTGATCGATGTGCCGAAGTGCGTAGCGTCGCGCAGTTCCAGATACTCGGCGGGCACGTGGTCGGCGTCCTCGTACATCGCCCGCACCACTGCCGGCCAGACGATTGCGTCGGCCTCACCTGCGAGATAGAGAACGGGCTCGTCGATGAGGTCGACATCGTTGAGCGGGCCCGGCTGGATCGCGACGGCGGTGTCGACGCGGTCGTCGATCGCGGCATTGATCGCTGCCGAACCGCCCTGTGAATGCCCTACCGCACCAATGTGTTCCAGGTCGACCTTGCCGAAGAAGACACTCGATGGGTTGGCTGCCTTGCCTGCGATGAGGTCAATTCCCGACCGCATGGTGACGGCGAAGTTGCTCGCCGGGGTATTGGCGGCGACCACGATGAATCCGTGGCTGGCGTAGTGGCGCAACAACGAGGCGTACGCACCGGGGAGCACGCCGGTCCCGTTCCCCCAAATCACCACGGGGTGCTTCTCGCCGCGTGCGCCGAGCTCACCCGGGTAGTACAGAGTATGTACCAGCCCGATCGAGACGTTCGGCGTGTACGGCCCTGCACCCGCCCAGTCGTGCCCGACGCTCGGGATGCCGGGCGTCTCGGCGGCCGCCGTTCCGGCCGGGCCCGTGAGCCCGAGTGTCGCGCACAGCGCAACCGTCGCTGCAGCATTCGCGAACAGATTGAGGGATTTTCGCATGAAGGTCTACCTTTCGAATTTGATCGGCACGGTCAGTCGGCGAGACTGGACCGCATACGAATTGAGTCCACATCCACCCGACGGCTAGCGAGGTAGATGAAACCCGCGGTCAGTGCGAGCATCAACGGCACCAGGTAGAGCGCGGAGTTGAGACCCTGGCCTGCGAACTGCGCGACGCCCTGCACGCCGGCGCTGTGTGCCGCACGTTCGGCGAACCAGTCGGAGATGCCGCCGACCACAACCGGTCCGGCAAATCCTCCGAGTAGGTACATCGCGGCGAAGAACAACGCGGTTGYGGTGGCACGTAGCTGCGGAACGACAACGTCGTGAATCGCGGGATACACGCTGATGTAGAAGCCGTAGGCGAGCAGCCAGCCGAGCGAGAACAGCAGGGCGAACAGGAATACGCTGCCGCCCTTCTGCATCAGCGCCAACGCGGTGAGCGGCGCCGCGACGGCGCTGGCGACGACGCCGATCATCAGCCGGGACCGCGGCGAGGTGGCCGAGGCCCGGTCGGCGTAGCGAGCCCCGAGCAGCAGGCCGAACAACCCGGTGAGCCCGACGATGACGCCGGTGACGACGGCCGCGGACGTCAGTTTCAGTTCGTACTGTCGCATCAGGAGCGGGACTGTGAAGGAGTTGACCGCATAGGCCGCAAAGTTGAAGGTCAGGCCGGCGAGGATCAGCCAGCGCAGGGTCGGGATCGACAGCAGGAGGCGGATCGGACGCCGAATCGCGCCTGATTCGGTGATCGAGACCTGCTCAGCACCACCGCGTTCGGGATCGCGCATCCGAAGCATCACGAGCGCGAGGATGACGCCCGGGACCGCGGCGACGAAGAACGGTGCCCGCCACGAGTCGAAGGCCTCGGCGATCCTGCCGACCGTGAAGTAGGCGAGCATCAGCCCCATCGGGAGTCCCAGCATGAAGATACCGACGGCACGAGAACGCCTATCGGCCTGATAGAGGTCGCCGATCATCGAGTTCGCGGCTGGGGTGAAGGCGGCCTCTCCGACACCGACGCCGAGTCGGACGAGGACAAAGAGCATGTAGTTGCCAGCGGCCCCGGTGGCTGCGGTCAGACCACTCCACACAAGCAGTCCGACACCGATGATCCCCGGGCGGTTTCCGCGGTCGGCAAGGCGCCCGAGTGGCAGTCCCGCGATCGCGTACACAACGGTGAAGGCTGACGTGATCAGGCCCAACTGCAAGTCACTGAGGGCGAATTCGTGCTTGATCGGCTCGGCGACGACCGAAGGGATCGACCGGTCGAAGAAGTTGAGGAGGTTGGCGAGGAACAGGGCGACCAGCGCCCCGCTGAGTATTGTGGTGCGGCCGGTGTCCGGGGCAGGGGCGCCCGTCACGGTTCGAGGCAGCGACATGGGAGTCCTCAGTGTCGAAGGGGAAGGGTGGCGTGTAGGCCGAAAGGGCGGATCAGCGGATCTGTTCGGCGACGTAGGCGCCGATCGCCTGCATACCCAGTGCGGTCGGGTGCAGTGGTACAGCGGATTCAGCGGGCACGACGCCGGCATAGTGCGCCCGGCTCACGTCGGCGCAGATGTCGTGCCCGGAGGGCACCGTTCGGATATCGACGAATGCCATTGCACGGGAACGTGCCTGGGCCGCCATGGCATCGTCGACGGAATCGATGACGTTCTGCAGGTAGTCAGCGTCGCGCGGCCACATCGGTTGCCGGTCTGGGCATCCACCCGGGTGCGTGTAGGTGCCGTAGCCGACGACGACGATCTCGGCGTTCGGCGCGTGTGCCCGGATCTCGTCGAGCGCCGTTCCCCACTGCGGGGCGACCTGGTCGACGAGCGGGCGCTGCTGGTCGACACCACCGGCGGTGAACGCGTCTGCACACGAGGTGCCGTACCGCTCCGGAAGCGGATTGAGGCAGCGGGGTGCAGTGGTGACCAGATTGATGTCGTTGGCGCCGATGGTGACGGTGACGAGGTCGGTGTCCGCGCTCAGCGCTTCTAGCTGGATCAAGGAACGCACGGCGGACACCTCCTTCGGTCGGCGGGCAGGCTCACTGTGGTCGGACTTGTCGATTTCGGAGTGATGCGTATTACATATTCACCGGAAAGCGACAGGTCGTCGTTGTTTGAGCAAACCGACTATCGGAGGAGTGTTGTGCCTGTGGACAAACCCATCGCCATCGGTGGCCGACCGATAGCCGATCAGCTCGCCCAGCGCACCCACACAATCGTGGCGGCGACGGTCGAGTTGGTATGGAGGCAGGTGCCGTTCTATCGGTCACTGCCCGAAGAAGCAGTACGCAGCGACGTCACGGTGATCATCCGGTGCAACTTCGAGGTGCTCATCGCGAGCCTGCGGTCGTTGCAGACGACGGACGACGAGGGATTGATGCGGATCCGCGCGTCGGCGCAGCGGCGGGCAGAGGAACTGGTTCCGCTCGCGGAGGTGCTGCACGCGTATCACCTCGCTGTCGATCACTGGTGGAAAGTGATCGGTGACCTCGCCGGCCCCGAGGACACCACTGACCTGTCGCGGGCCGGAACGCTGCTGCACAGGCACCTGCTGGCAGCGACAACCGCGGTGCTGGCAGGATACGGCTCCGATCCAGCGGTTCACGGCGAGGAGGACTCAGCGCGGCGAGACTTGTTCCTGGAGTTGACGTCCGGCCCGAATACCACGGGGACAGCGGAACGGTTCGGTATCGACCTTCCCCGCTTGTACTGGGTGCTGTCGCTCCACGTCGAACCCCATCCGGACGAGCGGTCGGCCGGTATCGACGCGGTGGTGGCAGAACGTCGTAAGGTTCGGCGATTACAGCGCGAGTTGGACAACGTCGGCCGCGACAACGCGTTGAGCATGCTCACGAGCAGTGGCGGCGGTGTCCTGATCCCGATTCTCGAGCCCACCCCTGGGGTGGACGACTGGCAGGACAGCGCACAGTACGCGCAACTGAGTCGGAACCTGCGGGACATGGAGCGGACGATCGGTGCCGCGGTCCTGACGGCAGTGTCGGTGGCAGCGCCACAGAAGGTGCCACAGGCATACGAGCAGGCTCGAGAGATCCTCGACGTCGCCCGCCGATGCGGGCGCGGCAACGGCACCGTGCGACTCCGGGACGTCGCGCTCGAATATCAGCTCACCCGGCCGAGCGCAGCGACGCCGCTGCTGGCAGACCTTCTGTCACCGTTGCAGTCCAACCCGGTCGTGCTCGAAACGCTGGAGTCCTACCTCGACACCGGCTGCGACCGCTCCGCCGCGGCCGCTGCGTTGCACGTACACCCGAACACGGTGGCCTACAGGCTGCGAAAAGTCGCTACCCTCACCGGCTTGGACGTCGGGACAGCACCCGACCTGGTGCGTCTCGTTGCGGCGGTGGCGGCGAGACGGGCGACGGATGCGACTCAGACGGCTCGGGTTTCGAGAACCGCACCCTCGCTGTAGATCTTCACCGCTCCCCCACCGAACCTGAAAACTCCTGCGCCCCTACCGAACAATTCGGCAGGGGCACAGGCGTTGCAGTCGGCAGACCTAGACGTCCGCGACCAGCTCGACGGGCTTGACGCCCTTCGCGACGTTGTCCGCGACCACGTCACGCCAGTTCTCCTGTGCGCGGGTGGTGTCGACCTCGAACTCGAACCGCTTGGTCATGTCCTCGGTGACGTCCTCGACGTCGACGTAGAACTGCTGGTACCAGCGACGCAGCTGGTAGACCGGGCCGTCTTCCTCGGTCAGCAGCGGGTTCTCGATCCGGCTCTTGTGGTTCCAGATCGCGATGTCCTGCTTGAACTGGTGCTCGACGCCCTCGGTGAACTGCTCCGCCATCGCCTTGGCGTCCTCGTCCGACAGACCCTCGGTCCGCTTGACGACGGTGCCCCACTGCAGCAGGAACGAGTTGTTCGTGATCGGGTAGTGGCAGTTCGCCAGCTTGGTCTCGACCTTGATGTCGCCGGCAACCGTGTAGACGGTGTCCAGCATGAAGGACGGACCGAAGTACGAAGCGTCCGAGATCGTCTCGGCCTCGGCCATACCCAGCTGGACGCCGGTCTGGATGTCGTCACGACCACCCGAGCGCATCACCTGGGTCGCGACGTGACCCTCGAAGATGTTCTTGAAGTAGGTCGGGATCTGGAAGTGCACGTAGAAGAAGTGCGCCATGTCCACCACGTTGTCGACGATCTCGCGGCAGTGCGAGCCCTCGACGTAGTAGGTGTTCCAGCTCCAGTCGCTCCAGCCGCCCTCGTCGAAGCCCTCGATCTGCGGGATCGTGACGTCGGCCGGCGGCGGGTTGCCCTGCGGGTCGCTGTACACGAAGAACAGGCCGTTGCGCTCGAGCTTGACCCACGCCTTGGTCTTGGCGACCGGGGGAACGCGGCGAGCGTAGGGGATCTCCGTGCACTTGCCCTTGCCGTTCCAACGCCAGTCGTGGAACGGGCAGGCGATGTTGTCGCCCTTGATCTCACCCATCGCGAGGTTGCCACCCATGTGACGGCAGAACGCGTCGAGAACCTGGAGCTCGCCCTTGCTGTCCTCGAACACGACCAGGTCGGTGCCGAAGATCTTGACCTGGTGCGGCTTCCCGTCGCGGAAATCCTTGGCACGGCCGATGCAGTGCCAGCCACGCGCGAAACGATCGGGGTTCTTGCCCGCCTCGATCTCCCGAACCTCGACGTCGTCGGCGATCTCGGTCATCTTGCCTCCTCAAATGATGTGTTCGCGTGCTCGCCCTTGTGCAAGCCGCATGAAAACCCCCGGAACCACAGAGAATCTGGTTCCGATGACTAGGTGTACGAGCGGACTTCCTGCGTCGATCCCGCGACCGGCACGGTGCGGTAGGACTCCGCGATGGTGCCGTTCTCGACCGCCTCGTCGATGGTGTTACGCAGCGAGTAGCACGTGCGGACGTACATGCTGTGCACGCCCTTCTCGGCCTGTGCGCGGAATTCGGCGCAGTTGCTCTCCGCGTCGTCGACCCACTGGGTACTGGTGTGAGTCGGGCTGAACTTCTCGACGAGTACCCGGTTACCGCACGATCCACATTCGATCGGTTGCATTGTGCGACCTTTCCGTTGGAACTGTATTCAGCGAGCGTACGAGTAGGCAGTGCGCTCTTCCTGGTCCATTTCCGTTGAGCGGTAAAGAATTCGACCGATCATCACCTCAGGAAAGCCTGTCCTCCGTCCACCGGCAGCGAATGGCCGGTGATGTACCGCGCGGAGGCGCTGCACAGGAACACCACGGCCGGCCCGATATCGGTTTCGGCGTCGCCCAGACGCCCCAGCGGCACGCTCCGGAGGTACTCGCCGTACGCCTCCGGATTGAGATCGGCCCACTCGTCCATCAGGGGCGTCGACGCCAGCGGCAGGATGGCGTTGACGCGGATGCCGTCGGCGCCCCACTCGCAGGCCGCCGTCCGGGTGAGTACCCGGACGGCCTCCTTCGCCGCGGCGTACGCGCCTGTCCCGGTGGGATCCCACTTCAGCCCGGCCGCCGACCCCAGGTTGACGATCGACCCACGGCCCTTCAGGTGCGGGTGGCACGCCCGCATCATCCGCAGGGTCGCCAGCGGTCCCGAGTTCATGCTGCCGCGGTAGTCGTCTTCGCTGACCTCGAGCAGCGTACCGTGCGCCGGCGTCTGGGCATTGTTCACCAGAATCGACAGGCTTCCGTACCGCGCCACCACGTCGGCGACCACGGCGTCGATCTGTTCGGGGTCGGTGACGTCGCACCGGAGGGCGACCGCGTCGCCTCCCCTGCGGACGATCTCGTCGGCGGTGTCGGCCACCTTGGACAGGGTCCGGCCGACGACCGCGACGCGCGCGCCGTCGACCGCGAGGGCGAGCGCGATTCCCCGCCCGATCCCCTGTCCGGCGCCCGTCACCAGCGCGACGTCACCCTCGAGTACACCCATCAATCACTCCTGCTGCTGCTCACTCGGTCACAAGTCGCCGATCATTGTGATCCAAGACACCGAATTGAGCAAACGCTCAATCAATGTAGGATTGCCTTGCCGGGTCGGGCGCGGGCTGTGCGGGCACAGGTAGCATGAGGCGCCTCGACCGACACAGAATCGACCCAGGTACAGGGGGAAGTCCGAATGGATCCGCAGGAACGTCGGCGTCAGATACTCGAACGTTCCGGTGAGATCTTCGCAACGAAGGGCATCTCCGCGACGACGGTCCGCGAGATCGCCGACGCGTGCGGCGTCTACTCCGGCACGCTCTACCACTACTTCCCGTCCAAGGACGCGATCGTCACCGAGATCATCCGGGTGTACGTCGACGAGCTGTACGAGAAGTGCTCCGAGGTGATCGGCCAGGGCCTTCCGCCGATCGAGCGGCTCGAGGCCCTCGTCCTGGTCGCGATCGACTCCGCCGAGAACCACCGTCACGCGACCGCGATCTGGCAGGTCGAGACGGACTACATGCGCGATCAGATGCTCGAGGCCAGCCTCGACGACAAGGGCGATTTCGCGGCGACGTTATGGCTGCAGTGCATCGAGGAGGCGCAGGCGTCGGGCGATCTCCGCAGCGACGTCGAGTCCGCCACCTTCTACCAGCTGATGCGCGACGCGGTGTGGCTCACCAGCCGGTGGTTCCGGAAGTCCCCGACGAAGTCGAACGCACAGTTCGCACACGAGATCACGTCGATCTTCATCGACGGACTGCGGGTCCGTTAGACACACGAAGGGGCGGTACAGGCGAATCGAATTCGCCTGTACCGCCCCTTCTTCTACCGCGATCAGCTCACGACGAGGTCCAGCTCGTCGTCCGCGACGGTCACGGTGATCCGACCACCCGCGTCGAGCACGTCGTCCAGCAGCAGATCGGCGATGCGATCGTCGACCTCCCGGGCGATGGTCCGGCGCAGCGGCCGCGCACCGAACTCGGGCTGGTGCCCGTGCTCGGCAATCCAGTCCACCGCATCGGGCGTGAACTCGATGTCGATGTCCTTGGCCCGCAGCCGATCACGGCTCTCGCTCAGCAGCAGATCGGTGATCCGGTGCAACGGCTGTGCCTCGAGCTTCCGGAAGATCACGATCTCGTCGATCCGGTTGAGGAACTCCGGCCGGAAGGACTCCCGAAGGCGCCCCATCACCCTGTCGCGCAACGGCTTCTCGGCCGCGGCGGCGTCACCGGTGGTGAAGCCGAGCGCCCCGCCCTTGCTCGAGATGATGCCCGAGCCGAGGTTGCTCGTCATGATCAGGACGGTGTTCTTGAAGTCCACCGTCCGACCCTGACCGTCGGTCAGCCGGCCGTCGTCGAGCACCTGCAGCAGGACGTTGAACACGTCCGGGTGCGCCTTCTCGATCTCGTCGAGCAGGATCACCGAGTACGGGTGCCGGCGCACCTGTTCGGTGAGCTGACCGGCCTCGCCGTAGCCGACGTACCCCGGAGGGGCGCCGACCAGTCGGCTCGCGGTGTGCCGCTCGCCGAACTCGCTCATGTCGAGCCGCAGCATCTTGCTCTCGTCACCGAACAGCGACTGCGCCAACGCCTTCGCGAGCTCGGTCTTGCCGACGCCGGTGGGCCCCAGGAACAGGAAGCTGCCGACGGGCCGACGCGGATCGCCCATGCCGGTCCGGCTGCGGCGCACCGCGCGTGCGATGGCCTTGACCGCGTCCTCCTGGCCGACGACCCGCTGGTGCAGCTCGTCCTCCAGCCGGCGCAGACGCTCCTTCTCCTTCTGCGTCATCTGGCTGGCCGGGATACCGGTGGCCCGGGCGACCACCTCGGCGATGTCCTCGGCCGTCACGGCCGGAACCTCCGTCGCGACGGGTTCGCCGTCACGAGCCTCCGCCAGCCGCTTCTCCACACCCGCGATCTCGTCCCGCAGCTGCGACGCACGCTCGTACTGCTCGGCCTGCACCGCGCTGTCCTTGTCCTGTTCGAGCCGAGCGATCCGCTGCTGCAGCGCCTTCGCATCCGGATTGGATGCGCCGAGCTGCAGGCGCTTTCGCGCGCCCGCCTGGTCGAGGAGGTCGATCGCCTTGTCCGGCAGGAACCGGTCGGCGATGTATCGCGACGACAACTCGACCGCGGCGGTGATGGCCTCGTCGGTGTAGCGGACACGGTGATGCTCCTCGTACCGCTCCCGCAGACCCGTCAGGATCGCCTCGGCGTCCTCGGGACTCGGCTCGTTCACCGTCACCGGCTGGAAGCGTCGTTCGAGGGCCGAGTCCTTCTCGATGTGCTTGCGGTACTCGTCSAGCGTGGTGGCGCCGACGATGTGCAGGTCACCCCGGGCCAGCTTGGGCTTGAGGATGTTCCCGGCGTCCATCGCACCCTCACCGCCGGCACCCGCACCCACGATGGTGTGGATCTCGTCGATGAAGACGATGACCTGGCCGTTCTGCGCGACGATCTCGTCGACGGCCTTGGTCAGCCGCTCCTCGAAGTCGCCGCGGTAGCGGGTACCGGAGAGCATGCCCGCCAGGTCCAGCTGGACGATCCTCTTGTCCGCCAACACCTCCGGGACGTCGCCGTCCACGATGCGCTGCGCCAGCCCCTCGACGACGGCGGTCTTGCCGACGCCGGCCTCGCCGACCAGCACCGGGTTGTTCTTGGTCCGGCGCGCGAGGATCTCGATGGTCTGCTCGATCTCGTCAGCACGTCCGATCACCGGGTCGACGCCGCCGGAGCGAGCGCGCTCGGTGAGATCGGTGCCGTACTTGTCCAGGGTTGGCGTGGCCGAATCCTGCTGGGGTTCGGCAGGACCCGCGTTCACAGCGGACTGCATCGACTCGGGTGTCACGCCGGCCGACGCCAGGACACGTCCGGTCGCGGAGTCCCCGTTGGAGACCAGCGACAGGAAGATGTGCTCGGGATCGATGTAGGTCGAGCCGAGTGCGCGTGCGATCTGGTGAGCGTCGAGCAGTGCCCGACGTCCCGCGGCAGTCACCGCGGGAGGGGTCGAGATCGCCTCACGGCCGCGCGGCAGGTGGGCCTCCGCAGCCTTCGAGATCGCCTCCGGGTCCCCGCCCACACGCTTCACCATGTCGCGCACCGGGTCCTTGACCGCGGCCACGTGCAGGATATGCAGTGCGTCGAGGCCCGCATCACCGCGTCCGGCCGCGTACTGCGCGGCCTCCGCCATGAGCACCTGAGCTTCGTTGCTCATGAGCCGGGTGATGTCGATGCGCCCGGGCCCCTCGGGCCCGAAGAATGCCGGCATTCGCAGCCTCCTCCAAAGTTGAGTCTTATCGACTCATAGAACATGCCTCGATCGGATTCAATTCCCGACCGTCCAGAATCTTTGGCACGAGAGCGTCCGACCACCCGCGCACACCGCACCCACCGAACCCGCCAGCCCTCTGACCTCGATGCTTCTCCACAACGACGACCGACGACCCGACGGCTGTGAGAGCCGACACACTTTCGGCTGCGCGCAAGTATCGTCAACCCATGGACAGGGGTCTCGCCACGGTGCCGCAGCTTCTGGGCTGCCCGCGCGGAAGGTTCTTCGCCGCCAACGTCGGCTACCTGTGCAGCGACGAGGAGCAGGTTTCTCTGCACTTTCGGCCGCGGACACACGACGCCGTGCTGGCCGTCCTCGACAAGGTCGACGTCCGGGCAGTGGCCGCACTGCCGGAAGCCGAACTGCTCGATGCCCTCGCCGTGGACTTCGCGCGCTACTGGCAGCCACCGGACGAGGAGGATCTACTGTTCGCCCACCCCGACGTCGCCGCGGCGCTGCGCCCGATCGCCCAGGCGCGCGCCCGGATCCGGCCCGTGCGCGTCCACGGCACGCCCCGGGTGTACGAGATCGGGGGTCCGGCGGACTGGGCACACCTGGTCGACACGTATCCGTTTTCCGGTACCGGCGTCGCGATCCCGCTCGTCGCGAACTCGGGCGCAACCGTGCTCGCCGGCTGGGACCCGGATGCCACCTTCTGGCTGCGCGACGGCGTCATCACCATCGACGACGAGCCGACCGAATGGCGCCGAACCTCGGACAGGCCGTGGGCGCCCGAGCCGAACTCGCCTTGACCTCGAGCGCACTCGAGCTTCTACCTTCGGGTCCATGAACACCCGAACCGAGGCCTCCGGTACCTGGGGTCAGCTGCTGAGCGGACGACATCTCGGTGTCGCCGCCGTGTTGGCCGGAGGCGAGGCGTTGTACGCGATCAACGTCTACCTGACGAGCAGCCTGCTGCCCACCGCGATCGACGACATCGGCGGCCTCCGCTACTACGCCTGGACGTCGACCGTCTTCCTCATCGCCTCGGTGTTCTCCTCGATGATCGTCAGCCGGACGCTCGCCGCCCGCGGACCCCGCGGCGCCTACCTGATCGGCCTCGCGCTCTTCGCGTTCGGAACCGCGGTGTGCGCGCTGAGCCCGACGATGGAACTACTACTGGCCGGACGTGCCGTGCAGGGTTTCGGCGGCGGTCTGCTCGCCGGTCTCGGCTACGCGGTGATCAACTCCGCGTTGCCCCGGCACCTCTGGACCCGCGCCACCGCACTGGTTTCCACCATGTGGGGTGTCGGCACTCTGGTGGGTCCCGCCGTCGGCGGGGTGTTCGCCCAGTTCGGCGCGTGGCGCTGGGCCTTCGGTGCGCTGATCGCGTGCACCGTCGCGGTGACCGTCCTCGTACCGATGGTCCTTCCACGGCGCACGGGCGATCGCGACCGCGTCGTCGCGCCCGTGCCGGTCGTCCCGCTGGCGCTGCTCACCGCGGCAACCTTGCTGGTGAGCGTCGCCGGCCTGTTGGCCGACGCCGCGATCGCCGGTGTCGCCGTCGCCGGTGCGGTGGCGCTGGTCGTGTGGTTCGTCGCGGCGGACCGGCGCAGCCCGCACGGGGTGCTGCCACCGTCGACGTTCACCCGGTCGCCCCTGAAGTGGGTCTACCTGACCATCGCAGTCCTCGCGATGGCGTCGACGGTCGAGACATTCGTCCCGCTGTTCGGGCAGCAACTCGCGGGGTTGGCCCCCGTTGTGGCCGGATTCCTCGGTGCCGCACTGGCACTCGGCTGGACGGTGGGCGAGATTCCGAGCGCGTCGGCCGCCGCGCCTGACGTGGTCCGCCGGATCGTGCGGTCCGGACCGATCCTCGTCGCGGCCGGGCTCGCGATCATGGCGGTGGTCCTGGCCGAGCAGGCCGGCAGCGGACGCGTCGCGCTCTGGGCGGCCGGGCTGATCATCGCCGGCGCGGGCATCGGCATCGCGTGGCCGCACCTTGCGGTCGGTGCCATGAGCGCCGTGGCCGAACCCGCTGAGGGTGCCCGTGCCTCCGCCGCGATCAACACCATGCAGTTGATCGCCAATGCATTCGGCACCGCGCTGGCCGGTGTGCTGGTAAATCTCGGCGGACAGTCCGAGCTGCGCTCGGCGCAGCTGCTGCTGTTCAGCTTCGCAGCGCTGGCACTCGTCGGCGGCGGGACCGCGTGGCGGGCCGCGCCGCGGGACGCCCGGCCGAACCGGGCGGCCCGTCGCGCCGTCGAGGCAACCGCCGGCTGATCAGCGGCGAGCGCGCGCCGCGTGCACCCGCTCCCACAGATGCCGATCGGTGCGCGGGCCGCCGTGCGTGTCGGCACCGTAGCGGGCGATCTCGGCGGCGATGTCGAGCGGACGGGTCGGCGGCTGAGCAGGAACCAACTCGTCGATCGCGAGTTCGTCCGGCACCAACCAGCACACCTCGAACTCGATGCCGTCCGGATCCTGCGCATACAGTGCCTTCGTCGAACAGTGGTTGCTGGCGCCCGTCAGCGCGCCCGCTGCGATCAATCGGTCCCGCATCTCCGCCAGGTTTGCGAGCGTGTCGACCTCCCACGCCAGGTGGTAGAGACCGACGTTGCCCGGCGTGACGCCGCTGCTCGGGTTCGGGCTCTGGAACAGGCCCAGGTCGTGATCGTTCGCCGAGTCCGGCGCCTGCAGGAAGGCCGCACCCGGGAACGCACCCGGAAGTGCCTTGAACCCCAGCACATCCTGGTAGAACGCCAGGCTGCGCTGCAGGTCCGACACGAACAGCACGGCATGGTTGAGTCGCTCGATCGCCAACGCGGTCAGCCTCCGAAGTTGTAGTTGACGCCGGTCAGTTGCTCCGACAGCGTCCACAATTGTCGTGCAACGCTCCGGTCGTGCGACTTCCGGTTCGAGGAAACCACTTTGGGATAGCCCCGCGTCTCGAACATCGACGACGGGCCGAGGTAGCTGCCGCCGATCGCGTCGGGCACCGTCGCGGCGTACAGCATCGGCAGCGCGCCCATCTCCGCGGACTGCGCGATGAACGGGTCGGCCAGGGCCATGACCCGGCTCGAGATCGACTCGGTGTGCGACTGCAGATTGGTGGACGCGTACCCCGGATGCGACGCGAGCGACTTGACGGTGGACCCCGATGCCGCCAGCCGCCGCTGCAACTCGTACGCGAACAACAGATTCGCGAGCTTCGACTGCCCGTACGCCGGCCAGCGCCGGTACGACCTGCGCTCCCAATTGAGGTCGTCGAGGTCGATGGTGCCGATCTTGTGCATCGCGCTCGACATCGTCACGACCCGGTCGCGCACCTTGTCGAGCAACAGCCCGGTCAACACGAAATGGCCGAGATGGTTGGTACCGATCTGCATCTCGAACCCGTCGACGGTGCGACGCAGCGGAACCGCCATGACCCCGGCGTTGTTCACCAGAACGTCGAGGCCGTCGACCGAGTCCGCGAACTCGCGTACCGACGCCAGGTCCGCGAGGTCGAGCCTGCGAACCTCGGCGTTCTCCCCCAGTTCCGCCGCGACRGCGCTCCCCTTGTCGACGTCACGACACGCGAGCACGACGTGCGCACCGGCCTTCGCGAGCGCCTTGGCGGCCTCGGCACCCAGGCCGCTGTTCGCGCCGGTCACGACGAACGTCCGGCCCCGCTGATCGACGATGTCCCGCGTGGTCCATGTGGTCATGGCCACAGACTACGGAAATCACGATCAGCGGAGGCGGACCTACGCGTGTTGTTCTCTCACCACGCGTTCAGTGCATTCAGGATCTGCGGCCGGGCCTGCCACAGTTCGGCCGACCAGTACGGCCAGGCATGAATGCCCGTGGCGTTGAACTTGAAAGTCGCCGGGATTCCGAGGGTGTGGAGTCGAACCTGGAATGCCCGCGAGGTGATCATCGAGATGAATTCGAGGCCCATGCCCATCGTGGTATTCCAGTACCCGACCGGGTCGGACGGATGGTCGTACATACCCGGGATTCCGCTGCCCGCCGAGACGTAGAGCGACAATCCCTGCAATTGCGGCGCAGATACGAACGGGTCGTTACGGAGCCACGCCGGATCCCAGGGGAAGCCCCACATCGAATCGGCGTTGTAGCGGCCGGCGTCGTACAGCGCCAGCCTGATGGCCTCCCGACCTCCGGGGGCCGTCGTGTGGAGGTAGCCCGACAACGAACCGGCGAATTTGAATTGATCGCGATGATAGGCGGCGAGCGTCATCGCGGCCGTTCCGCCCATCGATAGTCCCAGAATCCCGGTATTGGTCCGGTCCACGCCGAAATTGGCGAGATAATCCGGCAATTCACGAGTCAGGAATGTCTCCCACTTGTAGGTGACCTTCTGGTTGTTGAAATTACTGGGGTTGTACCAGTCCGAATAGAAACTCGCCTCGCCGCCGACCGGCATGACAACGGTGACGTTGTCGAGCGCGAACTGTTCCATCGCGTTGGTCTCGAAGGTCCAGGCATTGCGATCGTCCCGGGCCCGCATGCCGTCCAGGAGGTACAACGACGCGCCGCCACCCCGCGCAGCCCACTGGACCTGAACCTTGATGTCCCCCATCGAGGAAGGAACCCACAACTCCTGGTAGCCGCCCCGCTGCACCTGACGGCTCGGCTCGGCGGCCGCAACCGGCGCCGCCCCCGCCGCCACCCCGGCGAACGCGAGCAGCACGGCGAGCACCAGCGCTACGGGGTTCTTCCAGATTCTCTGTCGATCTCCGGCGAAATACATCAATGCTTCTTCCTACACGAGCCGCCGATCTCGACGAACAAACTGAATCCGATCACCGTGTTGATCTTAGATACGCGTCGCGGCGTTAACACCCGCAGGGTGTGGCGAAGCTCTCGAATTCATATTCGTGAGAGTTCTCTGAGAATCAAGATGGATTTCACGGAATCGGCCGTTTTCGTGCTACCCATTGCCGGGCCGCCGGCGGCGCGTGCGGCGCGGATCCGCGACCGCAGCGCACCGGCGTGACGACAGCGCCACCACACACCCCTCGAGAGCGGTGGACACCGTAACTTACTGAAGGGTAAGTTAAGGAGGTGTGCACGTCAACGACCTGCGCACAACTCGCGTCGGCGTCGACGTCTGCCCCCGCGCCGGCGGGTACCGTCGGAATGTGCCCGCCGCCCCCCTGCCCGTCCGCGACGGCCTCAACCCCACCCGCCTCCGGTTGCCGAACGCCCAGACCTGGCCCACCGCCCTCGCCTACCTGCTGGACCGCTTCCCCGACGACGCGGCGCGACTGCTCGAGAAGGTCGACGCGGGCGAGATCGTCGACCAGCACGGCTCCCCGATCACCCGCGACACCGGGTACCGCCCGCACGGGTTCGTCTACCTCTACCGCGACCCCCCGGTCGAGAAGCGGGTGCCGTTCGAGATCGAGATCCTGCACCGTGACGAGAACCTCCTCGTCGTCGACAAGCCACACTTCCTCGCGAGCACCCCTCGCGGGGCCTACGTCGTCGAATCAGCACTGGTCCGCCTGCGCCGCGACCTCAACCTCCCCGAACTCACTCCCGCCCACCGCCTGGACCGGATCACGGCGGGGGTCCTGGTGTTCACCATCCGACGGGAGGCGCGACGGGCCTACCAGTCGCTGTTCGACGAACGTCGCGTGACGAAGGAGTACGAGGCGCTGGCGCGCCACGATCCGACCGTGCAGCTGCCCGTCACCGTCCGCAGCCGAATCATCAAGGAGCGCGGGGTGCTACAGGCCCGCGAGATTCCCGGCCCGCCGAACGCCGAGAGCCGAATCGAACTCATCGGAACGCGCGACGGCATCGGCCGCTATCGACTCCTGCCGCACACGGGCAAGACCCACCAGCTGCGACTGCACATGAGCTCCCTGGGCCTCCCGATCCTCGGCGACAACTTCTACCCGGAGTTCTACGACGTCGCGGGCGACGACTACTCGACGCCCCTGCAGCTCCTCGCGCGCAGCATCGAGTTCGACGACCCGTTCTCGGGTGCGCGACGCCGCTTCGAGAGCCGTCGCGCGCTCGAGGCCTGAACGCGGCACTCTCCCACTCCGCGGGCGAACCCGGGCCCGCCATACCAAGCAAGTGCTAGGTTGCCTGGAGATTCACGAGAACGCCATTCACCACGACACCCAGGAGCACGCCGTGACCACCTCATCGCCGAGTTCGACGCCCACCACCGCCCTCGTCACCGGCGGTACCGGCGGCATCGGCGCAGCCATCGTCCGTCGACTCGCCGCGCAGGGCCACAACGTGGTGCTCACCTACCGGTCCAATGCCGAGGCCGCCGCGAAGCTCGTCACCGAGATCGAGGAACTCGGGGTGCGCGGCGCCGCGCCCCCCCGCGTCGACCTGTGCGACGTCGACCAGTTGGGCGACCTGGCCCGCAACACCACCGCCGACTTCGGCGACCTCTCGATCCTGGTCCACGCGGCCGGACCGCACGTTCCGATGGTCCACCTGTCCCGCGTCGAACCATCCACGTACGCACAGCATCTCAACGACGAGGCGACCGCGTTCTTCGCCGTCGTGCAGGCCTGCCTACCGGCCTTGCGGGAGGCGTCGGGCTCCGTGGTCGCGGTGACCACCGCCGCCACCGACCGCTACCCGGTGCGGGACGGCCTGTCCGCCGGCACCAAGGGCGCGGTCGAGGCACTCGTGCGCGGATTCGCGGCCGAGGAGGGCCGCTACGGTGTCCGTTTCAACGCCGTCGGCCCGGGCATGCTCACCGACGGAATGGCCGAGCGCCTGATCAGCTCGCAGAGCCTCGACCAGCGGGCCCTCGATGTCACGATGAGCCGCATTCCGTTGCAGAAGTTCGGGACTGCCGTCGACATCGCGGAGGCCGTCTGCTTCCTCGCGAGCGACAAGGCCGGATTCGTCACCGGCCAGAAGCTCAACGTCGACGGCGGTTACACCGTCTGAGCCCGGGACCGGCCCTTGGATCACGGCAGGATCATCCGGGCCGAGCCCTCGAGCCGGTCCGCGATATGCCCGTACGAGTCGTACCCCATGCCGGCCCGCAGCAGCGCGCCCGCGTAGAGCATCTCGAGCGCCTCGAGCAGCTCCTCGTCGGGCTCGGGGCCGAGGGCGTCGAGTAGTCGCTTCCGGATCTCGAGTCCGATCCGCGCCCGCAGATGCACCACGTCCGGGTCGCGGCCGAGCAGCGCAGTCGTGACCGCGGCCGCCAGTTCGGGCTCGTCCGACACCAGGAGGGCGACGCTGCGCAGCACCTCGACGACCCGCGTCGTGCGGTCGTCCGAGGGCGCATGGTCGCTCGACATGGCGGACAGCCGGCGCCAGAAAACCTCCGCGACCAGGTGTTCCTTCGACGAGAAGTAGGTGTACGCCGTGGCCGGCGCGACACCCGCCTGCGCCGCCACCAAACGAACGGTCAATCCGGCGAAACCGTTCTCCCGTAGCACCTCCACCGCGCACCGGGTGAGCCGCGAGACCGTCTCCGCCTGCTTGGACGTCAGACGGCGGCGGGTCGATTCGTAATTGCCAGACACATGTCCGGAGGCTACGCGACGGTGGAATTCCGCGCGACGACGGCCCCTGCTCGACGGCCCGAGTACACGCAGTCCGCGATCGACAGACCGCTGACGTACGACTGTGAACAGATCCCCACCGCGTTGCGGCCGGCCGCGTACAGTCCCGGGATCGGGCGGCCGTCCTCGCCGGTCACCGCGCCGGTCACCTCGTCCACGACGAGACCGCCCAACGTGAGCACCGGACACGGGAAACCTGCCTGCACGCGGATCGAGCAGTCGAACGCGTAGAAGGGGCCGTCGACCAGCGGCGTGACATGCGCGGAGTCCTTGCCCATCGCGTCGGGTCGACCGTCGCGACGGTCCGCGTTGTACCGCTCGAGTGTGCGCGCGAGCCCCGCGGGATCGATCCCGGAACGACGGGCCAACTCCTCGGCGGTGGCACCCTTCTTGTGTCCGGTGCTGAAGAGATACGTGGTCTGCAACCGCTGGAACCACAGCGTCTGCTCGGGCACCTGCCGTTTGGCGTCGGCCAGGACGCGGGAGTCGACGACCAGGTACGCGGCCACATCCGTCTGCTCGGCGATGTGCTCGCCGATCTTCGCGCCGTAGTACAGCTCGTTGCAGATACGCTCGCCTTCCTTGTTGACGAGGATGCCCTCGGTCATCGCGATCGGCGGATTGAAGAACCGCCACGCCGACACCCGCTCCATGCGGTCGGTCGCGCCGCCCACCGACTGCCCCAGTCGGATGCCACTGCCGTCGTCACCGATCGTGCCCAGCGCGGTGCCGCCCAGATACCGCGGCGCGTGCTCCTTCAACATCTCTCGATTGAAGGCGAACCCGCCGGCGGCGAGGATGACGCCCTTGCGGGCCCGGTACCGGCGCACCACCGAGTGCTCGCGCTCGATCCGGCGGATCGGACCGTCCATGAGCCGGCCGATCGGCCGGTAGTACAGGTTCATCTTGCGGTTCCACGAGCCGAGCAGCCGGTGCAGAGCGCGGCGCGCGGTGGCCCCCGGATCCACCTCCCGGCACTCGATTCCGATCACGGTGCCGGCGTCGTCGGTGATGAGCGACGTGACCGTGGTCTGTCGGCGTACGTCGATCCGCCGCTTGCGCGCGGCCTTCTCCATCGCGGAGAAGAAGACCTTGCCCGACGTCCCCCGCCCCTTGGTGCGGTGTCCGCGCGGCGCCGGCTCGGCGACATCCTTGTACGGCGGCGCGAGTTCGTTGCCCGAGTAGTACAGGTAGTAATCGTTCGTCGGGTACGACGTCTTCCGCGGCGCCATGCTGCCCTCGAACGGCACCCCGAGCCGCTCGAGCCACTGCAGGTTCTCGACACTGCGCTCGCAGAAATCGTCGAGCAGTTCGTCCGAGACCACACCCGACGTCTCGAGCTTCAGGTAGTCGAACATCGTGGCCGGAGTGTCGTGATCGAATCCGGCCTCCTTCTGGTGCGCCGTCCCGCCGCCCGCGTAGTAGATGCCGCCGCTGATGGCCGTGGCACCGCCGCCGTCGAACCGCTCGACCACCAGTACCTGTGCGCCCCGGTCGGACGCCTCGATCGCCGCGCTCGCGCCGGCCGCACCGAAGCCGACCACGACCACGTCCGCCTCACCGTCCCAGCGATCGGACCCAGTGTGCACCTGCATGTTCCGCCTCCTCCTCGATCCGCTCGCGCGGCGCGTCACACCCACGCGTCGCGAATGTCGTGCCCCAGTTCGCTGCGCCCGAAGAGCGCCAGAGCCTGATGCGGGTCGTTGATCACGTGCGCCCGGCCCGCGTGCGCGTCGCGCCAGAACCGCTGCATGGGGGTCCCCCGCCGCAGCGCGGCACCACCGGCATGATCGAACAACCGATCGATCGCCGCGACCGCCATTCCGGTGGCGCTCACCTGATCACGACGAACCTTGGCCCGCAGGGACAACGGCAGTCGATCACCGTTCTCCGCGAGCAGGGACAGCCGGGAAATGTTGCTGTCCAACTGCATCCAGGCGAGCTCGATGTCGCGGGCGGACTCGGCGAGGGCCGTGTGCACGTGGTTCCCGTCGGCGTTGAGTCGCCCGCCGATCAGCATCTGCACCCGTTCCGCGGTCAACGCGGTGAACGCGGAGTACGTACCGTCGGCCATCCCCACGATCGGCGCCGAGATGGCAGTGGAGAAGACGACGGAGAACGGAAGACGGTACAGCGGAGCAGGATTCACACCCTGACCAGGACCGACGCACTGCACGGTCGAGGCGAAGCTCAGGGTGCGGTACTCGGGAACGAAGGCATCTTCGATGACGATGTCGTTGCTGCCGGTGCCCCGGAGTCCGACGGTGTCCCAGACGTCGTCGATCGTGTAGTCACGAGCCGGCACGAGAAACGTGCGGAAGTCGATCGGGTCCCCGGCGTCGTCGACGACCAGACCACCCACCAGAACCCAGTCAGCGTGCACCGACCCGGACGAATAACTCCACCGCCCGGAGAAGAAGTACCCACCGTCGGAAGCGATGGCGCGGCCCATCGGCGCGTACGCCGAGGACATCAGCGTGTCCGGGTTCTCGCCCCACACGTCGTCCTGTGCGCGGGGATCGAACAGCGCCAGGTGCCACGGGTGTACACCCACGACTGATGCGACCCATCCCGTGGAACCGCACGCACTCGCGAGCGCCCGCACCGCCGCGTAGTAGTCGCGCGGATCGGCCTCGTGGCCGCCGAATCGACTCGGCTGCAGCAACCGGAAGTGCCCGGCATCGGTGAGTGCGCGGATCACGCCGACGGAGACCTCCCGAGCGTCCTCGACATCCTGGGCCCGTTCGCGCAACTCCGGCAGGAGCGCCTCGATGTCGCGCAGTACATCCGCGACTTGCCGGTCACCCATCGAGCCCCAATCCCCGCCGAGGTCATCCCGGCCACGTCCGAACCGACCGATACCTCGGACGATCACCTCCACTGGCCCAGAGATTAGAACAGGGTACAGATTTTGTCGATCATCGGAGCGGGCAACCGCTCGGCGAGCGCCCGTCGCGAATCACCGACCAGCCACTCGACACATCACCCAAACTGGTCAAATAGCCATTTCAGCGCGCGGAACCGTCTCCCCGGGTCGCGGCTCGGGCGCGTCCCGGAAAAGCGGTGGAATCTGTTCTAGATTCTCGCCCGAGGAGAGGGCGTTCGCCCGGTCTGCCGCTCAGCCGTAGTCGGCGAGTACCAACCCGGCGACGTCCTCGACATTGCGCATGGCCTGCGCGTAACTGATGCGCCCGGCGATCCAGAGCGCCATGGCCGACAGCATGGCCCCGTCGATGGCAAGGATCGCCGTGCGCGCCACGTCTTCCGGGACCCCGTCCATCAACTCGAGCATCGCGGCATGGTTGTCCGCGGCCCGACGCCGCATGGACTCGCGCACGTAGGGGTCGGACGACGTCGTCAGTTCCAGGTCGAGTCGCGCAAAGTTGGGCCCGCGCTGAAATGCCCGCATCTGCCGTCGATACAACGACACCACGCGATCACGGACGCTGCGGGGATCCCTCGTGTCGGACTCGCGGGCACGTCGACGCTCGGCGGCCAGCTTGCGCGACAGCCGATCGTTCCAGGCGACCATCGACGCGGCCATCAGGTGCGCCTTGGTCGGGAAGTACCTGTACAGGGTGCCCAGCGCCACCCGCGACCGCTCGGACACCTCCCGCATCTGGATGCGGTCCGGTTCCACCTCCTGCAGCAACTCGATCACCGCGTCCGTTAGCGCCGCTCGCCGCGCCCGCTGGCTCGACGTCATCTCCGCGGTCGCCATCGGAGCCTCGCACTCAGGTCGCACCCGGCCACGGTAGCCGACACACAACCCGCGCGACGCCTGCGCCCCAGCCTCTAGATTTGAAACAATGTTCTCGTTTACTCTGAAACACTGTTCACCATCGAGGGTTTCGACAACCAATTCGTACCAAGGAGTAACCGGCGACCGGACACTCGCGGCCGCCCCCAGCTTGGCGCCGCAGCGGCGGGGTGGGTATAACTCAGGTATTGCTCGGTATTACTCGGTATTACTCGGTA
>NZ_JBFRDL010000018.1:0-77553 GCF_052113525.1 Rhodococcus sp. TAF43
TACGGGGACGTAGACTTGGCCACCTGAAAGGTGCTCCTTGATCACGCGATTGTTCAACCTTAGACAAGTCGAATTATCGCAGGTCGGAGCACCTTTCTTCGTCAGTGACACAGGTGTTCAGCCGAATTACCGTGAAAGCGGCAGGCTAGCTTCTCGGGTTCCCGCACGGGGCGGTTCTCGACCTTCTCAAACGCCGATGGAGGTGCTGTAGTCGCACCGCCGGAAGTCGAAGGCGATACGTCGTCTGGTGCGGCACTGACCAGGGATCCGCCGGTCACGGCCAGGGCTCCAGCAATGGCAATGGCACCGAATGCACGGACTGCGCCGCGGCATCTGCCGACTGCCCTCCGGCTTCGTGGTTCAGATCGGTTCAACTTTCCCCTCCGACTTTCCGTGAGTCCCTCGGCACCCCATTGGCGCCGGTTCACAGCATCGCCCCGAACTCGGGCAAAACGCCGTAACCACGCAAATTTCAGAAGCATCGTTTCGGTAACGAAGGTATTGCGAATTGGCGTGATCGATCCTGGTCGCGATGTCGGGCCCCGCCGAGTCTGCACTTCCGGACCGGTGTAGATCCGGCAGCAATCCAGACGCAGAATCGACCGATTCTGCGACACGGTCTCGTGAGACACCCGCCTCTCGGGCGCCGGCGGCCCCGTCCGGCGGCCGCGAGGGCGTCGACCAGTTCGACTCACCCGAATCGACCGACTGTGTTACCAATTCGTGATGTGTCTCAGAAACGTGTTTCACGCTCTGTGGCGCCCGCTGGCGGGTGTCGGACGTTTCTGAGACGGTCTTGCCCTGTGAACGCGATTCTGGGGTACGTGAGGGTGTCGACCACCGATCAGTCCGTCGATCTGCAGACGGACGCGCTACGGGCGATCGGTTGTTTTCGGATCTGGGAGGAGACGGCCTCCGGTGCCCGCCGGGACCGACCCGAGCTCGAGAAGGTGCTCGACGCACTGAGGCCGGGTGACCAGATCGCGGTGTGGAAGCTCGATCGGCTCGGCCGGTCACTGAGCCACCTGATCGAGACCGTCCGCCGGATCGAGGATGCCGGCGCTTCTCTCCGCAGCATCTCCGACGGCATCGACACCTCCACCCCGAACGGACGCTTCACCTTCCACGTGTTCGGGGCGCTCGCGGAGTTCGAACGCGAGCTGGTCAGGGAACGCACACTCGCCGGGCTGGTGGCTGCCCGCGCCCGCGGGAGGATCGGCGGTCAACCCCCGAAGGTCACGCCCGAGAAGGCCCGCCAGGTCAAACGGATGCTCGACGACGGCACCCCCAAGGCCGAGATTGCCAAAGTCCTCGGCTTCAGTCGTGCCACTCTCTACCGCTACATCAACACGCACATGGCAGACCAGCGTCGAACAGTGCACAACACTTCTGACACCCAAATGTCGGAAGTCGACAGCACACGACCCTAAAACGCCAGGTGACAGTGCAGTCGAGTTCTGAAACTGACAGTCGTCCCGACGCTGTGCCGCGTGGAGGGCGGCGAGGTACGCAGCGGACCTGCCAGCACAGATCACCGCCTGCGCCCAGGGAACCGAGGCACCGCGGGGTGTCGACATGGGGATCGGACAGATGATGGACCTGCGCTCGGTTCATCCTGTAAATCCCAGCCGGATCGTGTCCAGCTTCTGGGTACCGCTTGGGGCCAGCGCCACCATTTCCAGGTCGGTGGGGGACTCTACGCCGAACTTCCGCAATGCCGCTGTGGTCTCCGCGGCAATCCGGCGGCCCGATTCGAATGCGGGTGGGTACGCCCGCACGAACGGCTCGGCTCCCGGAAGATGAATGTCCAGACCCGCACTTTCGTCGGAGAACCAACCTCGAATGAAGGTTCCGGGGTCCTCGGCCACCCGAAATCCCCACACAACCCGGGTCGCATACGGAGCGAGCAGCGCCAGGTCACCCGCGAGCGACGGGAACAATGCAGTGATGTAGTCGTCGAGCATCGACCACGTCTCCGCGCGTCGTTCCGGGACCCACCAATCCTGGGTCCCGAAGCGAACTCCTTCGGCACCAGTGGTCACCCGCCAACTCTCCGGCGGGTTCCAGTCGTCACCCCACTTCCACTCCCAGTACTCCAACCCCTCGACGGCTTCGGTCGGCGTTGCGGAGAAGTTCAGCCCACCACCGCGGGTCGATAGCGTGTAGGTGACGTTCGCTCCGCGCCAGATCGCCTGCGCGTGCGGGCCTCCGACGACAGGCGGTGGACCGAGCAACTCGACGCACGACCGGAGTGCGGCAGCGTAGGCCTCCGGCATGACTCGCCACGACAGCGACTGGCGCAGAGTCAGTCGCCAGTACTTTCCGAAACCCCACCGGTCGGCATCCATGTAGTCCTCAGTTCTACTGGCATGCAACGAGGCCCGCACCGCGTACCCGTTCAGTCTGGCTACCAGATCCTCTCGGAATAGGCGTCCTTCACTGATGGCGATCGGCCACCCGACCGCCTCGAACAACGGATCCAGATCGGAGCGGGACCACGACCCCAAGTGCGCGTTCGCGATTCGCGGTAGCACGGCGAGGAACGGCGCAAAATCAGTGCGCTGCTCTGCTCGCGCAGCGTCGTAGCTGGGAAATCGATCGCGCAGAGCCCGGTCGAATTCTTCTGCCCGGTCACGATCTTGGTCGTTGCGGAACTCGTAGTCCGCGAGGAACCACGCCATCAGATCGGAGGCCAGCTCATCGCAGTATTCCAGCACACACAACGCTGCGGCTGATTGCAGGAGCCGGGGGCTGATGTGCATCCCGTATGACCGCCGTTGTGGCTGCCTCGCTGCGGCAACGAGTTCTGTGAGGGTGGTCCGTTCGGCCAGCCAATCGGCCACAGGCCCGTCGACGAACTCGACGAACTGGCCGACACCCTCGGCGATTCGGTCCGGATCGTCGATGACGATCGACCGTGGCAATCCGGTGAACAACTCGTCAATCGGCATCACGAGCGAAGACCAATCGAGAGGCGCGGCTGTCCTCGGCAGAGTGCGGAACAACTCCGTGACCGGCTGCGACAACAGCTGCGCCGCCCAACCGAACCGAACACCGGCCGGCAGATTGAAGTCCATGGTGAGCTCGAGCGCGACTTGTACGCCTGTGAGGCCCGTCGCGGCCGCAAACCACAGCGAGGCGCGGCTGTTGTTGGGTTCCATCGGGGCGAACCCGCGCACGCTCAGTGCCTCTGTGACCGCGAGGCGGAATTGCTGGAGGGCGGCGGCCTGCGCTACCGGCGCCAAGAGCTCGTAGTGCCGTTCGTCCAGCACGTCGCCACACACGTAGTCGGTCAGCTCTTTGGCGATCGAGAGAATCAGGTCCGCCGCATGGACATCTTCGCCGTCGTCCTCCTCGTCCCGCAGCTGCTGGACTTCGGGATCGAATTCCGCGGGCAGTGCCCCTTGTTGTACCCATTCGCCACCGTCGCTGAGTACCTCGCACTGCTGCTCGCCATCGTGCCACCTCGACAGATAGGCGTAGCCGGGGCCGTCGATTTCCGACACTGCCCACAGTCCACCGCCACGCGACAGCGCTGCCAAGTCCCAGGTGTCGGCCACCTCCTCCGTGGCGCGGTCCTCGACGATCAGGTATCGCCCGTCCGGCAGCTGCCGACCCACGAACGGCTCGGCGGGAGAGTCCGCCCAGATACCGGTCGGCGCCAGCCCCAAACGGCGGTGTACCTCCTCGTGTGTGAGGTCTTGAAACGCAATCCAATTCGATGAGAAACCCATTGTCGGTGTTCAGTCCTTTCGTGAGGTGACGAACCCTAACCGGGCGTGCCGACATCGATGTCATGCGGGACCGGCCAGGCGCAAGTGCGTTGATTCATGCCGGGTCGGCTGATGGAGTCGCCTGCGCGGTGCGCATGATGTCGATGCTGTCCAACTAGGGCATGTCTCCTATTTGGTGAGAGACCTCAGCCAGATGCAGACCGCTGAGAGGATCACGCCCGCGCGGTAGGTGAGTGCGAGTTTGTCGTAGCGAGTAGCCAGCCCGCGCCACTGCTTGAGGGCCGCGAAGGATCGCTCGACAACATTGCGGCCCTTGTACTTATCGGCGTCGAACCCGACGGGGCGGCCACCGCGGCTGCCCCGTCGGAGTCGGTGTCGTTTCTGGTCATCCGGTTCGGCGATCACCACTTCGATGCCCCGAGATCGGAGGTGGGCGCGGTTCGCTTTCGAGGAGTAGGCCTAGTCGCCGAGAACGGCGTCCGGGCGGGTTCGAGGCCGTCCAGGGCCGATCCTCGGTATCGACAGTGCTTGCATCAGGATCGGGAACATCGGCGAGTCACCGGCCTGACCTGGCCCGACCAGCAGGACCAGAGGTCGGCCGTGCCCGTCGGCGAGCTGGTGGATCTTCGTGCCGAGCCCGCCCCGCGACCGCCCGAGCCCGTGGTCAGCCGGCTCGAGGAGAAGGTTCGTATAATTCGACAGATCCCCCTGTGTCACGCGCGAGGTTGGTGCCGTGCTGGTGGGCCCGACAGATCGTCGAGTCCACCGACACGGTCCAGTCGACCAACCCGTTCGCGTCGGCGTGTATCAGCAGGGCCTCGTGGATCTTGTCCCAGGTCCCGTCGCCGGCTTAACGGCGGTGCCGTTTCCAGATCGTCTGCCACGGAACGAAATCCGCGGGAACGTCCCGCCACGCAATCCCGGTCCGGTAGCGGTAGACGATGCCCTCCACGACCCGCCGATGATCCCGGAACGGGCGCCCCCGACATCCGTCGGAGGAAGGAAGCAACGGCTCGATCAACGACCACTGCTCATCGGTCAGGTATTCAGTGCGCGACACGATGAACAGTGTCGCCGATCAAATCGCCCACATTTAGGAGACACACCCTAGTCGCCGGTAGACGACCCATCTGGGGCATCTACCAGGCCAAACGTACCACGACGCTATACAGCGGTTTACAGCCCTTTGCATGGTCCGCGTGGGCACGCGCTGGGCATGGAATCCGCATTCGACGGCGTGCGGCCGCTAGTGTCCGGGATAGGGGGTCGGACCACGCATAGCCGCGCTCCGGCGGCGATCCGCGCTGCCAGATCCGTAACCACGCGCTCGATGCCAACCCAGCGGCAGTAGGACGGTTCCTGGACGAGGGTGTCGTGTTGGTATGGCCGCCGGATGTGAGGGGGTAGTCGGCATCGGCAAGGGTGATCGCGCGGCCGCACGCTCATGACATGACCGGGGTGCCAGAGGTCGTCGGCACATTGTCCCGTGCCAGTGAAGATGAGCCACCCTGGCCTCGCTGACCTGCAGCATCAAGGTCGTCGGTAAGGGCCGGTATGGTTCGCGTCGACAACGGGATAGGGGAAGCAGCGATGACTGAATACAGCTGGGCGCGGGTGCTCGAGGAGATGCCGGATTACCTGTTCAACTTCAGCGAGGAGGACGAACCGCGCGGCAACGGGGACGGTATTCGGCTGCACGACGCCGCGACCGGTTACGAGGTCTTGTTCTACATCGACGGCGACGAGCCGCAGATCAAGGTTCCCGTCCCTGCCGACCCCGACGTCCGGGACCAGTTGGTATCGGTGCTTCGATCGCATCGAAGGTCATCGGTGAGGACCAACCCCGACGCCCCGAGCACCCGAATCGTATCCGAAGTTGCCCTTTGGCACCCTGAGCCGTTGTGGGTCACCCAGGCTGAGGAAGCCACCGAAGAATGGTCAGCCGAAGATCTGGCACGGCCTGCCGACCACCGAGCATACGAACGAGTCGCCCGGCGACCGGAAACAGCGCTGCAATGGGAGACCTATTGGCCGGACGACCACGCCGAACGCTTGAAGATCGCTGCTGCGGTGATCGAGGTTCTGCGTGATGGGCTGGGCGCGACACCGGCGCGGTTGCGCTACAGCACGTTCGACGATGCAGGACCCGTGAAAGCTCTCTATGGAATAACGCGCCGACTGACCTCGATTGCCCCGGATCGTCCGAGTGACCGGGGTGCCGTCGACAGATGTGTCGATTGGCTCGATTTCGTCGAACGTTTCGAATGGGTTCTCACGACCCTGCCCCGGGGTGAGCCCCTGGCGCTCTCAGCGCCAGGTGCCGATCGCGGCGAATGCTTCGTCCGGTTCATAAACCACAACTTCGCCATCGAAAATGGATGGGTCATGTGGGAGTCGGCAGGGCTGACACGGGACGAGTTCCATCAGAGGATGACACGGCTGGGCTGGAAGTGGGCACCTCAGCAGGCCAACGGCTTTGAGGTCCCAGAATGGATCGGACCGCGGGTGCGTCATCGGCAGCATGTCTCGTTGGGCGATGTGGCACAGCGGACGGCCGCCACGTTCCGGGATGTTCTCGGTGTCGCCAGTCCGAGCGAAATCACCTTTTCCTCCTGGGGAGCCGCGATGTCCTATCTCGAGGTCGAGTTGGGGCTTGCCCGCAACGATTCAATGAGGGACTGATCTCGAACCGCATCCAACCCTCACAAGTGCCCACGCTCGGCATGAGCGTGTGTCTGACGACGCACGCTCATGCCGAGCGTGGGCACCCGTACGGGCACTGACTGGGGTCTGGGTCAGTCAAGTCTGGTCAGTTGCGGGATGTCATCAGCGTCTCGACGGAATCCGGTCAGCGCTCGCGCTACCTCAAGAGGCACATCGAAGATGGTGATTCCTTCACCGACATCCTCGGACCCGATTGCACCTGCACGAATGTCGCTGAAGCTAGGGGCAGTTCGCCTCGGATGTCAAGATTGTCGACGTCGTCGGAGTCATCGCCCACGTGATGCAGGGCATCCGGCGTCGAGTAGCGCGCTCGCCACTTGCCGGACGGCAGGCGGCGAAGGGAACCGAACGAACGGGAGCGTCGCGTGGGCATGGCATCAGGGTCTTTCCGGTCGGCGTGGCACATAGTGGGCACGGCGACGTGTTCGCGTCGTGCCTTGTTCCCGCTGCCGTAACGTCGACCCCGCATGAAATGCGGTGTGACCAGCGGTGTTCCGTGAGAGTTTTCTGTTCTCTCAGGGTGTTCACCCATGGCGGGTGGTACGGCACTCCACGCGGAGTCGTTGACCTGACCCGTCGGTAGTCACACTGAGTGAGGGCTGTTGATCACACCTAATCTGGAGTGATTCCACGTCTTGGTGGCAGTTCGCTCGTAGGCCCGCGCGCCTCGGTTGCCAGGCCCGTCACGCCCGCGGTTCGGGCCGAGCCGTGCTGATGCCGACCGTGGTAAGGGCGTCGACCTGTGGCTCGAGGTCTGCTTCGTCGACGCTCGAGAGATCCCAATCCCCGCCGGGAGGGGTATCGAAAGTTGTCCCAGTGACAAGGTTTCGGGACCAAGTTTCGGGATCAACTTATGAGACGCTGTGACCTGGGGTTTTCCAACGTCTCTTTGCGGTTTCCGACCGTCTCGGTTGGAAGGAAATTAGACGGATTGCCGGGCATACAGATCGGGTGTCGGATGACTCCTATTGTGATCTTCAGCTGTAAGTGGCGTGGTTCTGACAGCTGTAAGTGGCAGGTATCCGCCGTCTTCGACCTACCTCCGTCTCGTCGAGGAGCGGCGAGGATTGTGAGTCACCCGCGGCTGCTACTGCTGCGGATCGACGGCGTGGACGGCGTCCCATCGAGACGGGGGGCAGAACGATGAAGCGGACCTTGCCGATGATGTTCGAGACCGGGATGGTTCCTTGCAGTTCGTCGTCCAAATGAAACCGCGAGTCCTTGGAGTTCGCGCGGTTGTCACCCATCACCCACACGTTGCCCTCCGGAACGGTGACGGGGCCGAAGAACCTGCCCTGGCGCGCGCTGTCGTTCTCGGACATCGCGAGACCTGCTCGCGTTCTAGTCGTTGCTGCGGTCTTCGCGGTGCCCGTGGCGGATGTCGATGTTCGCCCCGGTGGGCGTCCGGCCGGAGATCTGCACTCCGTACAGGTCGCCGTCGCAGATGGTCGACCCGGCCGCACTCGCCAGACCTGTAGCCGCAGAGGCGTCTTCGCCCAGTCGGGTGAGGATCTCGACGGCGAACCGCTCCGCTGCGACACGCGAGGGGTGCAAGCTCTCACCGAACCGTTCGCCGGTCCGCTTGTCCTGGAACTCCACTACATACGTCGCTGGCCGGGTGTCTTCCCGGAGGCTCTGCGTTTCAGTAAAAGCCGATCTGAGTGCGGCTTCGATCGAATCGAGGCGCACCAGGGCCGGGATTCGGTGACGTTCCAGTTCGATCTCGAGTGGCTTGGCGGAGAGGAAGAAGTGCCCAACGCCGTAGCGGTGCTCCACCATCCCGAGCTTGACGAGCTCTGAGTAGGCCCTGGCACCCGTCGCGGGTCCAACTGCGTCGAACTTGATGTTGAGGGCATCGAGGGTCGGGAGTTGATCTCCGATTCGATACCGGCCTGAGCGGATCTCGTCGAGTAGGTACTCACGCATCTCGGCGTACTTCGGCAACATCGACATCTCCGCACCGTACTCAGTCCAGGCTTGTCGCCGGCTACCCCGGGCCAGCCCTTGTTCTTCGACTCCGTTCGTGAGGAGTAGATCTGCCGGATTAGATGAGCCGTCTATCGTGACCTCGTATGAGTGCACGACAGTGGCGGAGCGCGGCAGGAGCGGTTGCGGGAGCGCTGACGTTGACGAGTTGCGTGACCAATTCCGATGTGCCGGCGACCTTCGCCGCCACGGTGACCGTCGTCGGCGAGGCCGACCGCATATCGACGGATACCGGTGGGTGCGGTGTCGGAACAGCGTCGGTTGCCCCTGGCGACCGGGTGGTCATCCTCGGCGACAGCGGATCCGCCTACGCCGCTTCGGCGCTGGCGGTCGAGTCCATCGATCAACGGCCCGACGGCACGCGCTCATGCACCTACACCGCGCACTTTGACGCCGTCCCCGCCAACCAGAGGAACTACGTGCTCTGGATGAACAACTTCACGGAGCAGTCCGTCACGTCCGACGAACTCGACAACGGTGCCACCTACCGCCTCCACACCTCCGCCTCCGGTACCGGTACAAACCCGCAGGACGAGGACGGCACCCGCTGAGAGCAGCGATCACCGATCTCCCTGACTGACCTGCTGTCGCGAGCTCACACACATCGCATCCCCGGGCGCCACTGCTGGATCAGCCCGTTTCTCGGATGTCGCACCGGTTCACTCATGGTTTGCATGGGGTGACCGTTGAATACTCCCCGTCCGACAGTTCGCAGCCGCTGGCCCTAGGCTCCGGCTCATGAGCAGGTCTGTAGGAAGTCGGTAGCGCCCGGCCGCAGCTGGAAGTATTTCTGCCGCCCCTTCGCCTCGAACACTGCAGATGTCTCCGTTACCCGGTCATGGTCCCCGCCTGGTACGGGTCGTCCCACCCGGCCGGCGAGTTTGCCGGTTCGGACGCAGCGGCGGGAGCTCGCAGGGTCTTGACGGCGGATGCTTTCCTGGCGGCGGCACTGCTCACGCCGATGCTGGGCTTGGACATGCATCTGACGATGCTCACCGCCACCATCCGCGGCTGGAGTCCCTCGCAACGCCGAGACGTCGGCCTCGACCCGGGCACGGAGGTCACCTACAAGATGGTGTGTGATGCTTTCCACCGGCTCTGCCGGGCATGCGACGACGCGCGCGGCCCGCTCTGGGACTCGGGAACGGTGGCGCAGGCGCTGCTGACCGCCTCCCTGCAGGGTCAGCCACTCAGCGGCTCCGTCGCCGTCGACGGAACCGATGTCACCACCTGGGCCAAGTTCTTGTACTCGAACCCGGTCGTCGACGCGGACCCGGACGCGCCACCTCCACCGGACAGTCCGGCGGCACCGCAGGATCCAGCCCGCCCTCATACCTCGGACGGCCGTCGGGCCGATACACCACTCGGTCCCGACGACAGGTGCATCTACAGCCTGGACGTCGATGCCCGAATAGATTGGCGGAGTCCGAAGTTCGGGGAGTCGGAGTACTACCTCGGTTTCGAGGCGCACGTGGTCACTGACGTCCCCGGAACCAACGGTGATCAGGTGCCGCATGTCGCCCGAGCACCTCATCTCGTTCCCGCCGGATCCCACAGGGGCGCTGCCGGACTCGTCGCGGTCGAGCGGGCCGGCGACCTGCCCGCACCCCGCGAGGTCCTGTGTGACCGCGCCTACAACTACACCCGTCCGGCCACCTTCTCACGTCCGTTGCTCGGGCAGGGGTGCACCCTGATCGTCGACCTCCATCCCAACCAGCGAGGAGTTCATCCAGGACAAGTCCCTGGAACGATGTGGATCGACGGCACGCTCTACACCACGTGTATTCCTCCCGGCCTGGTCGAGATCACCCCGATCACCCGGGACATGACCTGCGAAGAACGCGAGCACGCGCAGCAGCAGCGACGCCAACGGCAGCCGTACGCCCCGCGTATTCAGCTTGGGAAGCTGTTTGATCTGCGTTGCCCCAGGTCGGTGTGGGGCGAGTGTGTTGCAGATCGTTGGACAGCGGTGGCCTCGTTGCGGCTAGTCGTATCTCAACTCGTACCTCCTGGTCGCGCTCCATACGCTGATAGCCCGGGCTCGACGATGCTGCGGGCATGGCTCCAGCCTTTAGGTACCCACCTCCTGCACGAGCTGCCTCACCGACCAACGAGAATCCCCTCTTAGCACAGCGAGGACGGCGCGGTTCTGCTCTCGGCCGCGCATCTCTCTGGCGAGTGTTTTTCGGACGACCGGCTCCTTGTCAACGGCAAGTCGCTCGGCAACGGCGTCGTCCGAGGTGCGCGAGCACATGATCGCGGCCGCGCACCGCAGTTCCTTTTGCTCTGCCGCGGCAAGCACTCCTAGCAGGGATTCCACGATGTGCTCGTCGAGGAGGATCAACGCTTGCGCGAGGTCCCGGTGGCCTGCAGCAACGGTCGTTACCAGTCGGATAGCTAGGTCACGTACCGCTTCCTGCTCGGCGTCCGTTTTGGCCAGCCGGGCAGCGAGGAGAAGGGCAGAGGGCCGGCTGTCGGAGGCGCCGTTCCATCGCATGAAGCCGAGAGGATCGCCGAGTGATCTATGTAGGACGTCAGGCTCCGAGAACGGCACTGTCCGAGCGAGATCGATTGCCTTATTGAAGAACGAGGTTCGTTGTTCCCCCCGGCAAGTCGTCGGCCAGGTTCGATGCCGCATGGTGGTAATCGCAACGATTCTCTGCCCCTTCATAGGGTGACTGGGCGTTCGTGAGTAGTACTTCGATGCAGCGAATGCGATCCTCAACCGGCAGACGGAGCGCCACGAGGGACTGCTCGACCGCTCGAGTGCCGACTCCGTACCGACCCGGGCCYTGATTGGTGCTCGCTTGTAGATACTCCGCGGCTGCAACTAGCCGAGGTTCTGACGGTTCCTGGTCATCGTGTAGTGCTAGCAGCGCTGCCGCATCATGGTGCTTCGCGTGATCCGCGAGTTCGCGGAGCTTTGGGCCGGTGGTGTCCAAGTTGTCCGTCAACACTTGAGACTCCGCAGTTCCGAACCAGTGCGATTCCCGCTCGAACAGACCGAGCAGCTGTTCTATCGCGGTCTCGCGCAGTGAGTCGTGGCTTCGCACGACGCCGGACATGATCTGAACGTGTTGCTTGTCGGTGTGCCAACCTGCGTTGGGTGGTGCGGTCACTCGACCAGCAAGTAGGTCAATCGCTCTCTGCGCCTGAGGATCCGTCAGACGATCAGCGACCGATGCGATGAGTGTGTAGGCGGCGAGCGTAAGCACCGGATCAAAGATCGAGTCAGCCCGAGTTTCTGCCAAGACTGCATCGATGGCACGCAAGGCGCCGTCGACGATCGTTGGTACTTGACTGTCGGGAATCAAGTCGGCCTGCGCCGCGGCGAAGCGCAAGGCAGTCGCGGCGATCCATTGATGCGGGCTCTCGACGAGTTCGCCGACGTCGTAGTAGGTATCGCCGAGGGTGCGCGCTGCGCGCTCCGAGTCCTTGGGCTGGCCGGCACAAACGTACTGCTGGGCAGCGAGTTCGGGGTGTCCTGACTTCATGAAGACGCTGCCCAGCAGGCTTCGTGCGTCTCGTTCGTCAGCGACGGCACCGCTGACTATCGAGTCACGGAGGTATCGCCTGATGGAGATCGCCGCTACTCGTTCGTGTCCAGCGTTCAGCGCCGCCAAGCCATTCTCTCGACTTCGTCGAGCAGGTGTTGCTAGTCGCGGCTCGCCTGGTAGGTCCGCTATCTCGCGAGCAAGTGGATGCCACCTATCGGTAAGGATTCCCGAGTATCTGATCGCGATCGCGCGCTGGCTGTATAGCCATTTGACCGCATCTTCGTGGCGGCGCGTCAGGCAGGCGTAGTCGATTGCTTCACTCAATTCGTCCTGTGCAGTCTGGTAGTCACCCCTACTGACGAGGTGGCGCGCGTAGCGGGCGTGAACCAACGCTGCAGCCTCCTTCGGCAGGGAGATCCTGGCGGCGCGCACAAGCTGATTCCAATCGCCTTCCGCGTCGGCAACGGCAATCAGGATGCGCGTCTGGAGGATTGCGTCGTCGGATACCTCGGCAGCGGACGACCGCAGATCATCAGCGAGCTCGGTGATTCTTTCGGTGCGGTCGTCGCCGAGGTCTGATTCAACAATCAGCAAAAGCAGCCGTGCTCGATCAGACGAGTGGAGATTTGCTAGTGCGTTGAGATCGGCACCTACCCGGTAAGGCACAGGCGAAGCCAAAGACTCCACAACGAGACTGACAGCCCACTCGACTGCCTGCCATGCTGAATCGTCAGTCAGGCCGCTGTGATCCTTGAGCAGGGTCTGGAGGTCTTGTTGACAACGTCCCGCAGCATTACTATCTCCAGCTCGTTCTGCTTGCCAGAGCATGCGCATTATCAGTTTGAGAGCATCGCCGGCTCGGTCAACCCGCACGAGCAACGGGACAATGTCCGTATCCAACTCTGCAGCATGACCGGGAAATCCATGCTGCCGCAGCTTCTCCTGGACCTCACCGTACAGCCGTAGAGCTTCGTCGGGATCAGCCTCAGACTTCGTTCGTGCTTGTGCGAGCTGTTGCTCGGCTTTCGCTGATCGGAGGGGGCCACGCATCATTGCGTCGGCTGTGACAACCGCATCGTTCGAAGGCACCATGATCGGGGTGATGACGTGAGGAAGGCAGAACTTCTCTGCCGTTGCCGGACCAAAGAACTCGATCACGATCCGAGGCTGGTCACGCAGCAGTTCGCTTATCCGCTCCTGGTCCCAGATCTCGATGTGCAACGGATGATGCGTTGTGTTCAGCTCGGTGAGTCGCTCAATTATTGACCTTTCGGTGACCGTGCAGGCAACGCCAATAATCAAGCGGTTCACAGTAAATGAGAAGCTTGAGTTGAGGAACTTGTCGACTGCCTTCTCGAGGTCTGCCTTGGTGAAGTTCTGGTATCGCTTCGACTGGATGGCGACAGCGTTCACGTCAGCGTCGAGACCAACGATATCGATACCTTTCTGGGCCTGTCCTGCGCTGCCAAACCGCTTGACGTCGCGCAACCCGAGTACGTCATGTCCCATCCGAAGGAGTAGTCGTTCGAAGTTCTCCCATTTCACGGACGTGGTCGGAAGCGTCTCTGTCAGCGGATCGACCCCCTGCGGAGCAACTTCCGATGCGGAGGCGAGTACCGAGTCCAGCGGATCGATTGCTGTCAGTTCAAGCTTTTCAGTCAACGGTCTACACCTCTCTAGTGCAGGGTCTTTCGATGCAAGTTGCCGAGCTTCTGCTACACGGACGATGACGATATGTGGCGCGGATCTGGGATACAAACGAGCACAAGTCAACCTGTCAGGCGATTACAACGGACTGCCGTTGCGTTGCGGATCAGCTTCCGCAACATTGCGCTAGATCCGTCGACGTCCTGATGCGGCTCTTCGGATCAATGGGTGAGCTTGATTGAGCCTTCGTGGAGCTCTGAGGGAGCCGTGAGTGGAGCGGCGGTAGTCGAAGAGGCGACCAATGCTGATGATGTCGATGACGTTGGGGTGGTGTCGGCCGAGATGCCCTGTGAGTAAACAACTGTGGCGATCCCTGCAAAGCCGAGCACGAGGACCAACTGTTTTATCGAGTTCTTGTCGCAGAACACTTTTGTAGCAGAACATTCCGGCGAGCCGACGTAACGATCCGTAAAGCCCGGGCTGGCGGGCACCCTCACGGTCCACCTGTCGCTCCGGCGAGAGTGAACCCAGATGCAGCCTGGCTCGTTGGAGTTGCGCGCATTCTGGAAGCCTTCGACGTGTCGAACCTACGCCCGATGTACCTCCCGGTTAAGGTCCTGACCATGATGACGCGCGAGGGTATCGACGGGCTTGAGCATGATTTGATTGAGAATGGCCTGGCCTTTTTGCGGCGCTCGGTGGACGGGATGCACGGAAGTTCAGGTGACGATCATGCAGCGGCCTTTGCCGTCGTCGACCTGGCCGTCGCGGTCGAGGTCCTACTGAAGGCCCGACTCTCCCGCGAGCACTGGAGCCTGATCTGTTCCGAGCCAGACAAGGCGACGCCCGGAAAGCTTCTGGGGGGCAGCCTCAAGACGGTTACGCCTTCGCAAGCCGTTGATCGATTGGAGGGTATTGTTGAGCTGCCGATGAAGGCCAAGGGCCACCCCAAGCGGGTTGAGGAGATTGGCCAACTCCGAAACAGGGCAGTGCATTTCACCTTGACCTCGGGGGGTCAGCTGACCATTGCAGTTAAGGCTGAATACGGTCGTGCCCTGAACTTTGTGCTGTGGCTTCTTGATACCCAGTTCCGCGGGCAGCTGTCAGCCGATACGAACGCTCTGGTCGAGTACGCAATCGATCCGCTCACTCGGAAGGTCGGAGAGTTCGACGATCTTGTGGCTGAACGCATGCAGACCATTGCAGATGAACTTGATCAGGCGACAGCGTGCGTAGAGTGCCCTCGCTGTCACCAATCGGCATTGCAGCTCACCAAGGGCGAGACAGTGCGGTGCGCGTTTTGCCTCTGGGCTCCCCGCGGAAGTGACGCCGCGCTCGAATACATCGAAGGGTGCCTGGGGCTCTCCGAGTACAGGACCGTTGTGAAAGACGGTGGATACTGGCCGCCTATCGACTGGTGTCCTCGATGCGGGGAGCACGCGCTGGTCGAAGGTATTGCTCAGCTGCGACCGTCCCCAGCTGGGCACGACGCTGGCTCTTTGAACTGTGACGCCCCAGTCGTGGCCTACTGGGGTTGCTTCGGCTGCGGTATGACGGCGGCGTATCTCGAGTTGGATCGGTGCGGACGGTGTCCTGCCATTGTCGAACACGGCCGGGGTGTGTGCAGCGACTGCGTGAACTCACTCTGAAGATGAGTTGTCGACGACCCCAACTCTCTCACCTCTGGCCCTGTGGAGCGCATAGAGGCGCATACTAGGACGGCTCGTCATGTGTCACGCGACAACCCCTTCCAGGAGAGGTCGGCGCACAGCCCACTGACGCGGTCTCACATCGGATCTCGAAGACTTTCGGTGTCTTGCCCCTTTCGTTCCTTCCGATGAATGTCTGTCAAGAGAAGGACTTCCCGGGCTCTGAGCGCCAGTGACGATCGACGCGGTAGATCGATCGCTCGAGACGCGGAACGGGGCTCCGGGACGACGGGGCCTCGATGCCCTCGCAGTAGCGATGACGATTCTCTCGGTGAAGAACAGCTCGCGGTCTCTCTCGCCAAGGCCGGGACTTTGGATCGCTGAGCCGGTCGCGGCCACAGATCCAGATGGGCGCCGATTCGCGTTCACTCGCAAGAGAGCCGCGCAGCGGTCCTGATCGTGGCGACCGAGTACGACAGGATTGTGGAGACCCTGGACATCTTGTCGGATCCGGAGGCGCATCTCGTCTTTCGGCGGCGTCTACGTCTTCGTATTCGGCATGTGCTTGTGCGGCCCGAAGAACCAGAAGTGGACCTTCGTCGCGATGTTGTCGACGTAGAAGTAGATGCGGGGTGCAAGATTCCCGGGACTGCTGCACGATCCGGTGACAGATTCGGTCACGCAGCCTGAGCGGCTGGTGTGGGAGATACTGGCGACGTGGTCGAATGGCGCGGCTAACGACGTCATCAGCCAGTGGGTAAACCTGCTTGGTGACGATGAAGTCGTCAAACGTGCATCGATGCTTGAGCCTGCGGCCAGTGACCCCGAGACGTTGATGGATGCGGTTAACGCTCTACTCGCAGAGGTCGACGCGTATGAAGAGCGAGGCCCATAGGACACCGTTGGAAAGGTTGCGGGGTGTTCGGATCGAGCCAGTTGCGCAGCCCACTCGGCGAACAAACTCCGCCACAGCGCTCTGCAACGTGCTGCCGATCCGTCGTGACGGCTCCAGTTGGTCGTGAAGCGCAGTGTTGCTACCAGCGCGGAGTCGGTACGGGTGGGCTGACGTTGTAGTGGTATGTGACGCTGTCGTCGGCGCCGTTGTAGCGCTGGTATTCACTGTCGTTGCTCATATAGATGGTGACGCCGCGGCCCTCGCCGACATGGTCGGTCGTGATGGTCCAGTCGAATGTGGTCGTTGTGCCGAAAGCGGTACCGATCTCTTGGGGGTAGATGCCGCTGGAGTTGCCGACGAGCACGAAGCGCCATGAGATGCCACGGTCGTGTGGATCGGTTGCTGAGCATTCGAAGGAGACTGTCTGGCCAAGACTCAGGCGGGGAACTGTAGCCTGTTTCCTGTCGGTGCCGCCGGCCAGTTCATCTCCAAAGGAGTCCCGAACATAGTTGATGGACGCGTAGAAGGCCTCTGGGCCAGATGACGAACTCCGGTAGAGCGCAAGAAGGTTTTGGACCTGGCCTGCTATCCCTGCTAGCAGGTGCTTCTCGAATGGTGCAACGGGTCGTGCGTGAGCAATCGTGTTCCGCACGCTCAGCATCGTCTTCAAGTGGCTCTCAGTCCGCTTCTTGTCCTGAAGGATTGGCTGGACCTGCTCCCAATGTTTCGCAATTAGCGTTTCAAGGTGATATGCCTCGGTGTAGTCGAGGAGGTCTTGGCTGACAGTGACGCCGTCTCGCCGTTTGTCTTCCTCGGCGCGCTTCGCCACGAGGCCCTCGCGCTTAGCTTTGTCGAAGTCTTCGATCCACGCTGTGCCAATCGCGGTCCGGACGACTTCGCGCAGTGCAGTCTCGGCCGCTGCCAACTCGGTGTAGGCATCCACCACAGTGGCGGGCGGCTCGACATCGGGTGCTTCTGGCTTTGGAGTTGTCCCAAGGTATTGGGCGAGTTTGATGAGATTTTCGTGATTGCCGCCCATAAGCGTCCGGCCCCAGTCAGTGCCGTCGTGCTCGTCGTAGACGAGTTCGAAGCCAAACCGCCTGACCAGGAGCTCTGCGTCTGAGTAGTTTCGGTCGTCCTGCCAGAGAGCGTCTCGCGTGGAGATCACCAGGTCGTAGTGGGCACCAGGGTCAGGCAGCTCGTCATTCTCGGTCACGAGGGGCGATCCTATCGGCGCGGGCTGACGTACGTCCGCGTGCCCGCGCCTGGAAGTGCCACGGGATGTACGGCCACTGTCACTGAAACGTTTCGCGCCCATGTTCCAGTATCTTCGTGAGTTCCAATTCGGGGCTAGCGTGATCCGCGAATGTCAGTCGAAATGTAGCCCTACACGCATGTACCCACGGTCTTTCACCGGATCGTGCAGCGCGCGCCGAACAGCCCGGCGGCACCAGTAGAGGTGCACCGTCTGTTCCCGGCGTCTGGACCGATCCTGGCCCCGACGCATAGGCGTCGGGACCAGGATCCTTCATTTACGAAATCACGTAAACTGGGACAGACAGGCTACGTCGGATCGACTGAACGGGCCGCAGCGGACTCTTCCTGAAGGATGGGGAGTCCGATGTTGAACGCGTGGATCCCCACTGTGGTAGCGATTTTCAGTACCTCGAGGATCTCCTGAGTGGTGACTCCGAGTTCGAGGGCTGCGCGAACGTGCCGGCGAACGCCTGGTTCGTACAGGTGGGTGCAGGACGCGTCGATGGCGATGCACAGCATCTGGACCACTTGCGGCGAGAGGATCCCGCTTTCGTACGGCTGCATCGTCGCAGTCATGTACTGCTCGGCCCACTCAGGATCGAGTTCCTCGAGGCCATTCCACAGCGGGTTCCACGTCCCGGCGTCCTTCATGCGCGCAACAACCCCTGGCGCACCGTCTCGCTGCGCCGGATTCACTGGTGCCGCCCGGAGCCGATTGTTGCAGCGGCCGCGGAGGAGAGCTCGCGTTTGAGGAGCTTGCCCGTGGCGGTCATCGGCAGTGTACTGGCGAACTCGACGGAGCGAGGGTACTTGTAGCTGGCCATTCTTTCTTTGCACCAGTTGATCAGTTCCGGCTCGGTAATCTGCGCACCGGGTTCGGGGATGACGAACGCCTTGATCTCCTCGCCGTACTGCTCGCTGGGGACACCGACGACGGCGGCGAGGGACACTGCGGGGTGGGTGATGAGTGCTTCTTCGATCTCGCGGGGGTAGACGTTGAACCCACCTCGGACGATCATGTCCTTGGCGCGGTCGACGATGTAGTAGAAGCCGTCGGCGTCGCGGCGGGCGAGATCGCCTGTGCGGAACCACCCGTCGTGCATTGCTTCGGCGGTTGCTTCGGGGCGGCCGTAGTAGCCCTTCATGATGTTGTGGCCGCGGATCGCGATCTCACCGACCGTATCGGCGCCCTCGATGGTGTTCCAGTCGCTGTCGACCAGCCTCACCGAAACGCCCCAGATCGGGATGCCGATCGAGCCGGGGCGCGGGGCCCGTTCGGGGTCGCTGAAGAGGGCGATCGGCGACGTCTCCGACAACCCGTAGGCCTCCAGAATCTGGACGCCGAAGCGGTTTGCGAAGCGGTCGAGGATCTCCACCGGTAGGGCGGCGCCACCGGAGATGGCCTTGCGGAGGTTGTCGGCGATCCTGCTGACATCGACCGAATCGTCGACCGCTCCCAGCAGGCCCCAGTACATCGTCGGAACACCCGCGAACATCGTGATCGACTCACGTTCCATGATCTCCAGCGCCGCGCTGGCTTCGAAGCGCGGCAACAGAACCAACGTTGCACCGACCGCGAACCCGGCGTTCATGTTGGCTGTCTGCCCGAACGAATGGAACAGTGGGAGGGTCACCAGGTGGGTATCGGGCCGGCCTGAGGTGCTGTCGAACAGCCTGTTGGACGCGATGGCGTTCATCACCATGTTCGAATGGGTCAACTCGGCGCCTTTCGGCCGACCGGTTGTTCCGCTCGTGTAGAGGATGACTGCGGTGTCGGTGGCCTCACGGACCACCGACTCGAACGCCGTGGGCTGGCTGGGAAGTACTTTCGACAGAGGCGTGATCCCCTCCACGTCAGTACTGTCGTCCCCGCCGATCACGAACATCGTTCGGCACGAAGGCACCTGGTGGAAGGCCTCTCGTCCATAGGTGCCGATCGGCAGATCGGGTCCACCCTCGAAGCAAATGTAGGCGCTGGCTCCACAGTCCTGCAGGTGATAGGCGATCTCGCCGCTCTTCAACAGAATGTTCAGTGGCACGACTACTGCGCCCGCCTTGAGGATCCCGTAGTAGACGATCGGAAACCACGGCAGGTTGGGGCAGGAAAACGCGACCCGGTCGCCGGCCTCGATCCCGGACGCCACGAGGAGGTTCGCTATCTGATTCGAGAGCGTGTCGGTCTCGGCGTAGGTGAACCGATCTTCGCCCGACACCAGCGCGTCGCGGCTGGGGTACTTACGGGCGGAGTCTTCCAGGAACATAGACAGGTTGAGCATCAGTCTCTCTCAGTGCCGTTGAAGTAGAAGTGGATTCGATTGGTCAATGCGCCGAGGCGTAGTCGAGCTGACGTTGTTCTGCAAGGCGTTCGAAGAATCCGAGTAGTGATGGGTCATCGATGCCGTCGCGGTTCACCACGTCTTCGACACGTGCGCCCTGGAGTACCCGCTTGAGCGGCACCTCGATCTTCTTTCCCGTGCGGGTGTGCGGAATCCCGGCAACGCCGAAAATGTCATCCGGAACGTGGCGTGGCGAAACGCGTTCGCGAATGGTCGAGCAGATCTTGCCGATCAGGTCATCGTCGAGGGTGTGACTCTCGTGGAGGACGACGAACAGTGGCATCCAGTACGAGCCATCGGCTTCTTCGACGCCGATAACCAGTGCTTCTGCAATCTCCGGGAGCGCTTCGACGGCAGAGTAGATATCCGAGCTTCCCATCCGGACACCGTTGCGGTTGAGGGTCGAGTCCGACCGTCCGTGCACTGCGACTGTTCCGTCGTCGTAGATGGTGGCCCAGTCACCTTGCCGCCAGACACCGGGGTAGGTATCGAAGTATGCATCGTGGTACTTCGTTCCGTCGGGGTCGTTCCACAGCGCGACGGGCATGTTCGGGAGCGGCCTGGTAACGACGAGGTCGCCGACGGTCCCCCGTACCGGATTGCCGTGCATATCCCATGTTTCGACAGCGACACCGAGGCATCGCCCGGAGATCCGCCCGACGCGGACCGGGCGAGTCGGAACGGCGCCGACGAGGGCTCCGGCAATGTCGGTGCCGCCGCTCATCGACCACAGCGGAATGTCACCGACTTCGTCGTGCGCCCACCGGTACAGGTGCTCGCTCAACGGGGCGCCGGTGCTGCCGATTGCGCGAAGGCTCGACAGCGGGTGATCGGCCTTCGGATGTACGTCGGCGTCGGCGCACGCCTGGAGGTAACCGGGACTTGTGCCGAGGAATGTGGTGCCGGTGTTCGCGACGAGTTCCCACAGCGAGTCCGTGCGGGGGTAGGTCGGGGCGCCGTCGTAGCACACGATCGACGCTCCCGAGAGCAGGACCGCGACCTGCATGTTCCACATCATCCAGCTCGGCGAGGTGTACCAGAGCACTCGATCGTCCGACGTGAGGCTCCAGTGCAGACCCATCTGTTTGACGGTTTCGACCAGGATGCCGCCGTGCCCGTGCACGAGCCCTTTCGGTCTACCTGTCGTACCGGAGGAGAACAGCACCCACAGCGGGTGGTCGAAGTCGACATCGACGAAGCCGGAGCGGGGCTCCCGTCCGGACACCGCCGCTGTCCAGTCGTGCCACGTCTGCGACGAGCTGCCGGACCGAGTGCCGACCAGTGTGTCTTCCGGAGAGAGACCCTGTACGACAATGACATCCGTGACGGATGGCAGTCCGGCCGCGATCTGTGCGACCGCGTCGATGCGCGAATGCCGACGGCCGGCATAGGTGTATCCGTCAGCAGCGATCAGGACCTTCGGTGACAGTTGCGAGAACCGGTCGACGACAGCATCCGGCGCGTAGTCTTGTCCGACCGAGGCCCAGGTTGCTCCGAGTGTCGCCGCGGCAAGGAAGGCGATGACGGACTCGGCGGTGTTGGGCAGATAGCCGACAACCACATCGTTTCTGCCGACTGCGAGCGCTTCGAGTTCGGCCGCTAGTACGAGCACCTGCTGACGTAGTTCCGACCTGGTCAGGGTCCGGACGACGCCCGACTCTTCGGCGGCCACGATTGCAGCGGCATCCGGATCTCCCCTGTCGAGCAGGGCCCGGGCAAAGTTGACCTGAGCTCCCGGGAACCAGCGCGCTCCGGGCATTTGGTCATCGACAAGTACTGCGTCGTAGCCACTTTCACTTTCGAGGCCGAAGAACTCCCACACCGAGGACCAGAACGCCTCGAGATCGGTGACGGACCACTGCCAGAGATCCTCGTAGTCGTCGATCTCGATGCCCCGAGCGTCGCGAACGTACTCGGTGAACCGTGCCAGGGCGGTGTTGGCGCGATCAGTCGAGTCGGGGCTCCACAGGATTCCACCTGGTGAATCAGTGGGCAGCATGGGTGTCCTTTCCGGATGAGGTTGTTTCATCGTTGTGCCGGTGGGTGCTACGGGTCGACAGTCGCCGCAGCAGCTGCAAGTTCTTCGATCAGTTCGATGGCGGCGGGCCATTCGCCGTATCCCGACGCGGGATTGAGGTGCCCGACTTCTCCGAGGTTCACCAGCCGGCTACCCCAGGAGTCCGCGAGGCGGGTGACATCCGCGTACTCGGCGAGCGGGTCGTCGAGGCTGGCGGCAACGACACTCGAGAAGGGAAGCGGTCCGCGGGGCGTCGGGGTCCAGCCCAACTCGGCGAGAGTGTCGGGGGATGGGTATCCGGCCGGAAGCGGAGTGTCGAAGTTCGGAGGCGTGGCGAGCAGCGCGCCGGCAATGCGCTCGGTGTCTGGGTGGCGTTGTGCCCAGTGAACCGTGGTGAGGACACCTGCACTGTGCGCGACGAGAATTATGCGGCCAGAGACGGTGGCCAAGGTCTCGTCGAGTGCCGCCAACCGTTCGTCCAAGCTGAGGCTGCTGTCGCTGCTCGGCGGGACGGTGCGTGTGCCTGCGATTCTGGTGGCGAGGATCGTCTGCCAGTGGTCGTCGACGTGTCCGCGGAGCCCGGGGACGATCACGACGGTGAGTCCGCCCGCAAGTGTCATCGTGTGCTCACTTTCTGATCGTCGATCGAGTTTTGGGTGAGAGCAGTGAGCCTCTTCAACCCCGCTGCGTAGTAGCGCTTTCCGATGATCAGCGCGATCGCGGCGAATACCGATGCAATGGGAACGATCTGCAGGGCTCCATTGAGTCCGACACGGTCGGCGAGAGCGCCGGCCACGACTGGTCCCGGAGCCAGTCCGATCAGACTGTTGGCCAGCGTCACGGTTCCGAACGCGGAGGCCCTGACGGACGCGTGGGTGAGGTTGGCGACCATCGCGCCGGCAGGTCCCGCGATGCCCGCGGCGAAGAACGCACCGCAGCCCAGGAGAATCAGCTGCAGCGCACCAGGTTCGAAACTGAACGCCGCGAGGAGGAGCACTGCGGAGGCCAGGCAGAAGGCGATCGAGGCCGTCCACCTGTTGCTGTGGTCGACACGGCTCACCCTGTCGGAGATCATCCCGCAGCCGATCATTCCGACGCCGATCATCAGGACGAAGGCTGAGGCCATCAGGGCTGCCTTGTCCGGGGGAAGGTCGTAGTACCGGTTGACGTAGCTCGGCAGCCAGGTCATCAACGCTCCGCCGACGAACATTTGCAGGCCGCTACCGATGTATGCGCTGATGACCGATGTGCCCTTGAACAGACTCGACAAGGGCACTCGGACATCGCCCGCGTCACTCGGTGTCTGGACCCCGTCGTCCGGATGCTGGTACAGGGCGAGGCGTCGCTCGCTGACACAGGATCGGAAGGCAACGACGAGGACCAGACCGATGATCGCCATAGCTCCGAAGGCCCAACGCCAGCCGAAGTTGACGGCGATGACGCCGCCGAGCGCCACGCCGGCGACAGAGCCGAACATCCCACCTGACATGAACGCCCCGGTCAGCGACGCACGCAGGTGCGGTGCGAACAGTCCCACGACGACTGCAGCGCCGATGCTGCCGTAGGCAGCTTCACCGACTCCGACGAAGAAGCGTCCTACGAGCAGTTGGCTGTAGCTGCCTGCAAACGCGCAGAACAACGTCGCCACACTCCACAGTGCAGCGGATGCGACCAGCATTCGCACGCGACCCCATCGGTCGGCCGCGACCGACAGGGGAAAAGTCAGCATGCCTACCATCAACGCCACGACGCCGGTCAGGGATCCGAGGTTTGCATCGGACAGATCCCACTCCGACTTGAGGATCGGGAACACGGCGCTGACGACTTGCCGCGACATGTAGTCGGACAGCATCAGGGCGAAGGTCAGCACGAACACGACCCATGGATAGATGCCGGACAATCTGGTCGGTGGAGCCAGATCGTCCGTCTTGTCGGCATCGGCGACTGGAAGGCCCATGCTTGGTTCTCCTCGATGTTTGGACCGTCTGGATATCGGCGCTCATTCGGGTATGGGTGGAGACGGTTCTGGGCCGTTGTCCGGTGGAGACACGATGTATCTCGGATACTCGGTCCACGGACGCGAACGGCCCTGGGCGGCGTGAGTTCGTATGCTCACGCCGCCCAGGTGTGCCAGCTGTGCTGGTCAGGCGTGTCCGGTGAAGCCGACCTGGCCGGGGCGACGGTTGGGGGCGTAGCCGAGCTTGGCGAGGGTCTCGTCGGCGTTGCGGTAGGTCTCGCCGATCTTGTAGATCTCGCGGGCCTCCTTGCCGGTGGCCACCTCGCGGCCGAGCTCGTTCGCGATCCGGACGAGCTGCTTGACCTGCTCGACCGAGGTCATCTTCTCGCCCTTGCGGCCCCACAGGGTGTCCTCGTTGCCGCAGCGGGTGTGCAGGCCCATCGCGATTCCCATCGCGTTGACCGGCAACACGGACCGCATGAGGGTCTCGAGGGTGAGGATCGCCCCGTCCGGAACTCGCTGGACGAAGTTCATGATGTTGTACGGGTTCGGGCCTTCCTGTCCGCCGCCGATGGCCACCCAAGTCAGGTTCAGCGGGCCGGTGTACACGCCGCGGCGAATCAGCCGCTCGACCGATTCCAACTGAGCGAGCGAACCGAGCTGGAACTGCGGCTGGATCCCTGCGGCCTGCAGCCGGCGCAGGTGCTCGTCGACCCACTCCGGCCCGGCGGGCACGGTCATCTCCCGGTACGCCGCCGCCAGCTCGGGCCGCTCCATCGACGTGCCGGCAAGGTCGTCGGCGGTCATCAGATCCATCAGATTCATCTGACTGGTATTGATCGCGATCGTCACCTGATCCGGAGCCGGATCCAACGTAGCCAACAAGTGGCGGGCGTCGTCGCTGAGCCACTTGGCGTCTGCGCCTTCACCTTCAGGGGAGAACGAGATCGAGCCGCCGACCTGCAGGATCATGTCCGGCACCGCCTCGCGCAGCCCAGCGAGCAGCTCATTGAACTTCGACAGGCGCTTGCTGCCCTTGCCGTCGAGCTCACGCACGTGGATGTGCAGCACCGTCGCGCCGGCCTCGTAGCAGTCGACCGCCTTCTGGATGTGCTCTTCCATCGTCAGCGGCAGGTCCTCGCGGAAGTCGTCCACCTCCCACTCCGGACCGTAGGGGGCCACCGTGATGACCAGCTTCTCCTGGACCTCCGGGAACAACGAATCGTCATGGAAATGCATTGCGTAACTCCGTTTCTGGATATCGGGCGTGATGTGTCGGTGCTGAGCTCAGAAGGGGCGATCGCCGATGATCCCGGCGCGCTCCATCTTTCGGACCGCCGGCCAGTAGTCCTGGACGGCGTAGTGCTGGGTCGACCTGTTGTCCCAGATGGCGACGCTGTTGGGCGTCCATCGCCAGCGCACCTGGTACTCGGGAATCGATGCCTGGCTGATCAGGTAGCGCAACAGGTCTCCGGCGCCGGGGGCGTAATCGATCCCACAGCGCACGTTCCCGGGAGTGTGAAAATTGGTGAAATGAGTGGTGAAGACGTTGACGAACAGGACCTTCTCGCCCGTCTCCGGGTGAGTGCGGACCACCGGGTGCTCGGCGTCAGGGAACCGTTCCTTGAGTTCGAGGCGCTGCTCGATCGGCATATCGGCACCGAAGGTCGCCTCGATGCTGTGCCGCGCGCGCAGCCCCTCGATCTGTTCCTTGACCCGCTCGGGCAGTCGCTCGTAGGCGAGCGCCATGTTCACCCAGATCGTGTCGCCGCCGACCGCAGGGCCCTCGACGCAGCGGAGCACGGATCCCATCGGCGGGTTCTCGCGCCAGGTCGCGTCGCAGTGAAAGGCGTTCTCGTAGTGCTCGGGCGGGCTGTCGAGGTCCTTGTAGATCCGGACCAGGCCAGGGTTCTCCGGATCACTGCCGACCACCGGATGGTCCTCGAGCGAGCCGAACCGCTCCGCCAACGCGACGTGCTCGGCCCGGCTCATCCCCTGGTCGCGGAAGAAGAGCACCTTGTGCTTCAGCAGTAGAGACTTCAGTTCGGCGAACAGATCGTCGTCGCGGGATACCGCGGCAAGGTCGACTCCGTGGAGTTCGGCGCCGATGCTGCAGGTCAACGGCCGCGCGTCCATCGGGGTTGCGGTCGCCGCTCGGCTGGACGCGAATTCAACGGTGGTCATGACGCTCTCCTGTGCAAGCTGGAAGTAGTGAGTCAAGTGGGAAGTGATGGGTGGCAGCACCGTCGCCAGGCTCGCGGTGCGCGCCGACTACGTTGCGAAGCAGGGTGTTCAGGTTCAGAAGGAGAACACCGACGAGCCGATGGTCTTGCCCGCCTCGAGGTCGCGGTGCGCCTGCTCGGCTTCTTCGAGCGCGTAGTGCTGGTTGATCTCGATCTTGATCCGCCCGGCCGCGACATGTCCGAACAACTCGCTGGCAAGATCTGCCCGCTCGGCCGGCTCGGCGATGTAATCCGCAAGCGCAGGGCGCGTGAAGAACAGCGATCCCTTCAGCGCCAACTTCATCGGCTCGATGGGCGGAATCGGGCCGGATGCTGTCCCGAATGCCACGAGGAGTCCCCTGCGCGCAAGGGAATCCAGCGAGGTCTCGAACGTAGACGCCCCGATGCTGTCGTAGACAACAGGAACCCCTGCTCCGTCGGTCAGCTCACGCACCCGCTCCGCCACGTTCTCCCGGGTGTACACGATCACGTGGTCACATCCGTGGGCACGGGCCACTTCGGCCTTCTGATCGTTGGACACCGTGCCGATGACGTTGACACCCAGCAACTTTGCCCACTGGGAGAAGATGAGGCCGACGCCGCCGGCGGCGGCGTGCAGCAGGACCGTGTCCCCTGCTCGCAGCGGGTATATCCGACGCAGTAGGTAGGAGGTTGTCAGTCCGCGCATCGTCATCGCTGCAGCGGTCTCGAACTCGATGCCGTCCGGGAGGGAGATGAGATGCTCCGCGGGCATGACGCGGTCGGTGCTGTAGGCGCCGAGTGGGCTGCCCGTGTACGTGACGCGGTCCCCTTCTCGGAATCGGGCCACTCCGGGGCCGACCGCTTCGATGACACCCGCCGCTTCGACACCCATGCCGGCCGGAAGGGGCGCGGGGTACAAACCGGTGCGGAAGTACGTGTCCGCGAAGTTCAAGCCGACCGCCTCGTGACGGATCCGTACCTCTCCGGGGCCCGGATCGCCTACCTCCACGCTTTCCCACTTCAGAACCTCGGGTCCGCCGGTCTCGTAGAAGCGAATCGATTTCGCCATTGTCCTGACTCCTCACTCCATCGACGCACCGCGAGGGGGCGCCTCTACCTGCAGGTCAGCACTCACACTCGCTCGAACAAACTCTTGACTCAGAGCCAACGTGTGATGCGGACGACATAAAGGTATCGGTAAGCTCGGCGTCACACTTACCCCTATGTGGCATTTGACTTACCATTTGGAGGCCTCTCTTGGACGCCCGTCCACTCGCGCGTTACGCGGCGATTCACGGCTACATCGACCTCGGAGAATCGCTGGGGATCGATTCGATCAAGCTTCTGCGCGACGCCGGACTCGACCCGGCGGGAATGAATGTCCAGGACCGATGGGTGCCCGCCGCGGCCATCTCTCGCGTGCTCGAGGCGTCGGCCACTGCCGCCCAGCGGGAGGATTTCGCACTTCTACTTGCGCAGCACCGCCGGTTCTCGAACCTCGGCCCACTCAGCGTCAGTATCAGAGAGTCCCCGGACGCACGGAGCGCCTTCGAAACGCTCATCCGCTACCAGCACATGTACAACGAGGCTCTACATGTTCGCCTCTCGGAGCGACGAGATCTGACGACACTCATCGTCGACTACGACACGAAGACAGACGTGGGAACCCGACAGGCTCTCGAACTGGCGACGACGGTGGGCTACCAACTGCTGCGCACCATCCTCGGAGATTCGTGGCGCCCTGTCGCGGTTTGTTTCCAGCATGGACCGCCCAGCGATGCCAGCACTCACCGAAAGGTCTTCGACTCAGACGTCCGATTCAATCAACATTTCACTGGAATAGTCGCCACCACAGCCGACCTCAGGAAACCGAACCGCATGTYGGATCCAATGATGCGATCGTACGCGAGCGCACTCCTCGAATCCGTCGAGACCGCCGATCCGCCAACCGTTCTGACACGGGTCCGCGAACTCATCGAACTGTTGCTCCCCACTGGGCGATGCTCTCTCGACCAGGTATCACGCAGCCTCGGCGTCCACCGTAAGACGGTGCACCGCCATCTCGCCCAATCCGGCGAAACCTTTACCTCCGTGCTCAACTCGACCAGAGTCGAACTCGCCGAACGCCTGGTTGCAGACAACCGCTACTCGCTGACCGAGATCTCCGAGATGCTCGCCTTCTCCACCCCGAACAGCTTCTCCCGCTGGTTCCGAGAACACTTCGGCGTCAGCGCGCGCAACTGGAGGATGGCGGCGCAGCAGGGAGCGGAACCCGCCTCGCAATGATCCCCGGAATTGCAGTTACGGCTGAGTTGGCGACCTTCGCGTATGAGATTCTCATACCTGGCTCCGCGACACAGAACGGAGCGACTGCCAGACATCGCGGTTCCGGTCTCGGTCGTCGCGTTCGACCCACTTCTCGAACCACTCAGGCCTGGAGAGTCGTGGAACGGGTCCCACACGGCGAACTGTGTGTGATCCCGGAAGTGGGGCACGGTGGGGTGATTACTCATGCACGGCAGGTCRTCCCCTGGATGACCAAGTTACTTGCCACACAACATAAGTGAAACTCATTGATAGGACAAGCGCCTGACTTCTAGGCATTGAAGCTGCACCCGGCGTGCAGACGCTTCCCTGGTTCCGTTGTCCTGCTTGACGATCGTCGCACCAACTCGAACGCGACCGCATCCACCCCAGTCTGGGGGCGTCAACAACTCCACCGCCGCAGCCCGCCCGCATAACCGTTAGTTCAACGCCGCGCTGACACCGACCTCCCCGAAAGCGAGGCCATCACCAGCGTCCAGACCGTCACGCACTCGTTCCTCTGCTCACAATCGGCCCATCGGGATTGCTGCCCTTGCTTCGCTCACCCAGGACTGAGCAGCTCGGCCTACCAAGGACAAAGACTGGGCTGTCGTTGACCGAAGCAACCTTGGACCGGCGGTGCAACGCCAACAGCAACTGCATCCTGATCGGGCCGTTGTCTGCATCTCGCTCGTGATCGACCGGCGTAGTAGGACGCCTCGGCACGATCCTTCAACGTAGATAGGCAGGACAAGCATCGACTTCGGAAGCTGGTCAATGATGCGGTGCCTGACGGAGGGTTCCTCAAGTGCCGTGTGCTTTGAATACCTGTACTGCGTCGAGAACGAGGGCTCGTGCTTGGTCGAGATGCTCCTCGCGTAACAGCAGGGCGGGTGGGCGGTCGTCGAGGGCGGGGTTGCGCCCTTGGAACCAGGTTTGGGCGACCGCAGGGCTGTCTCGTTCGCTAAGTAGTTGGGCCTCTTCGAGCGCGACTTGGAGACGATCGAGGATTGCCTGGTTGGGGAGGGCGCTGGTGCCGTCTGCCCAATCACGGACGGTGCGGGTGTTATTGGTGTTGGCCAGGTATGCAACGAGTCTGGCACCGAGAAGTGATCGTAGTTCGGTGATGAGTGCTCGCCCTGCGGCTTCGGTGGTGGACCGTGACCCGACCATGACGCTGGTCTCCGTCCGGTCACCGTGTTACGTGTCGGGCATACGTGGCGCCAATTTCTCGGCGCCACATCTATGCCTAACCCCGCTGTATGACCCCGTGGTGTCGGATGGGACGCCGTTGAGGTCGCGAGGCGCGCTACACCACTGCTGTGGCGCTTCGGGCTACGGTGCTTACCGTTCGGCCCGCACCCTCAATTCTAGGCGTGAGGGTCCGCCGTGGACAGGCCCCATGACAAGGCCGGGCGTGCACTTCGGCTGCCGTGCATGAATGAGTATTCGACCGTTCCATCGCTGGTCCGCGAGGGTTACCGTGATTGTAATGCCACCTGAATACCGCTGACCCGTTCTGCGTCTGCCAGAACGTGGGGAGATGTTCGCCTCTTACGGGTGGTGGTTCTTAGCGCGATTTCACACGCCGAGGGACCCCGAGTCGGCTTCGGTGTCCCTCAAATGTGTCAGCTCGGATCCTTGGTTGGATCTCATGTGACTCATGAGGATGTGAACACTCATGACGATACTCCTTTGCGCCCTGATCGGGCGAGCCTCGATCTGTCTGGTCCGCGGGTGATCGGTGATGTCGTCCTATCGGCGGCGTGCCGATGATTCCGCGTCGATTGCAGCGTGTATCAGGTGTTTTGAACCGCGATCGGTTGATGCCGCGGCGTGGGCCGTGGTAGGGCCGTGGGTCCGGGAGACGGTGACGTTGTCGGGCCCGACGTTGCACAGCCAGGCAGCGAATGCGTTGAAGGTGTTGTCGCGGTTCGCGCTGTGGGCGGTCGATGAGGGGATGGTGCTCGAGCGTGAGACGGTGCTGACACCGGAGGTGGTCGACCGGTATCGGTTGGTGGGGATGCGGGCATTGGCGCCCACATCGCGCTCGGCRGAGGTGTCGCGGTTGCGGCGCCTGGCGCGAACGGTGACGCGGAAGGCGCCGTGGCCGGCGGAGGGGGCACAGGGTTCTCGGCAGGGGTTGTCGCCGCCGTATACCGACGAGGAGATCGCCGGATATTGGCAGGCCGCGGGCATGCAGAATGGGCCGTTCCGGGTGCAGGCGATGAAAGCGACACTGGCGTTGACGGTGGGGGCGGGTGCCCGGTCGGGCGAGTTGTTCGCGGTCACGGCGGACGATGTTGTCGATGTCGACGGAGTGGTCGCCGTACGGTTGGGATCGGCGGCGGTGCGTGTGGTGCCGGTACGCGCCATGTGGGCGGATCGCCTGCGTGCGGTGGTAGACGCGGCGGGGTCCGGGCCACTGGTGGGGTCACGGCGGGCGGGCCGCGATCAGGCGTCGGCGTTGCTGGCGTCGTTGGAGTATCCGGCGGAGTTGTCGCGGTTGATGGTGCCCCGGCTGCGGTCGACGTGGCTGGCGGCCGTGTTGGCCGATTGCGGTGTGGTAGAGGTGTTCTCGGTGGCCGGGATCACGAGTGGGAAGGCGTTGTCGGATCTTCTTCCGCATCTTCCTGCGCCGCAGCCGGGGTCACCCGGATGGAAGCGGTTGGGGGGATACCCGTGACGGCGACACGGACACCTGATGAGGTGATCGAGCGGTACACGCCGGTCATGCCCGCGCAGCTGTGGGAGGCGATCGGTCCGTTCGTGCGTGATGTCGCGCGCCGCGGGTTTACCTCCACCGCGACACCGAAGGTGACCGGCGTCCGGATCGGCGCGGTGGCGTCGATCGTGGCATGGGCAGTTGAGCAGGGCTTGCCGCTCGACGTCGAGGAGATCTTCCATCCGGCGACGGTCAACCGCTACGCCGTCACCGTCGAGGGGTTGTCCGACGCGACCCGGTGTACCCGGCGGGCAACCTTGACGGCGCTCTCGCGTCGGATCACCCGAACCGCGCCGTGGGAGCCGAAACGGGACGTGTTGCCGTACCCGCGACTGCAGGGCCCGTACACGTGGGCGCAGGCTGCGCGCCTGTGCGCGTGGGCGCCGCGGCAGCGAACTGCCCTGCGGAGGCAGCGTTTGTCCGCGGCACTGGCGCTCGGCTTCGGAGCGGGATTGCGGGCCACCGAGATGATCACCGTTACGGCCTCCGATGTCCGGGTGCGCGGCGATCGAGTGATTGTCAGTGTTCGAGGTCGGCGGGAGCGGCAGGTTCCGGTGCTCGCGCCGTATGCGGACGCGGTCGCGGAGGCGGCCGGGCGGGCGGGTGGCGGGCATCTGTTCCGAGATCCGGTGCCTCGTGTCGAGTACGTCTCGACGGTGTTGAACCGATGCGAGATCCCGGATCGGTTGCGGCCGTTGACCGCTGCCCGGCTGCGGCTGACGTGGGAAGTTGCGGTGGTGCAGGCGGTGCCGCTGCCGGTGTTCATGACGCTCGCGGGCCTGACAACCGCCCAGAGGCTCGAGCAGGTGCTGGCCTTCGTCGACGAACGGGCCGGGCGCTCCTGGATCAGAGCCGGCCGGGATGTGCGCAACGAGGTGAGGCTCTGGTGAAAGCCCAGCGCGCCCGTCGTCTCCACGAGATCAGCACCGAGGTGCATCGGTGCGAACCGTGGCAGTGGAAACGCGTGATCGCGGTGATCGAGCACTTTCCAGCCCGTGAATTCCTGCGCGAGGTGTTCGAGCGTCATCGTGGTGCGCACCGCGTGTTCTCCGCTGACGCGCTCCTTGCGGCCCACCTCCTGACACCGATGCTGCTTCTGCCGATGGAGCAGACGAAGGTCACCGACGTCGTACGCGGGTGGACCCATTCCCAGCGCCGAGACGTGGGTGTCCCTATCCACCAGAACGTCTCGTACAAGATGGTCAACGACGCGCTCCGTCGACTGCGCTGGGCGTGCGCATCGGAGGACTATCCCGACTGGGACGAGAGCCGGTTCGCGCAGGCGCTGCTCGATGCCTCACTGTCGTGCCATCCGCCGACCGGGGCCGTCGCGTTGGATTCGACCGACCTGTCGACATGGGCGCGGGTGCGGTATCGCAAACCCATCGTCGACGCCGATCCCGATGCCCCACCGCCGCCGAAACATCCCTTCGCGCCGAAAGACCCGAGACATCCGCATGCCCGCCGGTCGGTGCGCCACTTGCCGAATGCGCCAGTCGGTGCTGACGGACGATACGTGTACACCCTCGATCCGGACGCGCGGATGGGCTGGCGCAGTGCTTCCTTCGAAGAGTCGATCTACTTCTGCGGCTACGACCTGCACGTGATCACCGACGTGCCGCCCACACCCGGGCCGAGGCATCTGCCGGTGCCGCACATTGCCCGAGCAGTGTCCCTCGCGCCAGCGGGTTCGAACAAAGGCGTCGCGGGCTTGCGCGCTGTTCGGGCGCTCGGTGCGATCCCCAAGCCGCGCCAGCTGATCGCCGACCGCGGCTACAACTATGTGCGCAACGAGCGGTTCGCCTTACCGGTGTGGCAGCTCGGCTACACCACGATCTACGACCTGCACTCCACCCAAACCGGCCTTCACCCAAGCCGGAAGAACACCCTGATGATATGGGTCGACGGAACCCTCTACCCGACAAGCTTGCCGGACGGTCTGCTCGAGATCACCCCGATCTCCCACGACATGGGCGCAGCGGAACGCGCCCGGGTCGATCGTCGCCACCGTGCACGCCAGGCCTATGCATTCGTCCCTCACGAAGCTCGCCAACCCGACGGGACACGTCGCTACCGAGGCCCCGCGGTTCCTCCAGCTCGCGTCCGATGCGTCAACAACCCCATCTCGATGCGCGCCTCCCACAAGAGACCGACCACATCCTGCACCCGCGGGAAGCCGTGTGGCTGCGGCACCACGATCACCCTGACCGACGAGGACTTTCCCGATCGGCGTATGCCGTTCCAACACGGCAGCATCGCATGGGAAGCCTCGTACTTTCGCCGCGTCGGTATCGAGAGCGTGTTCGCTGAACTGAAGGCCAACCGGATGGCCGTGCACCGTGGATACTTTCGAGGCTTCGGACTCCGCCGATACACGCTCCTCGCCGGATTCACACTCGCGGCACTGAACCTGCTCATCCTGCACGACTGGCACAGCAAACGCGGCCGCCCGGATCCGTGGGATCGATGCCTCGGCGAACCCGAACCAGCCCACACCGACCGCGGACGACGCCGGTCGATGCGTGTGCGGCGCGTCGACCCCACCGCCACAGACGATGTGATGCCTGGCAGATAACCGCCCGCCCCGCCAGCGAAATCTCCGGATCTCGCCGACCCATTTCGCCTACCTCACGGAACACGGCAGAAGACAGGCGCCAACATTCGGATACCGCTGCAACGATCCGGCCGTCAGCGGTCGAATCTACGCAGGTGACGAGAAACAGGCCTGCAACCACCAACCGGGGCGGCAGAGACCGCGTTGCTATTCCAATTGGTAAACACAACGGGCATAAATGGGTGAACACCCTAGGGAGCCGATGACGGGAATCGAACCCGCGTATTCAGCTTGGGAAGCTGATGTTCTACCATTGAACTACATCGGCATGCAGGGGTTTTACTGTGATCCGAGGATCCGGCCCTTGCAAGCGGCAACTGTAGCAGAAGCCTCCGCGTGCGTGTTCGATGCCACTGAGTGTCCGGGTGTCGGCCGGCAATCGCCGAGGTCCGCGCCCGTCACAATGGTCGCCCCGGTAGCCTCTTGCTGTGCTGCTCTCAGATCGTGACATCCGTGCCGAGATTTCCTCCGGACGACTGGGCATCGACCCGTTCGACCCCGAGATGGTGCAGCCCTCCAGTGTCGACGTCCGACTCGACGGACTGTTCCGCGTCTTCGACAACACCAAGTACACCCATATCGACCCTGCGCTCCGTCAGGACGAGTTGACGTCGCTGGTCGAGCCGACGGCGGGGGAGCCGTTCGTACTGCACCCGGGGGAGTTCGTCCTCGGATCCACCCTCGAGGTGTGCACCCTTCCCGACGATCTGGCCGGCCGGCTCGAGGGCAAGTCGAGTCTCGGACGCCTCGGCCTGCTCACCCACTCCACCGCAGGGTTCATCGATCCGGGGTTCAGCGGCCACATCACGCTCGAACTCTCGAACGTCGCCAACCTGCCGATCACGCTGTGGCCGGGCATGAAGATCGGCCAACTGTGCCTGCTGCGCCTCACCAGTGCTGCGGAGAACCCGTACGGCAGTTCGGTGGTCGGATCGAAGTATCAGGGTCAGCGCGGACCGACCCCGTCCAAGGCCTACCTGAACTTCGCCACGCATCCGGGCGGCCGTACGCGCTGACCCACGCCCTCGTCGCCCGCTTTCTGAGCGCCGTTGGGATAGTTGAACATTCAGGTATGTGGCGGCTAGGCGTCCGTCGTGTGGGCAGATTCGGCATTCCGCCCGCCATCGTCAAGATGTGATTTCCAACACATTGACATACCGTTTGGTTCGCGTCGCTGGGCGCCATCTCGGCCGCGGTGGTGAATCAATCAAGAGGATCTTCCGTGTCCGTGCGGGGCTGGTCATGCCGCCCCTGTGCGGAGGGAAGGCTTGCTACGGCCGGCCGAGAAGGCTGCAATGAGGCACTGGGTGCGGATGGTCTTCGCAGGTCGATTCGGTTACCCGAGAGTAGTACCGCTGTACCAGTAGTTGCTAAAAGGTCAGTCTCCCCGTTAATTTCGGGTAGGGACTTTGTTCCCTGGTGTGCCGGCATTGTGGACGTTCGTCCAAATCCTCGAGTCCGTGAACCGGACGAATGCCCAACTCTTCCAGTCGGTCTCTTCGACTTTTGGCGAGCATCGGGCCGTGCTAGAACGATTCCGTACAGCTGAGGGTGCAGCGGCATTTCGCACCCGATGCGCATCTGTTCCAGGGGTGAATTCACGACTCGCGCAGGCTCTCTAGTCGGCGGGTCGGGGGATGATCCCGAGCCGGTGTCGTCGCCTTCGTGCGCCGGGCCGGGGGGACTGGGACAGGTGATGCGGACTGTGCGCCTCGACCGTGTCGAGCGCGGAGTTCGGGCTCGACAACAGATCGACCCGTCGGGGGTCATGTCATGTGAATGGTCGATGGAGGTGAAGGCGTGACGGCTTCGCGTTACCTGGAAACGGGAGCCGAGGTGGGGTTGGATGAAGGTCCCGCTCCGCTTCGACTAGTGGATGAAGCTTCTCCGCAACATAATTCGCGCAGCCTGTGGCAGCACTGCTACGTCAGTCGACTACGGATGGTCGACGCGGCCATCGTGGGATTGGCCGTCGCGGCAGCGCAGGTCGTTCGATTCGGAACGGCTACCGAGTCGGTAGCAGCCGGAACAATTTCCGGTCTCAGCTACACGATGATGTCCGTTGCGCTGGCCGGTCTGTGGATCGCGATGCTCGCGATCCACCGCACGCGGTCGACTCGTGTCATCGGCGCCGGCGCCGAGGAGTATCGCCGAATCGTCGCCGCGACGTTCCAACTCTTCGGGCTGATCGGCATGCTCAGCCTGCTGTTCCGTGTCGACATCGCCCGCGGATACCTGGCGATCGCCTTCCCTGCCGGACTCGCCGGACTGCTGGTCGGGCGATGGGTCATGYGGAAGGTCGTCACCTACAAGCGTGCCCAGGGCGACTGCCACACTTCGGTGCTCGTTGTCGGGAGCCAGCAATCCGTGCTGACGATGACGCGAAACTTCGAGCGTGAGTCTTCGTCCGGCTATCGCGTGGTCGGTGTCTGCATGCCGGGCTACGGCTACCGCGAGGACGAGCATGTCGTGGTCGACGGTCGCGAGATCCCGGTGCTCGGTAACGAGTACTCGGTGGTCGATGCACTGCGTGCCTGTGGTGCCGACACTGTGGTCGTGACCGCGACCGAACAGCTCGGTCACGACGGAATCCGCAGTCTCGTATGGGATCTGGAGCCTCTGAACGTCGACCTGGTTGTGGCACCGGGAGTCGTGGACGTCGCCGGACCGCGGCTGGTGATGCGTCCGGTCGCCGGCTTCCCGCTGATCCACGTCGAGAAGCCGCGGTACCACGGCGCGAAGCGCTTCGGGAAGACCGCATTCGATGCGTGCTTCGCGATTGCGGCGCTGATCCTGATCTCTCCGGTGATGCTCGTCGCGGCGATCGCGGTCAAGGCCACCAGCAAGGGACCGGTCCTCTACAAGTCGGAGCGCATCGGGCTCAACGGTCGACCGTTCCCGATGTTGAAGTTCCGCACCATGGTCGACGGCGCCGACAAGCAGGTGACAGCGCTACTCGGCCAGAACGAGGGCGCCGGTGTCCTGTTCAAGATGAAGGACGATCCCCGCATCACGCCGGTCGGAAAGTTCCTGCGCAAGTACAGCCTCGACGAACTCCCGCAGTTCGTGAACGTGCTGCGCCGCGAGATGAGTGTCGTCGGCCCCCGCCCGCCGCTGCGGCGCGAGGTCGAGGCCTACGACGGCACCGTTCGTCGCCGCATGCTCGTCAAGCCGGGCCTGACCGGTCTGTGGCAGGTCAGTGGCCGCAGTGACCTGTCCTGGGACGAGACTGTGCGACTTGATCTTTCATACGTCGAGAACTGGTCGATGATGCAGGACATCCTGATCGTCGGCAAGACCGTCCGCGCCGTCACGGCCGGCAGCGGAGCGTACTGACCAACCGTCGCAGCTTCCGCGATCCCCGAATCCACCGGCAAATACCGGCGATCGTCCGACGCCGGTATTTGTCGATCACGAAACTCGAAGATTGAGGCAGATCATGAGCACTCCGATGGCGGTATTCGGTACCGGTTACCTGGGCGCGACACACGCCGCATGCATGGCAGAGCTTGGGCACCAGGTTCTCGGTGTGGACGTCGACGAATCGAAGCTGGCGAAGCTCGAGGCCGGCGAGGTCCCCTTCTACGAGCCCGGGCTCGAAGAAGTTCTCAAGCGCAACATCGAGGCTGGTCGGTTGCGGTTCACATCGTCGTACGAGGAAGCCGCGGAGTTTGCGGATGTGCACTTCGTCGGTGTCGGAACCCCGCAGAAAAAGGGCGAGTTCGCGGCAGACCTGACGTACGTCGATGCGGTAATCGAGAAGCTGGCCCCGCTCCTGACCCGTTCGTCCGTGATCCTCGGAAAGTCCACTGTGCCAGTGGGTACGGCCGAGCGACTCGGCGCTCGGGCTCGTGCACTCGCGCCTGCGGGAGTCGACGTCGATCTCGCATGGAATCCGGAGTTCCTCCGTGAGGGCTTCGCGGTCCAGGACACCCTGCACCCGGATCGGCTCGTACTCGGCGTCKACCGTGAGCGTCCGGGGCGCGCAGAAGAGGTCGCACGCGAGGTTTACGCCCGGTTGCTGGAGGAGAAGATCCCCTTCCTGGTGACCGATCTCGCCACCGCGGAGTTGGTCAAGACGTCGGCAAACGCCTTTCTCGCCACCAAGATCTCGTTCATCAATGCGATGGCCGAGGTCTGTGAGGCCGCGGGCGCCGACGTCACTGTCTTGGCAGACGCGATCGGTCACGACGCCCGGATCGGCCGCCGGTTCTTGAATGCCGGGGTCGGGTTCGGTGGAGGCTGCCTCCCCAAGGACATTCGGGCGTTCATGGCACGCGCCGGTGAACTCGGCGCAGACCAGGCATTGACCTTTCTCCGCGAGGTGGATGCGATCAACATGCGCCGCCGCACTCGCATGGTCGAGATGGCCCGCGAATCCTGCGGCGGAACACTCCTCGGGACTCGCGTAGCCGTTCTGGGCGCCGCCTTCAAGCCGGAGTCCGACGATGTGCGGGATTCTCCGGCACTCAATGTCGCCGGCCAGATTCAGCTCCAGGGCGCGACCGTGACGGTCTATGACCCGAAGGCGATGGACAACTCGCGACGGCTGTTCCCGACCCTCGGCTATGCGACGAGTGTGACGGAAGCGGTAGCCGGTGCTGACGTGATCCTCGTCCTGACCGAATGGAAGGAGTTCCGCGAGATGCGGCCGTCCAAGCTGGCCTCATTGGTCCGCCAGCAGCGCATCATCGATGGACGCAACTGCCTGCGGCCGGAGGAGTGGCGAGACGCGGGATGGGCCTACCGGGGGATGGGCCGATGCTGACTTCACCTGGAAGTCTCGAATTCTGGTGGTCGGAGAACCGAGCCCGATCCGCTGGCCCCGAGTTGGTTCTCGGGCCGGCTCGATGCGTCCGAAAGTGAAAGGCATGCAGGTCGAACATCAGCGCGCACAGAACAGCCTGGACGTGCTCCATGTGTCTGAAGCCTACGGCGGTGGAGTCCAGACAGCTATCAACCGATACATCGAGAACTCGCCTGGATTCCGGCACGAATTGGTCGTTCGGACCAGGAGCGCACACGACGTCGGGGAACTGCCCGACGTCGAAGTGTCTCGACTCGAGGGATCGATGGTGAAGTTCATTTCCTCGGCGCGGCGAGCGATTCGAGAGAAGCAGCCGAGGGTGGTTCACCTCCATTCGAGCTTCGCGGGGGCTCTTCGCGCGTTCAGCTTTCCCGGCGTGAGGGTTGTGTACACGCCGCATTCCTACTCGTTCCTGCGCAGTGACATTCGTCCGCTCGTACGTGCGGGGTATCTCGGCACCGAGTACCTACTCAGTCGCAGGCCACACACGATTGCTGCCATCAGTCCGCACGAAGCCGCTACGGCGGCCCGTCTGATCTCCGACCGAGCATCCGTGACCTATCTGCCGAATGTTGCGGGCGATGTGTCGCGGTACGCCCTCGCGGGCAAGCAGCAGAAGTCCACACGAACGCGCGTCGTGACTGTCGGAAGAATCTCGGCCCAGAAGGACCCGTCCTTTCTTGCCCGAGTGGTCGACAGCATCGAGGACACGTCGATCGAGTGGACGTGGATCGGTGAAGGAGATGCCCGCCTCAAGCAGGAGCTGATCGATGCCGGAGTTACTGTCACCGGCTGGCTTTCGAACAGCGAGGCGCTCGAGCGGATGGCGGAGGCGGATCTCTACTTTCACCCCGCTCGCTGGGAAGGAGCTCCCATGACACTGCTGGAGGCAGTCTCGCTGGGCACTCCCGTCCTCACCCGGGAGATCGCCACCCTCGGTGGTCTAGGGTTCGCATCCGCCGGTGCTGAGGCAGCCGATGCCGCAAGGAGCGTCCTGCGGTTCGCGCACGATGCGGAGTACCGCGCGTCGGTCCAGTCGACGGCCGCAAGATCGCTCGATATCCATTCGTCGAGTGTCCAGCACCGTGCTCTGTCGCACTTGTACGGAGTCTCCCCGGAGGATGCAGCATGAAGATTCTGATGCCCGGTCGCATTCTCGAGCGGCATGTCGGTGGCAACACGACTTATGCACGCACGCTGGCTGCCGGCCTGCGCGAGCGCGGTATCGACGTCGCGTCGATGCGCTACGCGAACAACCCCGTCGCGACGCTGTCCCTCGAGACTGTTCAGGCGCTTGCCGCGCCGGTTCCCGACCAGGTCCTCCACTATGTGGCAGATACCGGGCCCTTGATCTCGACGAGGTCTCCCTCGGTAGTGACAGTTCACGGCGTGGCGAGCAAATGGGTCGAGGGCGTCCGTAAACCTCATGCCGAGAGGATCTGGCGTGCAAGGGTCGGTGCGGCCATCAAGCGAACGAACCGAGTCGTCACGGTCTCCGAGTCCAGCGCAGACGATATTGCCGATGTATTCGGGGTGGACCGGGAATCGATCTCGGTGATTCTTCACGGAATCGACTGCGAGAAGTTCGCCCAACCGCGAACGTTGTCAGAGGAACTCCGGGCGAAGGTGCCCGCCGAGTTCCTGCTCTACGTCGGGAACATCGAACCTCGCAAGAATCTGGTCGAACTGGTCGAGGCAATGTCGTGCGGGCCGTTGTCCGACGCGAAGCTCCCACTCCTGATCGCGGGTAAGCCCGCCTGGGACTCGGACGAGTCGATGGCTGCGATCCTCGCCAGCCCGAATGTGCACTACCTCGGCTTCATCTCGGAGGACGACAAGATCGCGCTGATGCAGCGCTGTACCGCTTTTGTCTTTCCGAGCAAGTACGAGGGATTCGGGTTTCCTGTACTCGAAGCGATGGCCGCGGGTGCCCCCGTCATCACTTCGGAGCGCGGGGCACTGCGAGAAGTTGCGGGACCGGCGATGGTTACGGCAGACATCGATCGCGATTCGATCGCGCGGTCGGTACGGGACGCGTTGGCTGACCAGGAATGGCTGACGACCGCACCCGACCGCGGTCGAGCATGGGCCTCGACCTTCTCGTGGGACAAGAGCGTTGAAGCACACGTCGAGGTCTACAGATCGGTGGTGGATAGGTGAAGGTCGCTCTGCTCCACGGCTACAGCGCGTCGAATGCCGGTGATGGACTGCTGGTGGAGGAATCGCTCGAGATCGTCCGAGAAGCTCTCGGGCAGGACGTCGAATTCACTCTTGCGGCATCACACCCGGAAACATTCGAGTACCTCGGGATCACGGTCGTCAACTCGGCGCCGGGACTGCGGGGGTACGACCGCGCGTATCTGCGATTGTTGCGTGGACTCGATGATTTCGACCTCGTAGTCGGTGTCGGTGGAGGCTATCTGCGAGCGGGATACCTGGAAGAGGCCGCGAAGACGTCGCTTGTTCATGGACCGCAACTTCTGGCCGCGGCGCGAACATCGACACCGACGATCTACCTTCCACAGAGTGTGGGTCCCGCGAAATCATTCACGTACAGAATGATCGGGCACGGTGTCAGCAAGGTTCGGCGGTTCTACGTCCGCGATGATCGTAGCCTCGCCGAGTATGGCGCCTACGGCGCTGTGCGCGCTTCGGACCTTGCGATCCTCGGCGCCGGTGCTGCGGTCGGAGACACTGCGCCGGCACCCGTACCCGTCGTGAGTGCGCGCCCCGTGAGGGGGGTCGTTCCGCCTCTGGTTCTCGACCTTTGCCGTCAGATCGGAACATTCGACGGCTACGTTCAGAGCGAGACCGGCGGGAACGACGATCGTGCTGCAATGAACTCGATTGGTGCTGAACGGATCTTGACACGTAGTGAACTGATGGGTTCTGCGTCCGAAACGCGCGTCGTGGTCGCGGTTCGACTTCACGCCGCTCTCATGGCGCTCAGGGCGGGACACTTCGTGATCCATCTCGCATACGAACGCAAAGGTTTTGGCGCCTTCGCCGATCTGGGAATTGCGGACTACGTCCACAACGTCAACATGTTCGAGCCTGAACGGATCCTGAAGCAGATCGACGAGCTGGTCTCGGATGCCGCGGTGCGAGAAGACTATCGGCTGCGACAGCGTGGCGCACTGGAATCGGCGAGTGTGGGGCGTGAGGCGCTCCTGGCGGATATTCGAGAACTGTCGATCGGTGCAGTAAGGTCCGACGGCCTCGAGATGACAGGGCGGGCATGACTGGAGATCGCGAGCAGAGCCACTCGGGCCCCGGTGTCTTCGTCTGGGCCACCGGGCAGGACGAGAACATCGGGGACTCACTCCTGCGTCGTGCGTACCTGGCGCGCCTGCGGGATCACGGCGATGTCAATCCCTGGACGGGACAGGCGAGTGACGAGTTTCTTGCCGGACTGGGACTGGCAGCGTCGGAGAGAGTCTTTCGGAGCTATCGGGATTGGTATTCGGCCGCACTGCGCTCGGGCATGTCCCGGCCGACTGTTGTGGCCCTGAACGCAGGGGAGGTTCCGGTCTCCCGCAAGGGAGCTCTCCGCATGCTCACTCTCGCGATACTCATCCTGTGGACGAAGCCTCGGGGAGGGGGCGGAATCTGGGTCGGCGCCGGAGTGCCGCAGCCGGAGCGCCGGAGGTTCTTGGCTTGGCCCTACCGACTAGTGGCCAGTCTCTGTGACTACGTGCGCTTCCGAGACAGCGAATCCCAGGCTGTGGTTGCCTCGAGAAGTGGCGTTGCTCCTGATTGGGCATTCGCACTCGGCACCGCCACTTGTGAGTGGAAGGCGCCGGACGCTCGTTCGCGATTGGCCGTCGTGATCCGCGGGGATCGTGAACGTCCCTCCTCCGAATGGATCTCGTGGATCAAGGAGACTGCCAGTTTGCATGGTCTCACCCCGGTCGTCGTGGTTCAGGTTCATCGTGACGCCGCAATGGCTGAGTGGTTGGCAGGCGAGATCGGTGGTTCGGTGTCGGGATGGGAGGACGGCGATCACTCGGCACGTGAGGCCGAGGTTCGGGGAATCTACGCGGATTGCGCACTGGTGGTCGGAGACCGGCTGCATGGACTGATCGTGGGTGCGACAGAGGGTGCACTGCCGCTCGGCTGGGTCGAGACGTCAGCAGGAAAGATCCGTCGGCACTTCGGAGCAGTCGGTCTGGAGTGGACTGGGAACCAAGAGGGACGTCCAGCGCGAGAGTTCGACGTGTTGAGCGAGACCGATCTGGCGGGAATGCGTGAGAGTCTGGTCCAAGCCGTCGACGAGGCGCGCAACCGATTGGGGTCGGTCGGGCGAGAGATGTTCGGCAGCAAGAGATGAGCGCGGGTCCAAGAGATCTCGTCGATGACAGTCACGCTGAATCGGCGCCGCTGGCATCGACCGCAGCGCGCGGCGCCTCCTATACGATCGCCGGCCAGCTGATTCGGATTGTCGTGATGTTCGCGGGCACCGTGGTGCTTGCACGTCTGTTGAGCCCCGAAGACTTCGGTCTTGTCGCCATCGTCGCGTCGTTGGTTGCCTTCGGTGAGTTGGCAAGGGACTTTGGGCTTTCGACGGCTGCGGCCCGCGAGAAGAACCTCTCGAAGGGGCAGCAGTCCAACCTGTTCTGGATCAACACGGTCCTCGGGTTCCTCCTGGCGGCAGTCACGTATCTCGTTGCGCCACTGGTTGCGTCGGCATTCTCGAACGATGCACTGAGCGACATCGTCAGATGGACGTCGCTCGTGTTCATTGTCAACGGAGTCGCCACCCAGTTTCGCGCGGAGTTGAACCGCCGACTCGACTTCAAGATGCTGGCACTGGTCGACACACTGCCTGTGGCGTTGGGCTTGGCCTCGGCAGTGGCGTTCGTGCTGTGGGTGCAAGCCGACTATTGGGCTCTGGTCTGCCAGCAGTTGGTGACTGCGGTCTCGGGCCTGATCCTGGCGATGATCACCGCCAAATGGTTCCCCGGACTGCCGAACCGAAAAGGATCGGTTCGAGACCTGTTGTCCTTCGGGTTGGGGTTGTTCGGTACCCAGGGGATAGCGTATTTCACACGAAATGTGGACAACCTTTCGTTGGGATACTTTTGGGKGCCGGCCGACCTCGGCATGTACAGTCGGGCGTATCAACTCTTGATGGTCCCGATCAACCAGATTTCGGCGCCACTCACCCGGGTCGCGGTCCCAATCCTCACCCGAGTGGCGGACCAGCGGGAGAGATTCAATTCCTTCTTGAAGACCGGCCAACTCATGGGCGGAGTTGTTCTGGGTGTGGCCTATGGTGTCCTGTTCGGCCTAGCCGATCCTATTGTGAATCTCGTATTCGGTGATACCTGGGATCTGATGGTTCCGATATTCCAGGCATTGACCGTGGGTGGGATCTTCCGAGCTCTCAATCAGGTGACGTTCTGGGTATTCCTGGCGAAGGGTGCCACTGGTGCGCAGTTCCGTTTCTACCTGGTGTCCCAACCGCTGATCATCCTGTCGATGCTGGCCGGACTGCCATGGGGTGCCGTCGGCGTCGCCGTCGGCCACTCGGTGGGCTACGGGGTCAACTGGATCTTGTCGTACTGGTGGTGCGGACGGGTGACTGGAACGGAGATGGGCACGCTCTTTCTCGCCGGCTTGAAGAGTATTTTCCTGTTTTCTGTTCCGGTCGGTGTTATCGGGCAAGTGGCTGCGTTGACGATTTCCGATCGCATTGCCGCGATCGGCGTCGGATTGGTCTCGATGGTGGTCTATGCGCTCGTTCTGTGGGTCACATCGGAGTTTGCGCGGGAGGCTTTCCGAACTGCCTCCCGCGCTGTGCAGAAGATCCTCGACAAGAAGAAGGTCGTAGCTGCCTGATCAGCCGGATTCAGTTCCGCGACCACGGCTTCGACAGCAGCTTGCGACTTGCGTAGACCGGGTCGGCGAGAAACCACTCACTCAAGCGCACAGCGGTGCCGATCTTGTTGCCGGAGGCCCATTCCGCGCGCGCACGTCGCGCGGACGCGGCCATCTTGATTCGGCGCTCGGACATCTGCTCGATCTCGATATGCAGGTGCCGGGCATAGTGGTCGCGAATCTGTTCCTTGGCCTCGATCGCCGAAGTCGCCGAGCGCACGGACTTACCCCCGGCGAGGCTGTAGCGGCAGGACGGCTCATCTCTGACGTCAATGCCCCCTACCAAGGAAAGCCGGATGAGGAGTTCGTAGTCTTCCGCGAACCGGGGAGCGAGCGCTTCGGGCTGTGCCAGCTTCGACTGGAGGTAGGCTTCGCGGCGCACGACGGCCGCGCAGGGAGGCCATGGACCGAAGCCGTTGATCAGTAGAGATTCGGTGGTCACCGGGCTGTAGCGCACCGGAAACGGACGTTCGGCTCCACCTTCGGCGACCCCGATCACGGTCCCGGCGGCCACTGCGAGCGAAGGGGTTTCCTCGAGGATCTGGACGGAACGCTGCACGGCCGTGGGTATCAGCTCGTCGTCGGAATCCAAGAAGATCAGGTACTTGCTCGTCGCGTGTGTGGCACCGGTGGTGCGAGCCTTGGCGGCGCCGGCATTCTCCTGTCGAATGCAGATTGCTCCGGCCGCTTCTGCGCGCTGGCCAGTCGCATCGTCGGAGCCGTCGTCCACGACGATTACGGTCTCGGCTCCGGCTGCGAGGGCGGAGTCGACTGCCCGTTGGATCGTGCCTTCGGCTCTGAACGCCGGGATGATGACAGTGAGCTCATGTGGTGGCCGGATTGCGGTCATGATCGAACTTCTTCCTTGGAGTCTTGTGGTGCCGCGGTCGACGGGACCGCATTTTTCTCTTGGATGGCATTTCTTGTCGCAGGCAGGTTCGTGACCGCAACGGCGAACAGCAACGGAAGCCAGTACTGCTGTTGATCGTAGAATGCCGAGGTCAGGCCGAATGCGATGACGGCGGCGATGACAGCAGATTGTAGCCCGTCACGGCCTGAGGCAAGCGACTTACCGATCAGGACGAGCAGCGCGATCGAGATGATTGCGAAAGTGAGGAAGAGTAGAAGTCCGCCCTGGTACCACGACCTCAGTAGGTAATTGTGGACAACCGTCAGGCCGTTGAACGTACCCTGGTGCATCGAGTCCATTCCGACGCCGATCAGAGGATCGGAGCGGATGCTCTCGATGGCGAAGTCGTAGGTTGCCTGACGGATCGACAAAGAGGCAACACCGTCAGACAAACCGAGAACCGTGTCGACTCTTCCCTGAACCGGCTCGACGACCGAACTCGGGTCATAACCGAGTGCAATCGCGAGGCTGCTGCAAATTACCGCGCCCGCGACGACCCGGAAGACTGTTTTTGCCGTCGCGCGCATTGCAACGAGTAGCACCACTCCGCCTGCTGCCAGCGACAGCATTGAACTCAGGCTTCCACTGCCGACCAGGGCGGCAATATTGAGAACGATCACCGCCCAAGCGAGAAATCGACTTCGACCGGTGGTCTTGTGAATTACCACAAACCCGATAAGTATGGCGATTCCGGCCATGATTCCCAGCACATTGGGATGGATGGCGAGACCGTTCGCGCGACCGGAGTTGGCGTGTAGGCCTGCCACTGACCCGCCAGTCAGCTGGACAATTCCGACGGCCGCCGAGAGTGATTGCACGGTAAGGAATGCGACGACGGAGTAGCGGATGAACGTTTTTCTTTCAATCGCGTAGTAGCGGATTATGAACGGCGTCAGTCCTACCAGTAGTCCGAGCTTCACGCCAACGTAGGCGCTCTGCAGGACACTCGAAGAAGTCCCGGCGATGACGGAGGCGAGCGGGATCGATACGAGTGCAAAGATCCAGACGCCGGCGGCAGGGGGGAGTCTCATACGACCGAGCAGTGTGCACGCGACGATCACGGCGAGAATCAGGTACGGCAGCTGGGGACTGCCGTAGACCATGAGGAGCCGGTGGACCGGGGTGATCGCCACGATCGCGATCCACACTGCACCCCCCAGTGTCGTGCCGGGTCTGTGCCTGTCATGGACGTGGGCGTTGTCGTCTGCGATCGCAGTTCTCATTGATCCCCCGGCAGATTCAAGCAGCGCGGAACTCGCCGCGTAGTTCGGACATAGTATCGCTCCTGCACGAGTGTCACATGTCGAGGCGTTGTCGACTCTCCGGTCTCGGGGGCCGTCGGTGCGTTTGGCCTGGTCCGGCACAAAGAGATGGCAACACAAGAGTTTTCGAGGTGGAGGTTCGCGCGGATATGCGTTGCAGCGCGTGAATCCGCGACGGCGCGTTCGTGAAGTCAGGAGGCATCGCAGGTCGGGACGTCGACGGTGACGGCGGCAACATCAATCAGCGGCTGCAGCGGAACTCGTGGTGCTCCGGAGTTCGTCGGCTCGGTCAACTCGAACACGACTTCGACAGTCCGCCCTTGGGGTATGGGAAACTGAACATCGAAAACAGGGTGTCCGAGCTCGGCTCCGGTGAAGGCAAAAGCGGGCTTGCCGTCGACTGTTACCTTGTCGAGCTTTGCGCCGCGCGTCGCAACCAGGGATAGGTTGGTGAGGTTGGTGCCGACAGGCGCGCCCATCGGGTTGTCGAACATGCCCGCAACGTACTGGGTGTAGTCACCGTCGGGAAGATTGTTCGTGAGGCGTGCGGTTACCCGGGACTTTCGCGTGTTGCCCACACAGCCGTCGGCGACGTACTCGAGATCGCGGCCGAGGTAGTAGTCGAGCTTGTTGCCGCCCAAGTTGTTCACCACGAGACTGGCGTAGGGTGCGTCGTCGTCTGGGACGGTGTGCCCCAGGGCGGTTGGAGCCAGCGCCGCCTGCTCGGATGGAACCGAACTCCACACCGCGATTCGCCCCTCGTTCGCGGCCTTTCCGAGTGCTTCCAGCAGTGCTTGTGGCCGGGAGATCTTGCCGGTCATGCGTTCGACCACCTTGGCCGCCACGGTTTGGAGATAGCGCTTTCGTGCGGTGTTGTTGTCCGCGAACCGTGAGTATGCTGTCGATTCTGTCAGTTCCACGACGTTCTGGGCGGTGATCTTCTCGCCGTCCGGCATGGTGACCGGTCCGACCACGTCGAGTAGGTAGCTGAGCGCGACCGGATCAGTCCCGATCACGCCGTCGACCTGCACGCCGGACTCCTGCTCCCACAATGAGCGCCAGATCTGGGCTGCATAAGGGAAGTGGGAACTCACATTGCTGTTGCGGAAGTCCACCGTGGGACGGCTGTGCCCGTACTGCCGCTCGAAATCGGGTCCCAGATCTATGGGTTGCTTTCCTTGGATCGGCAGATCTCGGTTGCTGGCAAGTTCGTCGACTCGGACTGTTCCGTCGACCGCGTGTAGTTCGGCAAACCCTCCGAGCAGCCCACCGGTGCCACGGGCCTCGGCGTTGGTCTGGAATCCTATGAAGTAGGTGCGGGGACCATCGGCGCCGAGCATCGCTGGGGCGATCTCCGCTGCGGTCGAGACGTTTCCGAGGAGGGTGGACAGATCCGATGTCTGCTGTTGGAGTTGTACGCGAGCGTCCTCGATGGGTCCGATGAACGTGCTGCCGACGCCTGCAGCGTCGGCAGCCAGCGCCTCGGCTGCGGTGGCAGTGTCGGCAAGGCTGGGCGCGGCGTCACGCAGGGCCTGCAGGTTGATTCGTGCTCCGTCGAGGATCAACTGGCTGGGTGCCATCGCCGATCCTGCCTGCGCTGCCGGGGTCAGGACATCAGAAGTGAGCCCCCGAACCACGTCGGATATCTGCCGGGTCGTGTCGAACGGACTGCCCAGCCACGGAATCGCTCCGGCGACACGCCAGCTGACCGAGTGGGCGGCGTCATAGGCCCGGTCTGCGTAGCGGTCCGCATCGGCCGCAGATCGTGTGCCTGTCTCCGAGTTACCCGCCAGTAGTGCATCTTTCGATTGCGTCGCGTGATCCGATGCTCGTTCAAGATTCAATTTGATCTGGGTTGCCTCGTACGCGAGATAGCAGCCCCAGGCGCCGACGATCGCGACCGCGCACGTTGCGCCGATCGCGATGCGGCGTCGCCGCTTCCGCGCCGTTACCGCAGGTTGTGACGTCCGGCGGCGGCTTGTTAGACGGGCGGGCGCCGGATCGATCTCCGTCGTCCTTGATGCGGCTTCGGGCTCGGACTGCTCCACGTGGTGGACCCCCTTCGGTCGGCGTGCTCTGGGCAGGCTAACCCGGATCGAGAATTGGTCGGGCGTTCAACTGGTGAATGGTGCACTCGCACAGTAAGTTATTCCTACCCGATCCAGGCAGGTTGGATCGGGTGGGTTCCGCTCGAGCGCGCTTGCGTGCCAGCGGTGGAGCTGTCGGGATACCTGCCGGATAAGAGGGGGTGCGCGCGCTTGCGTTCGTTTCCGCTTGCGCCATCACAGAGAGCGCTTCTGTTCGCTCAACAGCTGACGCCCGACACTGCCCTGACAGTCGCGCAGTATCTGGATCTGCGTGGGCCGCTCGATCGTCCGGCCTTTCTGGCCGCATGCGACCGTGCCGCCCGCGACATCGAATCCGGCACGGTTGTTCTCGTCGACGTAGAGGGCGAACCGCACCAGCGGCCTGTCCCGGACATCGATGACGCGCCGAGGTTTCTGGATCTCGGTGGTGCGGACGATCCTCACACTGCGGCAATCGAGTGGATGACCGACCGAACGTCCCGACCGATCGACCCGTTCTCGGATCGGCTTGCGGAGATGACGCTCATCCGGCTGGGAAACGACCGGCATTATCTGCACTGTTTCGCACACCACCTCGTGATGGACGGCTCGGCCGCGCAAGTCCTGACCAAGCGCATCTCCGAGCTCTACACCGCGATGGTCAGCGGTGTGCAGCCGCCGCAATGTGCTTGCGCGCCGGTCGAAGAGCTGTACAGGAGTGTCGAGGCCTACTCCGGGAGCCGGCGCGAGGAACTCGACCGCGAGTACTGGCGTGAGCGACTGGCGGCGCTGCCGCAGGTCGTGTCACTGGCCGACCGGGTGGGGACGTTGTCAACACCTGCGCTGCGCACAGCCGGTGTTCTTCCGGAACGCTTTCTCGAGGCGCTGGACCACGCGGATTCCGCACCCGTGCCGGAAGTCCCCACGCTCGTTGCGTCGTTTGCCGCGTACGTGTCGCGGGTGACGGGCGTCGATGACATCGCTCTCAGCCTGCCGGTCTCTGCCCGTACCACCGCTTTGCTGCGCCGGTCAGCAGGATCGGTCTCGARCGTCGTGCCGCTGCGGGTGTTCGTCGATCCTGAGGGCACCGTCGAGGACCTGGTCCGACGAGTCCAGTTGGAGATCACCGGTGCTTTGCGGCATCAGCGCTTCCGCTACGACGCGATGCTGGATGAGATGCCGGACTCCGCGGTCCACGGGGCCGGGTTGGGCGGGGTGTTCGGACCGGTCGTGAACATCATGCAGTTCCCTCGGCACTCGGTGTTCGGCGAGGCCGAAGGTGAACTGCATATTCTCTCGACCGGGCCTGTCGACGACCTGTCGCTGACCGTGTATCCAGGGTCGGGCGATCGCGCGACCCGAGTGGATCTCGAGGCCAATCCAGCGCGCTACTCGCAGGATTCACTGGAGCGACACCATTCCCGGTTCCTCGATTTCGCGGGGGAGTTCGTCTCCTCTGGGCACCGACGGGTGGGTGACCTTCCCCTCGGGCGACCTGGAGAGTCGGCGCCCGTCGACCCTGTCCGCGGTGCCGACATCGGTGCTGAGATCACCTTGCTCCCCGAGGCGCTCACCCGTCACGCCGCGAGCGCGGAAGCCGCCCTCGTCAGCGGTGACACCACACTCACGTATCGGGACCTCGACGCCCGCTCGTCGGCGCTCGCTCGGCGGTTGATCTCGCTGGGCTGCGGTCCGGAAGGTGCCGTCGCGGTTGCACTTCCCCGATCCCMCGCCTCGGTACTCGCGCTGTGGGCAGTGGCGAAGACCGGTGCGGCGTACGTACCGGTCGACCCGGATCTTCCGTCGCTGCGCCTGACGCAACACCTCGATGGCATCGAGGTTGTCTTCGCCGAGCAGGATGTCGCGTTGCCGCCCGAGGTGATCCGCGTCGATATCGCGGCCGACGACTGGTCGACCGAACCGGTCACGGACGCGGATCGCGTCCGGCCTCTGCGGCCGGACAATCCGGCGTGGATCGTTCACACCTCCGGCTCGACCGGACGTCCGAAGCCCGTGGTGGTCTCCCACCGCGGGATCGCCGGACTGCTCTCGACGCTCCGTTCGCGATACGCCGTCACGGAGGACTCTCGGGTCCTGCACATCGCGTCTCCCACGTTCGATGCGTCCATCCAGGAGATCCTGACGGCTGCGGACGCCGGTGCTGTCCTGGTCGTGGCCGATCCGGATACCGTTGCGGGTGAGGCTCTCACGCGTCTGATGGGGGACCGCGCCGTCACCCATCTGGTTTCGGCACCGGCCGTGCTGGCGGCCACGTCCAGCGTGGGGCTGCCGCACCTGCGAATGTTGGACGCCGGCGGTGAGCCGCTCCCGATTCCCGTCGCACGTCGGTGGGCAGAGGGCCGCACGATGATCAATGCGTACGGTCCCACCGAGACGACGATCCTCGCATCGGTCAGCGGAGAACTCGATCCCGAGATCCTCACGCGGTTGCCGTCCGTGCCGATCGGGCGGCCTGTCGACGGAACGTCGCTGGTGGTGCTCGACCGGCGACTCCGGGTGGTGCCGCCGGGCGTCGTCGGCGAGCTCTATGTGATCGGTCCTGCCCTGGCACGGGGGTACGGTGCCCGTCCGGGGCTCACCGCCGAGCGCTTCGTCGCCTCGGTCTTCGGGGGCGACCGGATGTATCGAACCGGCGACCTGGTGCGTTGGGGTGTCGACGGTCAACTCGAATTCGTCGGCCGAGCCGACAACCAGATCCAGATCCGCGGCATCCGTGTCGAGCCGGGTGACGTGGATGCCGCGCTCATGACGCACCCCGACGTCGACGGCGCCGCAACGGTACAACGTGACGGTCGGCTGCACTCCTACGTATCGGGCCGCTCCCCGACGGCGAGGGACCTGCACAAGTGGCTGACGGCTCGACTCCCGCGCCACATGGTTCCCGACAGGATCCTCGTCGTCGAGTTCCTGCCGCTCACGCCGGGCGGCAAGATCGACCGCGCGGCATTGGCCGCGATGACGCCGCCCGCAGAGGACGCCGACACGCGCGCGGTACACGGCCCGCTCGAGGCGTTGATCGCCGATGCGATGGGTGAGGTGCTCGGCGCCGAGGTTCGGGATGCGTCCGCCGACTTCTTTGTGCTCGGCGGCAATTCGCTCGATGCCACCCAGCTCGCCGGCCGCCTCGCATCTGCGACCGGTCGACGGATCACCGTCAAGGACGTCTTCGAGCAGCGCACGGTGGCCGGGCTGGCGGGGTCGGTGGCCGGCGTCGACGAGCGGACCGCGCTGGTCGGGGGTGCGACGGAGTCGAACTCGCTCGCGCCCGCTCAGCGGCGGCTGTGGCTACATGCGCAGACTCGACGCGACAGTACCGCCTATCACGTGCCGTTCGCGGTGGAGATGCGCGGACCGCTGTCAGGTGATGCCCTCACCTCGGCTCTACGGGACGTGATGGTTCGGCACTCCCCGCTGCGTACGGTGATCCACGACGGTGACCTCGGGCCGGAGCGGCACGTGTTGCCTGTCGAGGAGGCGTTCACGGTTCCGACCGTCGTCGACGTCACGTCAAGAGCCGAGTCCGATAGCGATGCAGCAGAATTCGTCAGCCGACCGTTCTCGCTCGCGTCGGACGTGCCGGTCCGATTCAGGCTCCAGCGATTCGACGCCGATCATCACGTACTCGTCGTCGTGGCTCACCACATCGCCCTCGACGGTCTGTCCTTCGGGCCCCTGGTGAACGACCTGGTGAGCGCCTACCGTGCACGGGCGGCGGGCGAGGAGCCGGCATGGGCGCCTCTGCCGGTCACATACACGGACTATGCGCAGTGGCATCAGACTGTGCTCGACTCCGGCGTCCGGGACGACGACCTCGACCACTGGACGTCGGCGCTGGCCGGTGCCGCGGACGTTCCGGGCCTTCCCCTCGACCGGACCCGGGGCCCGCTGGCCGGCCCTGCCGGACGCATCACCACTACGCTCGGCGCCGAGGTGCGAAACGCTCTCCACCGCACAGCCCGACAGCACGACACGACCGTCTTCATGCTCGTGCACGCCGCCCTCGCCGTGGTCCTGTCGGCTCTGACCGGATCCCGCGACACCGTGGTCGGAACCGTGGACGCGGGACGTGTAGATCCCGCCCTGGACGCGCTGGTCGGCATGTTCGTCGGCACGATCGCGTTGCGTGCCCAGGTCACTCCCGAGGAGACCTTCGACCGATTGCTCGACGCGGTCCGCGCCGACGACATCGAGGCATTCGTGCACAGCGCGACTCCGTTCGACAGCGTGCAGGAGMGTCTGGGCGCGGGCGTTGCGTTTCAGGCGGTGCTCACCTACGAGCACTTCGACGATCCGGTGATGCGGGTGTCGGATCTGAACTTCGTCGGACGCGAACTGACAGGGACCGACGCGCGATTCGACCTTGAAGTCGCCATCCGGGAGCGGCCGGGCACCGAGGTGGAACTGTGCCTCACCTACGACGAGAGCATCCTGGACGGCGGAACCGTCCGCGGGTGGGCGGCGCTGTTGCGTGAAGTGCTCGAGTCTGCGGTGGCGGACCCGACGGCGCGGATTGCCGACCTGCTTCCCGCGGGGCCCGTCGACCGGGGGCCGTCGAACTACGCCGTTGCCACGTTGCGCGAGGTGCTCGGAGGTCCGACCCGGATCTGTGACGAGGAGGGCAACCTCGTCGACATCGGTCCGGCGGCGGAGGCACTGGCACGCCGTCTCGCGCGGCTCGGTGTCGGTCCCGAGGACTTCGTCGGCGTCCTCCTGCCACGCTCGATCGACGCGATGACCGCCGTGTTGGCCGTCGCTCGGACCGGTGCGGCGTTCGTACCTGTCGACCCGGCCCAGCCGCGGCGACGCATCGAGGCAATCCTCGCGGACGCGGGTACACGATTCGTTGTTGCCGATCGGAGTGCGGTTCTGCCGCAATGGGTCACGCGGATCGATCCCCAGGCGGACAACTCGGTCGCACCGTCGAACAGCGAGTACCGGTTCGTTCCCCCGCATCCGGACAATCCGGCGTACGCGATCTACACCTCGGGGACGACGGGCGCGCCCAAGGGTGTCGTCGTGACGCACCGCGGCCTGGCGCCGCTCGCGTCGGCGCTGCGCCGGGAGTTCGCCGTGACCGAGAACTCCCGGGTGTTGATCGGTGCATCGCCGTCGTTCGACGCATCCGTCCTCGAGTATCTGCTGGGGTTCGGGACCCGGGCGACCGTCGTGCTCCTGCCGCCGGGAGCATTCGGCGGCCCCGCACTGGCGGAAGTTCTCGAGTCGCAACGCATCACGCACTGGTTCACCACTCCCTCCGTCGCGTCGGGTATCCCGCCCGAAGGACTCGACCAACTACGTGTGGTCGGGCTCGGCGGAGAGGCGTGCGCCGCGGAGGTCGCCGTCCGGTGGGGCGCGGGTCGGACCCTTCTGAATCTCTACGGTCCCACCGAGGTGACCGTGGTCGCGACCATCGGTCGACTCGACGACAACGGCGGTTCCACCCCGATCGGCGCGCCGATCGATGGAATGACGGCAGCGGTGTTGGATCGTGGGTTGCGAGCGGTTGCTGTCGGTGTGGTCGGTGAGCTGTACCTGTCCGGTCCGGGACTCGCTCGCGGATACCTGGGGCAGCCCGCTCGGACCGCGGAACGTTTCGTGGCCTCGGTGTTCGGCCCCGGCCGGATGTACCGCACCGGCGATCTGGTCCGGCGGCGTCCGGACGGGCAACTCGAGTTCGTGGGACGTCTCGATGATCAGGTCCAGATCCGTGGTATCCGTGTCGAATTGGGTGAGATCGAGACCGCGATTGCCGGGCACTCCGACGTGGAAGCCGCTGTCGTTGCCCTGCATGAGGGAATCGTCGTCGCCTACGTGCACGGCTCCGGCCTCATCGACACCGAACAGGTGCGCCGATACGCCGCCGACCGACTGCCCCGGCACATGGTGCCGGGCATCGTCCAAGTCCTCGACGGAGTGCCGCTCACGACGGCCGGAAAGATCGACCGGTCCGCGTTGCCGAGTCCCGCCCGTCCGTCGACGTCCGACACGGGCCTCCGCGGGCCGGCGGAGGAGACGGTCGGCCGTGTTGTGCAGGAGGTTCTCTCGGCCGAAGCAGTGGGCCGGGACACGGACTTCTTTGCACTTGGGGGCGACTCCCTGTCGGCCACTCGACTGGTCGCACGCCTCGGCAGCGTGCTCGGCAAGCGGGTAGATGTCCGCGATGTTTTCGAGAATCCCACTGTCGCAGAACTTGCGGCCACTCTGTGGGGCCGGGACGATCTGCCGGAGTTCCCGACGGCGCCGGCGTCGTCGGGACCCGCGCCGCTGGCCCCCGCGCAGCAGAGGATGTGGCTGCTGAACCGCGTCGACCGGTCCGGTAGTGACAACATCGCATTCGCATTGGACTTCGAGGGCGACCTCGACACGGTCGCTCTGCGCCGGGCCATCGGCGATGTGCTGGAGCGGCACCCGGCTCTACGGACCGTGATCTCCGACAACGGCGACGGCCCGGTACAGATCGTGGAAGCCCCGGCGCCCGTCCCGGCGGTCGTCGACACTCCGGGCGGGTGTGAATCGGAACTGGACGCGCTCGCCTCGTCGGAGTTCGACCTCGCGATGGAACATCCAGTGCGCCTGCAGTTGTACCGACTCGACGGGAACCATCACACGCTCGCCGTGGTGGCCCACCACATCGCGGTGGACGGGTTGTCGGCGGTGCTGCTCTCCCGTGATCTGGCCCATTCCTACACCGCGCGCCGCGCAGGCGAGGCGCCCCACTGGCCGTCCCTCGAGATCCAGTTCGCCGACTATGCCCGCTGGCACCGGACCGTGCTCGGTGACCCCGCCGCCCCGGAGAGTCGCGCGCATCGGGATCTCTCCTACTGGCGATCTGTTCTGGACGCGGATGCGCCGCCCCTCGCGTTGCCCAGCGACCGGCCGCGTGGCGGGCCGATCGAGACTGCAACTTCCGGCACCGTGCGGTTCGAGGTGCCGGCGAACCTGCAGGCGGCGTTGGAAAAGATCGCACGCGAGTACGACTCGACCCTGTTCATGGTGCTGCACGCGGCGCTGGCCGTGCTGCTCGGCAAGTTGGCCGGTACAGACGACATCAGTGTCGGAGCGCCGGTCTCCGGGCGTACCGATCCTCGCCTGGACGAGGTGGTGGGAATGCTCGTCGGAACCGTCACCCTGCGAACCCGTGTCGATCTGCACCGGTCCTTCGCCGATCTGCTCGCCCGTACCCGCCGCGTCGACATCGATGCCTTTGCCCATGCGGACCTGCCGTTCGACGAAGTCGTCGCTCACCTGACGCGGCGTCCCCCGACCTCCCATCATCCGCTCTTCCAGGTGATGCTCGCGTACGAGAACTTCGTGCCGGACGAGGTCGAGCTGCCCGGTCTGCAGGTGACGACCCGTGAACTGTCCAGTGAGCGAACCCGGTTCGATCTCGAGGTCCGGCTGCGGGCGCGGGACGCGGACATGGGGGAGGCGGCGGGACTCGACGGTAGCCTCACGTACCCGCGTGCACTGTTCGACCACGAGTCCGTAGCAAGGTGGGCGCCGTGGCTGCTTCGGATCTTGGAGGCGGTCTCGGACGATCCGACGATCGTCGTCGGTTCGATCGACCTGAGCGCACGTCCGATGGACGCGCGTCGCGCCCCACTCGGCGCGGACGCTGACCATTCGCATCCCGGGATCACCACCGCGGCAGTCTCGTTAGGTGAGCTCTTCGCCCAGCGGGCTGCCGAGTCTCCAGATGCGATCGCGATCGTATGCGGTGACGATCGCGTGACCTACGCCGACCTCGACTCGCGTTCGAGGGCCTTCGCCCGCCGCCTCGTGCGCGAGGGAATCGGGGCGGAGGACGTCGTCGCGATTGCGCTGCCCCGCTCACCCGACCTGATCGTCGCGATGCTGGCCGCGGTCCGCGTGGGCGCGGCCTACCTCCCACTCGACGTCACCCAGCCGCCCGAGCGCCTGAACGCGCTGATCCGCCAGGCGCAGGCTGCGCTTGTGGTGTGCCACGACGGGTTCGCCGCCCCGGAGCGCTCGATCACCCTCGACATGGACTTCGCAGCAAGCGAACTGGATCGATGCGGAAGTATCGATGTGGCATGCGACCCCGACCGCACCGCCTACGTGATCTACACGAGCGGGTCGACCGGAACACCGAAGGGTGTCGCGGTGACCCACGCGAACGTGCTCGCGCTCCTGACCAACACATACGCGGGGTTGGGCTTCGGTCCTTCCGACGTGTGGACGATGTTCCACTCGCCGTCTTTCGACTTCTCTGCGTGGGAGATCTGGGGGCCGTTGACCACCGGGGGACGCGTCGTCGTGGTCGATCACTTCGTGGCCCGCAGCCCCGAGGAGTTCCGGAAGCTGCTCGTCGCTGAGCGGGTGACCGTGCTGAACCAGACGCCGACCGCGTTCGGCCAGTTGGCCGAGGTGAGCGGAGACCCGGCGGACCTGTCGCTGCGTCTGCTGATCTTCGGCGGTGAGCCGCTGGACGGGGACCGCGTTCGTGGCTGGCTCGAGCGACATCGGAACCTTCGAGCGGTCAACATGTTCGGCATCACCGAGACCACCGTGCACGCCACGTGGACGGAGGTCCGATCGGCGCCGGCAGGTCGAAGTGTGATCGGTGTTCCACTGCCCGGTACCGGCGTGCAACTGCTCGACCGGCTCCTCCGGCCGGTGCCGCGCGGCGCGATCGGCGAGATGTACGTCTCCGGACCGCAGGTCGCTCGCGGCTACCGGGGACGGGCGGGTCTGAGTGCCGTCCGGTTCGTGGCGGATGTCGACGGCAAACTCCGGTATCGGACGGGTGACCTGGCTCGGCTACGCAACGACGGGATGCTCGAGTACCGGGGCCGGGCGGACGGTCAGCTCCAGATTCGCGGTCACCGCATCGAGCCAGGCGAGATCCGGGCGGCACTGTCCAGGCTCCCGGAGATCGTCGATTCCGCGATCGACGTGCGGGACGGTCGGCTGGTCGCGTACGTGGTGGGTGCGGTGCCCCGAGTCGGGCGGCAGGACCCGGATATCGACTCACGCGCGGTGATCCGTGCATTGCGAACGATCCTGCCGGACTACATGGTTCCCGCGGCGGTGGTAGCGGTCCACCACCTGCCGTCGAGTGCCAACGGCAAGGTCGATCTCGCGGCGCTGCCGACACCGTCGGTACCCGCCCCTGCTGCGGAGACAGCTACCGGGCCACGGGGTCCGTTCGAGGAAATCGTTGCGGGTGTCTACCGCGAACTGCTCGGCGCCGACCGAGTGGGACGTGGCGACGACTTCTTCGAGTTCGGTGGTAACTCGTTGCTGGCAACCAGGCTCGCCGGTCGACTCGCTGCGATCACCGGGGCCGACGTCGGAGTGCGGGACGTGTTCGAGGCGACCACGGTGGCCGAACTCGCCCTGGTCGTCGAGGAACGGGCGGGTGGGGGTGCACGGTGCGAAGGTCCTCGGCCGTCCACGCCGGCAGCGACGACCGGTCCGCTGTCGCCCGCGCAACGGCGACTCTGGTTCCAGCAGAACTTTGCTCCGGACTCCGCGATGTACAACCTTCCGTTCCTGCTGCACTTCGACGGTGAACTGGTCGAGGACGCGCTGGCGTGCGCGCTCCAGGATGTGATCGAACGGCATCGGATCCTGCGCACGGTGTATCCGACCGTCGCGAGCGGACCGGTCCAGCAGGTGCTCGACGTCCCCGACCTCGATCTCGGTCCCGTCGCGATTGCGCCGGACATGTTGTCGGACACGGCTCGAGCCTTCGCGACCGCGCCGTTCGACGTGGCAACCGAGCCGCCGATTCGCGCGCGTCTCTACCGGACCGGTCCCATCCGCCACACGCTGGCTGTCGTCGTACACCACATCGCGGCCGACGAATGGTCGCTCACGCCCCTGCTTCGAGACCTCGCGCAGGCGTATCGGTCCCGGGCAACCGGGCACGTACCGCAGTTGTCGGTCCCGGCCATCGAGTACATCGACTACGCCCGTTGGCAGACCTCGGCCGGCGAGGACGGACTGGAGTACTGGTCGGCGGCACTGGACGGTGTCCCGGAGGAGTGCACCCTCCCGAACGATCGTCCGCGATCCGGCACGAGCTCGACGCGTTCGGCCACCGTCGGGGTGCGACTGGGGACCGAACTGGCGACCCGGGTTGTGGCCACGGCTCGCCGGCATCGCGCGACGAGTTTCATGGTCCTGCACGCGGTTCTGGCCGCGGTGCTGGCACGGCACAACGGCTCAGCGGACGTCGTGATCGGTACGGCGGTGGCGGGCCGGGGAGATCCGAGATTCGACGACGTGGTCGGAATGTTCGCCTCGACGGTGGTCCTGCGGACCGATGTCGACGGGGACGGTTCGTTCGCGAGCTTGCTCGAACACGTCCGGCGCCGCGACGTCGAGGCGTTCGCCCACGCCGACACCCCGTTCGAGACGATCGTCGAACGGCTCGCCCCGCTCCGGGATTCCGCTCGCCATCCGCTGTTTCAGGTGGCGCTGTCGATGCGCCGTCCCGAGACGGTGCGGATCGACCTCTCGGGGCTGGTGGTCACGGCCGAGCCCGCGGCGCAGGACACCGTCCAGTTCGATCTCCAGTTGACGGTCACCGAGACCCCGGGCGCCCTCGAACTCGAATTCGCCTATCGGAGTGATCTCTACGATCACGACACCGTCACCGCGTTCGCCGAGCGGTTCGAGATGTTCCTCGACGCCGTGACGGACGATCCCGCGAAGGTGGTCGGAGACGTCGACCTGCTGACCGATGTCGAGCGGGCATCACTGGTGCCGGCCTCGGGGGAAGCCGGCACGCCGGTCGGTCTGTGGGCACTGCTGTCCGACGGGGCCCGCCGTGGCGGCAGCAGGGCAGCGGTCGTGGCGCCAGGCATCGAAGTCTCCTATCGCGATCTCGTCGATCGCGCGGAGGGCCTGGCGGCAGCCCTGGGCGCCCGGGGCGCGGGGCCGGGGGTACCCGTCGCATGTGCGCTGCCGCGGTCGTTCGAGTCGGTGCTCGCGGTGTGGGCGATCTCCCGGACCGGAGCCGCCCCGGTGATGGTCGATCCCACTCACCCGATCCACCGGATCGCCGCGATGCTCGAGCAGTCCCGGGCGCGCCTCGGTGTCACTGCGGCCGATCTCGTGGCGGAGCTACCCGGAGACACGCAGTGGATCGACGTCGCGGCCGTCGGCGACACCGACGTTCCACTGCCCGAGGTGCTTCCGGATCAGCCGGCGTACGTCGTGTTCACCTCGGGCTCGACCGGGCGACCGAAGGGAGTAGTGCTCACGTCCCGAGGCCTCGGCGCGCTGGCAGCCGACCTGCGCGACGTGTTCGCGGCAAGTCCGCGGTCGCGTGTGCTCCACGTGGCGTCTCCGGGATTCGATGCGGCCCTGCTGGAGATGTTGGTTGCGGGCGCCGCAGGGGCGCCGTTGGTGGTGGCGCCGGTCGAGGCCTACGGCGGTTCCGGGCTGGCCGATCTGCTCCGACGCGAGCGGATCACCCACGCCTGCATGACACCGTCGGTCCTCGCAACGGTGGGTCCACGGGACCTGCCGGACCTCGAGGCACTGATGCTCGGCGGCGAGCGAGTCATGCCGGATCTCGTGCGGCATTGGGGGCCCGAATGCCGCCTCTACAACGGCTACGGCCCCGCCGAATCGACGGTGTTCGCGACCTTCGCCGGCCCACTCGGTCCCGGGGATCCGGCGGTGATCGGCAGCCCCGCCCGAGGGATCGACGCGGTAGTTCTCGACGTGCGACTGCGGCCGGTGCCGCCGGGGGTGACCGGCGAACTGTATCTGGCCGGTGATCGCGTCGCACACGGATACGCGGGCGCACCTGTGACAACGTCGGCGAGATTCGTTGCGGGAGAGAACGGTCGACGCTGGTACCGGACCGGTGACCTCGTTCGGTGGGTGAGCGGCGCGCGCGGACCGGTCCTGGAGTTCTGCGGACGTAACGACCATCAGGTGAAGATCCGTGGGATCCGGATCGAACCGGCGGAGATCGACGCCGTCCTCACCCGGAGCGGGGCGGTGTCGACCGCCGCGACGGTCGCACGGGTTGGGACGACGGGATCGCCGGTCCTGGTCTCGTACGTCGTTCCCTCCGATGCCGACGTCACCGATCTGCGCCGCAACCTGGCCGCGGCGTTGCCGTCGTACATGGTGCCCGCGTCGGTTGTCGGCGTCGCCGAGATCCCTCTCACCGCGAACGGGAAGATCGACGTCGAACGGTTGCCGGAACCTGTGCTCGACTCGGCCACCGGACCGGTAACCACGACGGAGGAACTCGTCGCCGACGCCTTCTCGGCCGCGCTCGGCGCCCGAGTCGGTCGGACCGACGACTTCTTCTCCGTCGGCGGCGACTCGCTGCTGGCCACCAGCGTGGTCGCACAATTGCGTGCTTCCACCCATACGGATGTCCCGCTGCGGTTGCTCTTCGCTGCCCCGACCGTCGCCGAACTCGCCGCGGAATTGGACCGGAGCCGGTTCGCCGAGATCGACCCCGGCCCGGTCGCCGTCTCGCGGCCGGATCGGATTCCCCTGAGCCGTAGCCAGAGCCGCATGTGGGCACTGCGCGGAATCAGCAGGGAGGAGGCGTATCGGGTGCCGGCTCGTGTGGTGTTCCGGGGACCGCTCGACGTGGATGCATTGGACGCCGCGCTCGCCGATGTCCTGGTGCGGCACGAGTCCCTGCGGACGTCGTTCGCCGTCGACGCTGACGGGCCGCACGCGATCGTCGCGCCGGCGGAGGACGTCGTTCGGCCGTTGAGGGGTGCCGCGTCCGATCAGCCTCCGGGAGCGCTGGACGTGCGCCTGCGTGAGGACGGCGCCGAGCGGCACGTCCTGGAGGTGACGATCGACCACCTCGCCGCCGACGGCACATCGGTCGCGGTGCTGCTCGCCGACCTGAGAGAGGCGTACCGGGCCCGCCACGCAGGTGCCCCTCCCCGCTGGGATCCGCTGCCGCTGCAGTACGCCGACTACGCGGTCTGGGAGCGTGCGCGGGTCACGGACGGCGCGGATCTCGGGTTCTGGCAGCGGGAACTCGATGGCTTCGATCCGGTCGTGCTGCCGATCGAGGCGGGGAGCGCCACACCGGGAACTGTTGCCGCCGTGGAGTTCGCGCTCGACGAGGACACGGCGCGGGCGATCACGGAGCTCGCGAGGGCCCATCACGCTACCGAGTTCATGGTGGTCCACGCCGTGCTCGCTGCGCTCCTGTCACGGCTCTGCGGTGGCGCCGACGTGGGAGTCGTCGCGGTGGTGGCAGGCCGCAGATACCCGCAACTCGACTCCCTCGTCGGACTGTTCGTCGACACCGTCGTGCTGCGCACCCGGGTGGAGTCGGACATGCCGTTCGGCGCGCTGCTCGCACAGGCTCGAGACACCGATGTCGCGGCATTCGACCGGGCCGCGGTCCCGATCGAGGAAGTTCTCACCGCCGCCGGGGCCCGGATGCCGCAGGTAGCGCTCGCCCTCCAGGACTTCACCCCGCCGATCGTGCGGATCGGCGACCTCGAAATCGAATCCCACGAACTCGCCGAGGACGCGGCGAAGTTCGATCTCCAGTTCACGCTGTCACGAAGCGGGGCAGCAAGATTCCACGGCACCCTGGTCTACGACGCGTCGAAGTTCGGCGCCGAGACAGCACGAAGCCTTGTGGACCAGTTCGTCCGTGCTCTCACCGGCGCAGCAACACGGCCCGACGTCACTGTGCAGGACTTGCCGATCGCGGTCACCGATGTCGTCCACGGCTGCGCGGCGGATGCACCGCGGACCCTGGCCGGGTTGCTGCGCAGTACCGCGGCCGCGCATCCGGACTGCGTAGCAGTCGTCGACGGTTCCGCCGCCGTGACGTACCGAGAGCTCGACGAGCAGTCCGACGAGTTGGCCCGACGCTTGATCGAGGATCACGGTGTAGGACCCGAGGATGTGGTTGCCCTCGATCCCGAACGGTCGTTGGGCAGGCTCCGCATGCTGTGGGCAGTCACCAAGACCGGGGCGGCGTTCGGGCCGACGGATGCGTACGTCGCCGCGCCGGTCCCCGCACCCAGACAGTCGCAGTCGGTCGATTCGCCCGCATACGTCATCTCGACCTCGGGCTCGACCGGTGAACCCAAGCTCGTTGCCGTGACGCATCGCGGCCTGGCGGCCCTGGCATCGGCGGCGCGAGGACGGTACCGCGTGGGTCCGGGCGATCGGGTACTGCACGGATACAACCCGGCGTTCGATGCGGCCGTGCTCGAGATTCTGCTCGCGCACACTTCGGGCGCGACACTGGTCGTCGCGCCGCCGGACGTGTACGCCGGCCCCGCGCTGCACGGGCTGCTGCGGCAACATCGCGTGACCCACTTCCTCTCCACCCCATCGGTACTCGCGACGATTCGATCCGACGATCTGGACGACCTGCGGGTGGTGGCCAGCGGCGGTGAGAGTCTCCCCGCGGAGATCGCTGATCGGTGGCGGGCGGGCCGCACGATGCTCGATGCCTACGGGCCCACCGAATGCACTGTCGTCGCCACCCTCGGTGAGGTCGACGGTCGCACCGGTATCGGCACACCGATACCGGGAACCTCGGTCGCGGTCCTGGATACGCGGCTACGCCCCGTCGCGGTCGGTGGCGTCGGCGAGCTGTACCTCGCCGGCGGCGGTCTCGCCCGTGGCTACCTCGGCGCGCAGGCGCTGACCGCAGCGAGCTTCGTTGCATCGGTGTTCGGCCCGGGCCGTATGTACCGCACCGGAGACCGCGTCCAGGTGCTCGCCGATGGGCGGATGGTGTTCCTCGGGCGTGTCGATCGGCAGGTCAAGGTCCGCGGGGTCCGGGTAGAGCCGGAGCAGGTAGAGGCGGCGCTCATGCGCTGCAGCGGTGTTCGTCATGCGGCCGTCGTCGTGCGCGGACCAGTCCTCGTAGCATTCGTCGCGGGGGCAGGTATCGATGCCGCAGCCGTCCTCGCTCGCATCGCGGGTGAGTTGCCACCGGGGTTGGTGCCGTCTCGCCTGCACGTACTGGACAGCCTGCCGACCACACCGAACGGCAAGCTCGACCACGCGGCACTGTCGACGATGGCGGACAGTCTCGCGGCGACCACCTCAGATCGATCACTCACGTCGACCGAGGTGCTGGTCGCGGCCGTCGTGCGGGACGTCCTCGGCCACGACGTCGACATCGACACCGGCTTCTTCGCGCTCGGTGGCCACTCTCTCGGCGCAGTCGAGGTAGCCGCCCGTCTCGCCGACGCGCTGCACCGCGACGTGCCGCCTCGAGCTGTTCTCGAATCGGTGACGCTGGCGGCGCTCGCCGGTCTGCTCGATCTCTCCGAGCTCGATGTCCGACCTCCGCTGACAGCGGCCGGCCCCGAACCTGCGCCCATGGCGCCCGCACAACGACGCCTGTGGATGCTGCACCGCGCGGACCCGGCGAGCTATGTCATGCCGATCACGTTGCGGCTGAACGGCTCCCTCGTTGCGGACGCCCTCGGGGCGGCGCTGGCCGATGTCGTCGAACGCCACGAGCCGCTCCGGACCGTCTACCCCGACGAACACACTCAACGGGTGTTGAGCGCCGATCGGTTCGTGATCGACTACACGGTTGCATCCGTCGATCCTGACGACGTGGACCACCGGGTGCGCGAACTTGTCGAGCGTCCTCTCGATCTCGTGGAACAGGCTGCTCTGCGTGCGGGTCTGTTCCAGGTGGACGACACGGAGTGGGTCCTCGCGATCGCCGTGCACCATATCGCTCTGGACGGCGCGTCGGCCGTACCGCTTCTGCGTGACCTCGAGTGCGCGTACGTTGCACGTCTCGCCGGTACGGCGCCGCCGTGGACGCCGCTTCCGCTGCGCTACAGCGATTTCGCGCATTGGCAGACGAAGATGCTCGGCGATGTCCGCGATCCGGACACTGTCGGTGGTCGTCAACTCGCGTACTGGGCGCACACCCTCGCGGGAGCGCCTGACACGCCGCTGGATCTACCGACCGATCGCCCTCGACCCGACGTCCCTACGCACCGCGGCGGCGTCGTACACGCCGAAATCGGTCCGGATCTGCACGCGGCAGTGACCGATCTGGCGCGTACCCACGGGGTCAGCGCATTCATGGTCCTGCACGCCGCCCTCGCCGCGCTCCTTGCACGACTCGGCGGCCGCGACGACGTCACGGTCGGCACCGTCGTCGCCGGTCGGACCGACGCTCGACTCGCCCCTCTCGTCGGGATGTTCGTGGGTACGCTCGCCCTGCGGACCCGGGTCGATCCGACCGAACCGTTCGCGGATCTCGTCCGACGGGTGCGCGACGTGGACCTCGCGGCCTTGGCCCACGGAGACGTGCCCTTCGACGATGTCGTGGCCTGCGTCGCGCCCACTCGTACTGCCGCGCATCACCCGATCTTCCAAGTGCTGCTGGCACACTCGACGGCGACACCGGAATTGCCGAGCCTGCCCGACGTGGAGGTGGCAGACCTCGCGGCGGGTGCGCCGACGGCGCAGTTCGATCTCGCGTGGGATGTCGTCGAGTCACCGGATGGATCGGGCATCGACGTGCGCTTGGTGTTCGCCACCGACCTGTTCGACTCCGGAACCGCCGACATGTTGCTCACATCCTGGGTGCGCCTGCTGGCTCATGTCGCGGCCGACGCGGCCACCCCGGTGGGCGATCTCGAGCTCGCGCTCGACCCGTCGGTCGCGGACGGGAGCTCGGCCCCGGTCGCCCGCACCCTGCGCGAGATACTGGCGGCGTCGGTTCGCACAAATCCCGACCGAATCGCGCTCCGGGCCGGTGACCGGCAGTGGACGTACGCCCAACTGGACGTCGCGGCGGCCCATCGAGCCGACCTCCTGCGAGCCGAGGGCGTCCGCGCGGGTGACGTCGTCCCGATCCGAGCGGTACGCGGCCCGGACTGGGTGCTCGACGTGTGGGCGATCACCCGAATCGGAGCGGCCTGGGTGCCGGTCGATCCGAAGCTCCCGGACGACAGGCGCCGACGGGTGCTCGACAGCGCGCGCGGATCGACGGACGGGTCGCTGGCCTACCTGCTGTACACGTCGGGGACGACCGGGGAGCCCAAGGGTGTCGCGGTAACGCACGAGGGACTGTCGGCGCTCGTCGATCTACAGGCCGATCGACTGCTCGTCACCCACGAATCCGTTGTTCTGCAGGCGGCTTCGCCGATCTTCGACGCGTCGGTGTTCGAACTGCTCGCGGCGCACGCGCACGGGGCGACCTTGGTGTGTGCACCGGAGTTCGCCTACGCGGGCGCAGACTTGCAGGCGGTGATCGAGGACGAGGCCGTCACCCACCTGAACCTGACGCCTACCGTCCTCGCGACGCTGGACCCGGCCGGATTCACTCGGGGCCTGACCGTGGTATCGGCAGGCGAGAGGTTGCCGGTCCCGTTGGCGCACAGTTGGTCCCGGCACGATCTTCGCAACGGTTACGGGCCCACCGAGTGCACAGTCGGCGTCACGTGCAGCGACGTGTTGGGGACCGGAGCAGTGAACATCGGGGCGCCCCTGGCCGGCGCGAGTCTGCGAGTTCTGGACGGGCGACTGCATCCGGTTCCGGTGGGTGTGGTCGGTGAACTCTACGTCGGTGGCACGGGGCTCGCGCAGGGATACCACCGGCTGCCCGGTACGTCGGCCGGCCGATTCGTCGCCGACCCGTTCGGGGCACCGGGGGCGCGGATCTACCGGACCGGGGACCTGGTGCGCCTGCGCAGTGACGGCACCCTCGAGTACATCGGCCGCGGTGACGACCAGGTCCAGATCAACGGCGTGCGTGTGGAACCCGCCGAGATCGACACTGCACTACTGGCGCACCCGGCGGTGGTTGCGGCAGTCACTCTGCCGAGGTGTCGACCGACGGGCGAGACGGTGCTGGTGTCGTACGTGTCGACCCGGCGTGGAGGCACCCTCGAACCGCGATTCCTGCGTGCGCACCTCGAGCGCGTGCTGCCCCGCCATCTGCTTCCCGCAGCGGTAACCGTGATTGCCGAGATGCCGGTGTCGGCAGGTGGAAAGATCGACCGGAGCGCGCTGCCGGAACCGGTTTTCGACGACGGATACGTGAGCGGTTCCGAGCCGGAGGGGATCATCGAGCGGCGCGTGGCCGCCGAGATGGCGGACGTGATCGGGTTGTCCGGTGCTCCCCGAGATCGCAGCTTCTTCGAACTCGGCGGAACATCCATGGGCGCCGTCCGCTTGGTGACGCGGCTACGGGAACGGTACGGCTACGACGTTGCGCTCGCCGCACTCTTCGCCGATCCAACGGTCGCCGGCACGGCCCGGCAGATCGAATCCGGAAGCGAGGATCCGGATCCGTTGGCGACGCTCGTGCGCCTGAACCGGCCCGAGAAACCCGATGCGGCACCGCTCTTCTGCGTTCACCCCGTCAGCGGGCTCGCCTGGTGCTACGCGGGACTGGCCGAGGAGTTGCGCGACAGGCCGCTGTACGGATTGCAGGCAACCAACGAAGGCGTCGACAGCCTGGAGGGACTGGCGCGCCGGTACATCGAGCAGATACGAGCGGTGCAGTCGCAGGGGCCGTACCACTTGCTCGGCTGGTCCTTGGGCGGCAACATCGCGCATGAGATGGCGGTGCAGTTGCGCGCGGCGGGGGACGAGGTGGCGGCACTGGTACTGCTCGATTCGCTCCCGCCGGAGTCCGTTCCGTCGAACGCCGCCGTGGATGCGGTTGGCGCGATCGATGACGTCCCGGGACTCGACCCCGGTGTTGTTCAGCACGTGGTTCGGACCGGCGCAGCGTTGGAAGCCGCCGCCCGTGGGCACCGTTCGGGAGCCTTCGACGGCGACGTCGTGTTGTTCGTCGCGGCACACGAATCGGAGGAACGGGGAAAACTGAGTGGTCTGTGGAGTCCCTACGTTCGGGGCGACGTGACGGAGCATCGCGTGCCGTGTGCGCACGCGGAGATGACCTCGACGGATTCGCTCCGGCGCGTCGCGCACCTTCTCGCCGAGCTGGACGGAGGTGCGCCGTGATACGAACTCGCGCATAGGGTATCCGCAAGTGTTGTACCGAAAACAGGACGGGGAATCGGGGATATGGAAGTACAGGACTACCTACGCGTCGTGCAGACACGGTGGAGGATCATCGCGCTGACAACACTGGTCGGCATACTCGTCGCGCTCGGAGCCTCGCTCGTGTCGACACCGATGTATCAGGCCTCGTCCCGATTGTTCGTCTCTACGGCATCTGGTGCATCGGTCAACGAGGTCTACCAAGGCAATCGCGCGTCACAAGAACGTGTTGCGACGTATACGAAGCTGCTGACAGGCACAACGCTCGCGGAGCGGACTCTCGACAAGATGGGATGGTCCGATCTGTCCCCCACTCAGGTGGCGGCGAAGGTGAAGGCATCCTCGACGCCGGACACCGTCCTGATCGACTACAGGGCAACCGATGCCTCCCCGGAACGCGCACGTGATTTGGTCAATGGTCTGTCGGACGAGTTCGTCGTCTGGGTCGAGGAACTCGAGAGCATGGAGCCCGGGACGCCTCCGATGGCCCGCGTCGTGGTGGAGCAGCACGCGTCGACTCCGTCCACTCCTGTGAGCCCCAAGACAAAGCGCAACGTGGCACTGGGCTTCGTCGTCGGACTTCTCGGCGGCATCGCCCTCGCCGTCCTGCGCGACCGCCTGGACAACACCGTGAAGAGCCGTGAGGTGCTCGACGAGCTTGCCGGGGTCGGTCTGGTGGGTACGGTGCCGTTCGACAAGGATCGGGAAGAGAAGGCGGCCATCGCTTTCCAGGACGGGTATTCGGGCAGCGCCGAGGCGTTCCGTGAGCTGCGCACGAATCTGCAGTTCCTCGAGGTGGACAACCCGCCCCGTGTCATTGCGATCACCAGTTCGCTTCCGGGAGAGGGAAAGACGACGACGGCGATCAATCTATCGCTCGCGATTGCGGAGGCCGGCTACTCGGTGGCTCTCGTGGACGCGGATCTGCGCCGCCCGCGTATCGCCAAGTATCTCGATCTGATCGGGTCGGTCGGTATGAGCACGGTGCTGGCCGGGCAGGCCGACATCGACGACGTGTTGCAGTCGACGCCGTTCCCGAACGTCTCGGTACTCGCGTCCGGTCCGCTGCCGCCGAATCCGAGCGAGTTGCTCGGCTCCACGCATGCCGAGAAGTTGTTCGCGGATCTGCGCTCGCGTTTCGACTTCGTCATCATCGATGCCTCGCCGCTTCTGCCGGTGACGGACGCGGCCGTTCTCGCGGTCAAGGTGGACGGCGCGTTGGTCGTGGTGAAGCACGGGCAGACCAAGCGCGAGCAGGTCTCGCGGGCTATCGGCAATCTGCGCAGCGTGGGTGCGACCGTCCTCGGCACGATCCTGACGATGACGCCGGCCAAGGGCAAGGGGGCGTACGAGTACAAGTACTACTACGACTCGGATGCGCCGGTGCAGAAGGTGGAAGATGCCCCGGCGAAGGTCGATCCCGCGCCGCTAGTCGCGCAGGCGGGGCAGAAGGTCGAGTAGGGCCTCGTCGATCTGACTGCCGACGTCCCCGAACACGATCGCGCTGCGGCCGATCGGGTCGGGGACGTCGACGTTGTCGGGTCGGGGGACCTGACCGCGGACCGCTGCGAGGTCGGCGACGGTGGCCGATCCGGTCGCGCGCGCCAGATGGGTCGCCTCGAGCAGCGTGAACGTCCGCTTGAGCTGGCGCGGTGCCGTGCGAAGCACGGCGTCGCGGTGGGACTCGGTCATCGTCAGGATCAGGTCGGCGGTTCCCGCGATCGCCGGGTTCAGCTGGCGCGCCGCGAAGCCGTCCGGCGTGCCGCCGAGGTTCGAAAGGATCTGTGCTGCCGTCGGTTCCATCGGGCCGCCGACTACCGCTCGGGTCCCTGCGCTGGATGCGGCCAGATCGGTCCGCCCGGTGCGGGCCGACCAGGCGGCGGTGAGCCGCTCTGCGGTGGGGGAGCGGCAGATGTTGCCGGTGCAGACGAACAGCAGTTGCATGGGGTGAGTGTAAGGCGGCTGTATAGACTCGGCTCGTCCAGCACGCGGCTCGCGCGGCGACCGTTTGCGACCACGATCGAAGGCGGCTCATGGGTGGGGTTCTGGGAGTTTCGGTGGGGGCCGGATTCGTTCGTCTGGTGCGATCCGATTCCCCGGACGGATCCGGTGAGTTCGAGTACCAGGCGATCGAGGTCGGTGGGCAGATCGCGGAGGATCTGGCGGCGCAATCGGTCGGCGTGATCCTCGCGGAGGCGGCCGAGTCGGGATCGGCCGTCGGCGTGGGTATCTCCTACAGCGACGAGGGCCAGGCCGCTGCGCTCGACGTGGCGATGCGACGGCAGGGTGTCACCGGCTTTCGCCTCGTCCCCGAGGTGACCGCGGTACTCGAGCAGTTGCGCGGTGTCGGCGATATGGCGGAGTTCCGGACGGTCGTGCTCTACGACCTCGGTAGTTCGGGGTTGACCGTCAGCGTGGTCGACCGGTCGACCGGAGTGGTCGCGGCAACGGAGCGCACCGACGTCCTGTGCGGCGACGACCTGATCGGACTACCACGTGAAACATTCGACAGCGTCGCGGTTCCCGCGGTCCAGCGTTCGGCAGACCTGGTGGCCGAACTGATCGTGCAGTCCGGGCACAGGCCCGACGCCGTCGTGCTTCTCGGTGGCGGAGCCCATCTGCCCGTGGTGCGGGCCGTGCTCGAGTGGAGGCTCGGTCTGCCGATCGTGGCGCCGCACGCGCCGGAACTGGCCGCTGCCCGCGGCGCCGCGTTGCTTGCGGCGCCGGTGTCGGCGGCCGGGCCCGCTCGTCCACGGCCGTCCACCGCGCGCGGGCGGCACCGGCAGGCGGTCTCGCGGCGTCAGGTCAGCGGTGCCGGTATCGCCGGGGCCGCGCTCGTCGTCATCGCCGTCGTCGGGTTCGGACTGGGCTACGGCAGAACCCTTTTCGGTCCGGATGCGGCAGCCACCGCCGACACACCCACCTCGGTACCGCCGAGTTCGTCGACGACGGTCCAGACCTCGCTCCCGTCACCCCCGCCGCCGTCCGAAGCGCCGACGACGCCGCCGTCCGAGCAGGGCGCGTCGCAGCCGGTCGGGGGCGGKGGGGGCGCCCCGGCCCCMCCGCCCCCGACCCAGCCCCGTCCGGCGGATCCACCGCCCTGGTGGGAGATCCCGGAGCTACCCGGGATCCCGCCGCTCCCACCGCTGCCGCAGCTCCCGCAGTTGCCGTTGCCTCCGGTGGAACTGCCACCCTTGCTGCCCCTCCCGCGGCTCTGACGGGCGGTCGGTCAGCGCGCGTGACGCCCGCCTGTACGCCGCCGCGGTGACGGAGCGGCGAGCCGGGGCCGGGCGAGGAGCGCGGCGATCCCGGTTGTCAGGGGCACGGAGAGCGCGAGTGCGATGCCGCCGACCGACGATCGGACGATCTCGATCGCCACGGCGTCACCGGTCAGGACGTCGCTGATGGGTCCACCCGCGACGCTGAACAGCAGCAGGAGCGGAAGCGCACCGCCGGCGTACGCGAGCACCAGGGTGTAGACCGTGCTGGCGATGTGGTCGCGTCCCACCCGCATTGCGGAGGTGAAGATGGTTCGCCGGGAAGCGGCCTCGTCCATCGACGCGATCTCGAAGGCCGCCGACGCCTGCGTGATCGTGACGTCGTTCAGCACACCGAGCGAGCCGATGATGAAGCCGGCCAGGAGGAGTCCGGTGATGCTGACCTGCTGGATGTAGGCCTGCACGTTGGTGTTCTGTTCCTCGGACAGTCCCGTCAGATGCGTCACCCGAATCGCGATGACGGACAGGACGGCTGCGACGAGCATCGAGGCGAGCGTGCCGAGCAGAGCCGCGCTGGTGCGTAGATTCACGCCGTGCGCCAGGTAGAGCACGGCGTACAGGATCACCGCGCCCGAGACGAGTGCGACGGGCATCGCCGGCTTTCCGTCGAGCAGTGCCGGCAGCGTGAAAACGACGAGGACGCCGAAGGTGATCCCGAGTCCGAGGAGCGCCCGCGCACCCCGCCACCGGGCAACCGCGATGATCGCGACGGCGAACGCCGCGACGACGAGGAGCAGGGGAAGCCCGCGGGAGTAGTCGTTGAACGAGTAGATCGGGGTGCCGGACGAATCCGTCTGCCGGACAAGCCGGATGTGCTCACCGACGCTCAGATTCGGTTGCCCCGGACCGGGCACGATCTCGAGTAGCGTCCGGGTTCCCTCGTTGGGGCCGGAGTCGATCGTCACCAGGCTGCGTCGGCAATCGAACGAACTACCGGTCGGGGGAGGTGTGGGATCGCCCGGAAACGCCCGGCCCGCAGACGGGCTGCCGCACGGTGTGATGTCCTGTGYGACGACGGTGCCGGCCTCGGTGGTGACGGCTCCACCGCCCGCGTTCTGGAACGGCAGCGGGATCTCGATGTGCTGCTTGCCCGGCCACAGGATCGCGGCCGCCGCGACGACGGCGATTGCGATCGCGACGAGCAGTCCGACCACAACGCGTGCAGCGGTCGGGCCCACCGGGAGCGGGCCTTCGAAATGGCCGTGGCCGTGGCCATGACCGTGGAGGGCTTCGGATGTCATCGGATCGGCCTCTGCACCGGATCAGGCTAGCGGTGGCGGTGGCAAGCGACGGTGGCGGGGAGCAGGGGGGGTCGTCCCCGCCACCGATACCTCGTCGCCCAGGGGGGAGGGGGCAAGACGAGGCGCTTACGGACACTCAGAGGTGCCAATCGGTCAATCTACCCATACCGGGGCGATCCCGCAGGGTTGAGGGAAAATAGCGTGTCGGCCCACCATGCGATCACCTGGATCACGTTCGGATGCAGGTGCTTCCGAGGTATCGGGTGCACCTGCATCCGGGCCGGGCGGACAGGTCCGACGGGCTACTGCTTGTAGCTGGACAGGAAGTTGCCGAACCGCTCGATCGCCACCGCGAGATCCCGCGCCCACGGCAACGTCACGATGCGCAGGTGGTCGTGATCGGGCCAGTTGAAACCGGTGCCCTGGACCATGAGGATCTTCTCCTGCAGCAGCAGATCCTGCACCAACTTCTCGTCGTCGTGGATCTCGTAGACGTTCGGATCCAGCCGGGGGAACGCATACAGCGCGCCGCGCGGCTTGACGCACGAGACGCCGGGAATCATGTTGAGCCGCTCCCACGCGACGTCACGCTGCTCGAGCAACCGGCCGCCCGGCAGGATCAGATCCTCGATGCTCTGGTGCCCGCCGAGCGCAACCTGGATGGCGTGCTGACCCGGAACATTGGGGCACAGGCGGGTGGACGCCAGCAGATCCAGACCCTCCAGGAACCCGGCAGCGTGGTCCTTCGGGCCGGTGATGGCGACCCAGCCGGAGCGGTAGCCCGCGACGCGGTACGCCTTCGAAAGCCCGTTGAACGTCAGGCACAGCATGTCGGGCGCGAGCGTGGCCAGCGAGATGTGCTTGGCGTCGTCGTAGAGGATCTTGTCGTAGATCTCGTCAGACAGCAGCAGCAGCTGATGCTTGCGGGCCAGGTCGACGAGCTGCGAGAGCACCTCCGCCGAATAGACGGCGCCCGTCGGGTTGTTGGGGTTGATGACCAGCAGCGCCTTGGTCTTCTCGGTGATCTTGGACTCGATGTCCGCGATGTCCGGGTTCCAGTCGTTCTGCTCGTCGCACAGATAGTGCACCGGGGTGCCGCCCGACAGGCTCGTCATCGCGGTCCACAGCGGGTAGTCCGGAGCCGGGATCAGGACCTCGTCACCGTCGTCGAGCAGTGCCTGCATCGTCATCGTGATGAGTTCGGAGACGCCGTTGCCGAGGTAGATGTCGTCGACGTCGAGCTCCGGGAAGCCGGGTACCAGCTCGTACCGCGTGACGATCGCGCGCCGTGCGGACAGGATGCCCTTGGACTCCGAGTAGCCCTGCGCGTACGGCAGAGCCGCGATCATGTCGCGCATGATCACATCGGGTGCCTCGAATCCGAACGGGGCTGGATTGCCGATGTTGAGCTTGAGGATTCGGTGCCCCTCGGACTCCAGTCGCGCCGCGTGCGCATGCACCGGCCCGCGGATTTCGTACAGCACGTTCTGCAGTTTGGTGGACTGCTCGAGAGCGCGCTGCGGCCGACGGTTGCGGACGGAATCTGGAGTGCTCACGCAACCATGATTCCACTCGCGCGCAAACGGAAATCGGCCGCCCACGAGCGGCCACTCCGGAGCGGCGCCGAAATCGGACATGTTCGGCCTGGTGGGGGCGCTGATCGTGGGTGTCGGGACGCGTGCGGGAAAGGTCCGTCGAGGCCCGTGGACGTGACGGACGCCGCCGCGCTCACGACGCCGACCACGCCCGCCACCGAACGTCGCCGATCGCCACGACCGGACCGGCGGGGCGCATCGATCGGTACTGCGGATACTTCGCGACCAGCGCGTCGATCGCGGACCGGCCCTCGCTGCTGTCACCGGACAGGATCCGTGCGGCGCCGTCGACGCGGACCCACCACAGTCGCGTCCAATCGTGGTCGTAGTGGTCGACGATCAGGCTGACGCGTCCGGTCGCGGTGATGTTCGCGAGCCGACGCAGCCGGCGGGTGCTCTTCGGCTTGTCGTCGACCGCGGTGTAGATCGTCTCTCCGAGCACCGCGAAGACCACCGGCACCACGTGCGGGTCGCCGTCCTCGGTCACCGTYGCCATGCGGGCGATCGGGGCGTCGGTGAACCGCGGGGGCAGCTGCGCGGGCATGAGGAAACGGTACGTCGCGCGGCGGTGTCCCCGCGATATTCCTGGCTAGGGTGTGCGCATGACATCTGCCGCTCGAACCGTCGCCCCCTACGGCTCGTGGACGTCGCCCATCGCGGCTGCCGACCTGGCGGCCAGCGGTCACCCGGTGGACGGAGGCCGGTTCGTCGGAGATCAGGTGTGGTGGTCGGAGCAGCGCCCCACCGAGGGCGGCCGGACCGCGATCCGCCGGCTCGGACCCGACGGTGAACCGGCCGACGTCCTGCCGGTCCCGTGGAACGCGCGCACCCGCGTCCACGAATACGGTGGCGGAGCCTGGACGGTGGCCCGCGACTCGGTGCTGGTGTTCGCCGAGTTCAGCGACCAGCGGCTGTACCGGTTCGACCCGCGCGTCGACGCTGCGCCGGTGCCGATCACCCCGATGTCGCCCACCCCGTCCTCGGACCGCTACGGGGATCTCACCATCGTCGGCGACGAGGTGTGGTGTGTGCGCGAGGTCCACCGCGGCCCGTCGCCGATGCGCGACATCTGCGCGATCCCCCTCGACGGATCGGCCGCCGGCGACCCGGCCGCGGTGCGCTCGATCGTCGGCGGCTCGGATTTCCTCGCCTACCCACGGTTGTCCCCGGACCGGACCCGGCTGGCCTGGATCGCCTGGAATCACCCGCAGATGCCTTGGGACGGAACCGAACTGCGTGTGCTGACGCTCTCGACCGGTCGGGTCGACGTTCTGCTCGGCGGCGCCGAGGAATCCGTCCTGCAACCCGAATGGGTCGACGACGCGACACTGCACGTGATCAGCGACCGCAGTGGCTGGTGGAACCTCCATCGCGTTGCGCTCGGTGACGGCACCGTGACACCGATCTGCCCGACGGACGCCGACTTCGGCGCCCCGCTGTGGCAGCTCGGTGCCCGCTGGTACGCCGACCTCGGCGACGGCACCCTGCTGACCACCCGCACGGTCGGCACCGACACCCTCGCCGTGCTCGATCCCGCCACCGGTGCGCTCCACGACATCCCGCTCGACGGCATCTCCTCGGTGCAGATCGCGGACGTCGACGGACGGCGGATCCTGTTGCGGTGCGGCGGAGCCCGCGTCGCCTCCGGGCTGAGACTGCTCGACCCGGACAGCGGCGAGCTCACCGACGTGCGAATGTCGGTCGACGACCTGCCGGACGTCGCCTACCTGCCCGAGGCGCAGTCCCTGACCTTCCAAGGCCCCGAACGCGAGGTCCACGCGATCGCCTACGCGCCGCGGAACCCGAACTACGAGGCGCCCGACGGCGAACTGCCGCCGTACGTCGCGTTCGTGCACGGTGGCCCCACCGCGCACGTCGCACCGGCCGTGCACCTGGTGTACGCGTACTTCACGAGCCGCGGTATCGGCGTCGTCGACGTCAACTACGGCGGTTCGAGCGGGTTCGGTCGTGAATACCGCAACCGGCTGCGTGGACAGTGGGGGATCGTCGACGTCGAGGACACCGTCGCCGCCGTGCGGGGGCTCGCCGACGCCGGTCTGGCCGATCCCGCGCGTCTCGCGATCGAGGGCGGCTCGGCCGGCGGCTGGACCGTGCTGTCCGCCCTGACCACGTCGGACGTGTTCGCCTGCGGCGTCTCGTATTACGGCGTCGCCGAACTGGTCGAGTTCGTGAAGGAGACCCACGACTTCGAGTCCCGCTACATCGACGGCCTCATCGGACCGCTGCCCGAGGCCGCCGACCTGTACGCGCGGCGGGCGCCGGTCAACAACGTCGACGGGCTCTCCTGCCCGGTGCTGCTGCTGCAGGGCCTGTCCGACCCGATCGTCCCGCCGTCCCAGGCCGAGCGATTCCGTAGCGCGCTGCTGCGCAAGGGCATCCCTCACGCGTACCTCGCGTACGACGGCGAGTCCCACGGATTCCGGAAGCTCGAGACGATCGTCAGCGCTCGGGAAGCGGAGCTGTCGTTCTACGGGCAGGTGCTCGGCTTCGAGACACCGGACGTGCCGCGCCTGGAGCTGTGGCGGCCGTAGGGCGCTCGTCGCACGTCACACACTTTCTGTCGGCATCACACACGAACTCGATGGTGAAAGGATGTGTGACGCTGGCAATCGGTGTGTGATTCGGTCAAGGACGCGGAGTGTGTTCGACGCGTCCGTTCGGAGGCGGTGAGAGCCGGGCCCTCTTGACGGCATCACGGATCCGTCGGGCGACCACGTTCGGGATCTCGAGCTCGTCCCAGGTCCACCGCACCACCTGCCAGCCGGCGTCCCGGATAGCGTTCTCGCGGCGCTTCTCCGCCCACACAACGTCCGCCGGAACCTGTCCGTCGGGGACGAGGCGGCCGTACTTGCCGCGCCCGTCGAATTCGCCTACGACACCGACCTCCTCGAACAGGAAGTCCACCCGACCCAGATGATCGCCGTCGGCGGCGTAGAGGTTCGGCTGGCAGCCCKGGACCGGCAACTGTTCGCGCAACATCAAGACCCGACTGCGGGATTCACCGACGCTCTCGGAGCGTCCGTCTAGCTGGTTGAGGACGCGGTGGACGCGGCGACGTCCGGCATGCGGTGCAATCCTGTCCGCCGCAGCGGCCACGTCGTCGGACGTGAGTCCCGTCGCATGGAGCGCGTGATCACCGACGATGACGGTCTGCTCGAACGGCAGCGTCCGCGCGAGATCCGCCACCGTCCGCGCCACGGTTGTCACGGCGAGTCCGTCGACCTCGGTGACCTCGTCGGGCTGCAGTGTCGCGGAGTGGACGTGGCGGTGCCGAGTGCGTCGGCCGCCGGTCGGACGGCTGCGGGTCAGGTGCGCGACGGCGAGCAGGGTGTTCCATAGATCCAGCCCATGGATGACGGCCGCGGACTGGTGGCTGAGAACCGCATCCGTGGATGCAGCCCGCAGGGTTTCCACGGCCCGTAGCCTGTGTCGTTCGTAATGCGTCGAACTCGGCCCGTGGGGCGTAACGCCCCGGCCGGAGTCGCCGCCACGTCCCGGTCCGGCACTGCCGCTGCAGTTGATGGTCGGCGGCCCCGAGTCGCAGTGCCTCGGCGCGTCGGATGATGTGTGGGTCCACATCCGGCATCGTGCCGTCGGAGAGGCGAGGCGGACGTCGCTTGTGTGTGTTCCGCGACGAGGCTGTGGATAACCACCGAGCTGTGGACGATATGAGAACACACCCGTCATCTCGAGTCCACACACTTTTTCCACAGCGAACTCGTGTGTGATGCGGCGAAAAGGTGTGTGGCGTCGGGAGCGCGGAAACGAAAGCGCCCCCACCGCGTGAACTGACCCCCGGAAGTTGGACTGGCCAAGTGAGATCGTAACGGGGCTATGCGGCAAGGGCCTGAGCCCGGTATTCAACCGGGCTCAGGCCCTTCAGCGTTGAGTGGCTTCGTTCGGTGTTGAACCATGCGATGTAGTCATCGATCGCGACGGTGA
>NZ_JBFRDL010000019.1:0-76318 GCF_052113525.1 Rhodococcus sp. TAF43
ATGTGGGAACACGCCTTCTACCTCGACTACCAGAACGTCAAGGGCGACTACGTCAACGCCTTCTGGAACATCGTCAACTGGAACGACGTCGCCACCCGCTTCGCCGCCGCCCGCACCCAGACCGCCGGACTCATCGTCCCCGCCTGATCTGCGCGCAAAGCACTCCAGACATCTCAGCGGCGCCGCCCCCGATTCGTCGGGCGCGGCGCCGCTGCGCTGCCCCCACTCCCGCGCTTTGCACTTGTCGCGCTCCGCGCTCACGTCCACCGCGCTTTGCGCACTTATCGCCGTTGCCGCGCCCGGAGAATCGCGACAAGTGCGCGAAACGCGAGTTGGCATAGTCGTCGTCTGGGTCCTCGAGAATCAGACATGTTTGTGTCGCAACGCCGTTCATCGCGTACGTCGCGTAGCTGCAGCGCTGCGAGCCCTGACCCGACTCCGGAGTGAGACCACCCGGGCCGCCACCGAGTCCACTCAATCCGGTTGGGTGAATGGGAGATTCACCGCGATGGGTATCGTGGCTGCTATGACGGACATCACAATCGAGACCATCACCACGGGCCTTGCCTTCCCCGAGTGCCCGCGCTGGCGGGAGGGCCGCCTGTGGTTCTCCGACATCTACCGCGGTGTCGTCCTGCGCCTCGATCCGGCGACCGGCGAGGTCGAGCGGGTCGTCGAGGTCCCCGGCCAGGCCGGCGGGCTGGGCTTCCTGCCCGACGGCCGCCTGCTCGTTGCGTCCGTGCAGGAACGGAAGGTGTACCGCCTCGAGGACGACGGCACGCTCACCGTCCACGCCGATCTCCACGGCATCGCGCCGTGGCACCTCAACGACATGGCGGTCGACGCGTCCGGGCGCGCCTACGTCGGCAACTACGGTGACGACAGCGCGCCCCCGGCACCGCCGTTCCCCGCCGACCTGGCGATGGTCGAACCGGACGGTACCGCGCACGTCGTCGCGACCGAGATGCTGTTCGCCAACGGCATGGTGATCACCCCGGACGGTGCGACGCTGATCGTCGCCGAGACCCGTGCGTCCCCGGGACGGCTGACCGCCTTCACGATCGAGGCCGACGGCAGCCTCGTGAACCGGCGCACGCTCGTCGAGTTCGACGACGCGGCGGTCCTGCCCGACGGCATCGCGCTCGACGCCGAGGGCTCGGTCTGGGTGGCCTCACCGTTCAACCAGGAGGTGATCCGGGTGACCGCCGCCGGCGAGGTGGCCGAACGCATCGCGGTGCCGCACCCGTACGCCGTCGCGCTGGGCGGCGAGGACGGCCGCGACCTGTTCGTGTGCACGGCCGACACGTGGGTCCCGGAGGACGCGATCCGCATCGGCGGCGGCGCGATCCGGCGCCTGCGGGTACAGGTTCCGGGTGCGGGTTTCTGACTCCCGGCTGRCACTCGGGACCCCTTGTGTGCCAGCGATACAGGAGCGCATGCTCGTAGTACCCAACGAGGTGTGAACGACGTGCGCGCCGGGCGGGCTCCGACCACAGGGGCCCGCCCGGCTGCTCCCGTCGCCAGGTGCCGCACGGGAGAATCGGGGTCGCGATGAACGAGCACGAATATGTCGGGGTCGCACCGTTCCACGCCTCCGGCGACCTCCGTGGCTTCGTGATCTCGGGACGCTGGCCCGACACGACCCGCGAGTGGGCGCAGCTGCTGGCCCTTGCCGTGCGGATCGCATCCCTGCCCGGCCTGCTGCCCACGTCGACCGTCTTCGGGGCGCGGGAGGAACTCCCCGACGATCCCGCACCCGGAACGGTCGGTCTGATCGTCTCCGAAGGACCCGTGCTCGGCGAGTCCGCTGTCGCGCCGGGGCGCTTCGTCGATCATCTGCCCCCGGCACTGCTGGTCCTGCACCCGCCTGCGGAGACCGTCCCGTCGCTTCCCGAGTGCGCCGGGGTGGCATCCGGGTGCGTGCTGCTCCCCGGCCTGCCGCATCTCGGGCTCGAACACCGCGCGGCGTGGGTGGAGGCGGAGGCGGACGGCACTGTCACATCGATGATTTCGCGTGTGGGTATCGATCCGATCAGCGATCCCGACACCGCAGTTCTGGCGATGCTGCTCGCCGCGTGAACGGTTGCGGAAGAAGAAAGTTCGGGATTCCAAACTTATTGTCGCCTTTGCACTTTCGCTGATCCGGAGTTATCGTTGCCTCAGCGAAGGGGAGTAGCCCCCAATCGCTGGGTCGACATACTGGCCGGCACATTGCAGTGCCCGCCCGGCCCAGCGGACCGGATCTTCTCCGGTGGGCGAGACCTTCGGCCGTGAACGCATACGTGGCGTTCGGGGCCGGAGGAAGGTTTCCCGACATCCTCCGAGAAGCGAGAAATCCGGAGGAGGGGTACATACATGCTGGCCGCGACACTGCTGAGTTTCGGCGTCATCTTCGTCGCCGAACTGGGCGACAAGTCCCAGCTCATGGCGATGACGTTCGCGCTGCGTTACCGCTGGTGGGTGGTGATCGCCGGCATCACGGTGGCGACCACCGTCGTGCACCTGGTCTCCGTCGGCGTCGGCCACTTCCTCGGTGCCGCGATTCCGACCACCGCCATGTCGATCCTCGGCGGCGTCGCCTTCCTGATCTTCGGCCTGTGGACACTGCGTGGCGACAAGCTCTCCGACGAGGAGGAGCAGAAGGCCCGCAAGGTCACCGGATCGGCCTTCCTGGCGGTCGCGTCGGCGTTCTTCCTCGCCGAACTAGGCGACAAGACCATGCTCGCCACCGTCACGCTCGCAGCGGACAACGACTGGGTTGGCGTGTGGATCGGATCGACGGTCGGCATGGTGGCCGCGGACGCCCTCGCGATCGTCGTCGGCGCGCTGCTCGGCAAGCATCTGCCCGAGGCGGTCGTCAAGATCGGCGCCGCGGTGCTGTTCTTCGCGTTCGGCGCCTGGCTGCTGCTCGAGGGCTTGTTCCCGGACAGCCCCGCCGGTCCGATCGCGGCGGGCGCCATCGTCGCCGTCTCCGCCGTCGCGGCCATTGCCCGACGCGCTGTCCGTGGGCCCCACACCCCGGCACCCGCCGAGCAGGTCGACGCACCCCGCGGTTCCTAGACTGACGGCATGGACCAGACGCAGCCCGACCTGCTCGCCCCTCTCGGTGATCTCGCCGCCTTCGCCGGACGCTGGGTGGGCGGGGGTGCCGGCCACTACCCGACGATCGACGACTTCGCGTACGACGAGGAGATCGAGCTCTCCCCCAGCGGAAAGCCGTTCCTGTTCTACCGCTCCCGCACCCGCAAGCCCGGCGGCGGCATGCCGATGCACACCGAGACCGGCTACCTGCGACTCACGGACGGCGTCGCCGAACTGCTCGTCACCCAGCCGACCGGTTTCGTCGAAATCCACCGCGCCACACTGTCCGACGGCATCCTCGACTTCGCACCGCACGCGCTGAGCGCGTCGCCCGACGCCAAGCCGGTCCACGAGATCCGGCGCCGCTTCGCCGTCGACGGCGACGTGCTCAGCTACGACATGTGGATGGCCTTCGACACGACGCCGATGACGCACCACCTGCGCGCGGAGCTGCGGCGCGCCGCGTAGAGCACGCTCAGAAGTCCCAGTCGGCGTCCTCGGTCGGCTTCTGCTTCCCGATGACGTAGGCGCTGCCGGAGCCGGAGAAGAAGTCGTGGTTTTCTCCGGCCCCGGGGTCCAGCGACGACAGGATCGCGGGGTTGACCTCGCAGTCCGATGCCGGGAACAGCGCCTCGTAGCCGAGGTTCGCGAGCGCCTTGTTCGCGTTGAACCGCATGTAGGACAACACGTCCGACGTCCAGCCCACCTCGTCGTACAGGTCGGCGGCGTACTCGACCTCGTTGTCGTAGAGGGTCTGCAGCAGCTCGTACGTGTAGGCGCGGTGCTCGTCGCGGGCGCCGACGTCGAGGTGTTCGAGCGCCTGCCGGCACTTGTACCCGATGTAGTACCCGTGCACCGCCTCGTCGCGGATGATCAGGCGGATGAGGTCGGCGGTGTTGGTGAGCTTGCCGTGGCTCGCCCAGTACATCGGCAGGTAGAAACCGCTGTAGAACAGGAACGATTCGAGCATCACCGATGCCGCCTTGCGCTTCAGCGCGTCGTCCCCGCGGTAGTAGTCGACGATGATCTGCGCCTTGCGCTGCAGGTGCGGGTTCCGTTCCGACCAGTCGAAGGCGGCATCGATCTGCCGGGTGGAGCACAGCGTCGAGAAGATCGAGCTGTAACTCTTGGCGTGCACCGACTCCATGAACGCCATGTTCGTCAGCACCGCCTCCTCGTGCGGGGTGACGGCGTCGGCGATCATCGCGACGGCGCCGACGGTGGCCTGCGCCGTGTCGAGCAGCGTCAGTCCGGTGAACACCCGGATCGTCATCTCCCGCTCGACGTCGGTGAGCGTTTCCCACGACGCCAGATCGTTGGACAGTGGGATCTTCTCCGGCAGCCAGAAGTTGCCGGTGAGGCGGTCCCACACCTCGGCGTCCTTGGGATCGGGCAGCCGGTTCCAGTTGATCGCGTGCACTCGGTCGACCAGCCGTTCACTCACCGCCGCTCGCCTCCGTCAGACCGACGAGCCGACCGGCCCGGGCCGCGTCGAACCGTCGGCCGACATCGGACCAGTCGATGATCGACCACAGCCGTTCGATGTAGTCCGCCTTGACGTTGCGGTACTGCAGGTAGAAGGCATGCTCCCACGCGTCGAACACGAGCAACGGCGTGCTGGTGACCGCGAAGTTCGCGTGGTGATCGTGCAACTGGTGCACCACGAGGCGACCGCCGACCGGTTCCCAGGCCAGCACGCCCCACCCCGATCCCTGCACCGTGCCGGTCACCGCCGTCATCTCGGCGCGGAAACTGTCGAAGCTGCCGAAGAATTCGTCGATCGCGGCCGCCAGTTCGCCGTCGGGGCGGTCGCCGCCTTCCGGCGACAGGTTGCGCCAGAAGATCGAGTGCAGCGCGTGGCCGGAGAGGTTGAAGGCGAGGGCACGTTCGAGGCCGGCGAGCGCCGAGTAGCCGCCGCGCGCCCGGGCCTCGTGGAGTTGTTCCATGGTGCTGTTCGCTCCCCTCACGTACGCAGCGTGATGTGCGCCGTGGTGCAACTCCATTATCTCGCCGGAGATCGCCGGTTCCAGGGCGCCGTAGTCGTAGGCCAGGTCGGGAAGTGCATAGCCGCCGGTGCCGTTCATGTCCTCATGCCTCTCTTCGGTGCGTGACGACACGAGCCTAGCTCGAGTTCGGTATCCCGAACATAATTGTTCGATCATGCGGATATCCCGCGCACCGGAAACACGGAGACCGATATCACTCAATCGCATGATTGGTTTCCGGTTCGACCGTAGGCTCGGTTCCCACGCCTCAACGAGATCACGCGAGTTTCGTTCCAGCTCAATGTTTCTGAGCACGGAGGTACCGGCCCGTGCCCGCCCAGGAGATAGGACCGCCATGAGCACCCCCGACTACGTCGACACCACCCGAGGACCGTCCGCCACGGACAAACTGCACTTCAACGAGGCCGGCGACGGCCATCCGCTGGTGCTGCTGCACGGTTCCGGCCCGGGCGTATCCGGCTGGTCCAACTTCTCGAAGAACCTCCCGGTGTTCGCCCGCAACTTCCGTACCGTCGTCGTCGACATGCCGGGCTTCGGCGCGAGTCCCGACATGGAGTACGACCGCCCGTACCCCGAGATCGCCGCGCAGTCGATCGTGACGCTGCTCGACGACCTCGGGATCGAGAAGGCGCACCTGCTGGGCAACTCCATGGGCGGCTGGGTCGCGCTCGAGACCGCGGCGCTCGCCCCGGAACGCGTCGAGCGCCTGGCCCTGATGGGCCCGGGCGGCCTGTACGCGCCGCTGCTGGGACCGATGCTCAGTGAGGGCGCGCGTCGGCTCAACGCCTTCCTCGTCGATCCCACCCGCGAGGCCCTCGAGGCGTGGGTGGACTCGATGGTCTACGACCCGGCCACCGTCACGCCGCAATTGCTCGACGAGCGCTGGGCCAACACCACCGCACCCCGCGCGATCGAGCGCATGCGCGCGGTGATGGCGTCGCTCGCACTGCCCGGTAAGGCACCGCTGTGGACGCGCACCGACGAGATCCCGCACAAGACCTGGTCACGTGGGGCCGCGACGACCGGATGCTGCCACTCGACGGCGCCCTGTTCGCACTGCGCCGCATGCCCAAGGCCGACCTGCACGTCCTGGGCGAGTGCGGGCACTGGGCGCAGGTCGAGCGCAAGCACGACTTCGAATCCCTCGTGACCGACTTCCTCACCCGCTGACCCGGCATCCCAGCCGGCGAAAGGAGCTTTCACACATGCTTTTCCAGCACGATGCGATCGATAGCGTCCTCGCCGCCGGGGACCGCCTGAGCGCACTGGAATCCGAGTGCGTCGAGGAGCGCAGGCTCGCAGCCGACAGCGCGAAGATCCTGCGCGATGCGGGCATCATGCGCCTGATCCAGCCCAAACGCTGGGGCGGGTTCGAGGCCGCGCCGACTACCGGATCGACGACGTGTGGTTCACGTCCGGACTGGCGGGCACCGGCAGCAACGACATCGTCGTGGACGGCGTGTTCGTCCCCGAGCACCGCGTCCTCGACGTCGAGGACCTGTACGCGGGCCGCTGCCCGGGCCGCGAGGTCAACCCGAGCGCCCTGTTCCGGGTGCCGTGGTACACCCTGTTCGTCAACACCGTCGTGGTGCCGCTGGTCGGGATGTCCCGCCGCGTGCTCGACGAGGCGGTCGGAATTCACAAGTCCCGCTCGGCCGCAGACGCCACCAAACTTCCCCGTCCGGCAACCCTCGCCCGGTTCACCGAGGCGGACTTCGAGATCGACACCGCATACCGGATCCTCCAGTCGAACCTGGCCGACGCCTTTGCGGCCGTGGCGGATTCCGACGTCGTCCGATGGAGATGCGGCAGCGTTCGAAGCGCGACCACATCGCCGCGGTCGGCGTGGCGGTCTCCGCCGCGGACAAGGCGTACCAGGTGGGCGGGCCCCGCTCGATCGCGACGTCCAGCGCGCTGCAGTCGGTGTGGCGCGACGTCCACGCCGGACAGCATCACGCAATCAACCTGCCGGACAAGGTCAACCACGAATACGGCACCTACCTGCTCACCGGCGACCCCGGAACGCTCTACTGATTCGAGGAGATGCAATGCCTGTTCTCTCGCTGGGATACCTGCGCCTCGTGGTGGCCGAGTCCGCGACACCGGGATTGGCGGCCGTCGGGTTCGAGGTGCTCGACCGAACGGACCTGCGCCACCTGGTCGAGCGGATCGAGGCCGCCGGTATCCCGACGCACGCCGGCACCGCCGCGGAGTGTGCGCTGCGCCAGGTCACCGGGTTCGTCGCGTTCGACGATCCGTCGGGCAACCGGGTGGAACTGTTCTACGGACCCGTCCTGAGCCATCGGCCCGTCGACCTGCCCTCGGTGTCCGGGTTCGTGACCGGCGACCAGGGCATGGGCCACGTGATCCTCAATGTGACCGACACCGAGGTCACCTACGACTTCTACACGGGGGTAATGGGATTCGCCGAACGCAACTCGCTCGAACTGCCGGGCGGCACCAGCTACTTCCTGGGCTGCAACCCGCGTCAGCACACTCTCGGGCTCAATCCGGCCGAGGGTCCGGGGCTGCTGCACTTCATGGTGGAGACCGCGGAGATCGACGACATCGGCAAGGCGCTCGACCGGGCGCACGACCTCGGCATCTTTACCGAGGGCGCGGTGTGGGGTCATCGGTACACGCCGCCCCCGGCCGGCGCGAAGGGCCTGCCCCGGTGACGGGAACCCTCGACGGCGGACTCTCGACGGGCACCGGAGTCCCATCGACCGAGCCACAGCAGCGTTGGACGCCGCGGCTCGTCACCGTGCTGGTGGTCCCGATCCTCGTCTCATCCCGGTCTCGGCAGCCCCGGACAACCAGGTGGTCAGCTCGAGCGTCGCGGAGGTGAGCCGCACACTGATGGCGGGCGTCGGCTTCGTGTGGGCATACGTCCTGTTCCTGCCCCGCCGATTCGGTGCCATCGAACAAGCGCTTCGTCAGTAAAGCGGCCGATAACCCGCTGCTAGCCTCGAGTAGTACACGATCGAATCAATACCTGAACAAGAGGAGTGAACCGTGGCGTCAGTGGGCCGACGCGAGGTGATCCTGGCCGAATCGGCACGACTGTTCTCCGATCGTGGCATCACAGCGACAACGATTCGGGAGATCGGCGAGGCAGTCGGACTCAATTCGGGAACGCTCTATCACTATTTCAACTCGAAGGACGCAATCGTCTCCGAGATCCTGGTGAGCTTCCTGACCGACCTGGTGGAGCGCTACAACTCCGTCGTCGAGTTGCCGGAGACCGCGCGCGAGCGTCTCGCGAGGATCGTGCGCGTGTCCCTCGAGACGGCCGACGCCCATCCGTACGCGACCGAGATCTACCAGAACGAGTTCGCGAACCTCGGCACGCTCCCCCGCTATACCGAGATCGCCGCGGCGGTCGAGGCTTCCCACGATGCCTGGTTCGGGATCGTCGAGGACGGCGTCCGCGGCGGCGAATTCAATTCCGGAATAGACGTTTTCGAGTTCCAGCGGATGATGCGCGAATGCGTGTTCATGTCCGTGCGCTGGCATCGCAAGACCCTGAGCCGGGACATCGAGTCCCTGACGACGACCCTCACCACCGTCTTCCTCAACGGGTTCGTCCCGGCGCCGACAGAGACCGACGGCGCTCCCCTCCCGCCGGCACCGAAACGAGCACGCACCAAGAAGATCGTCGCCGCCCCCGCCCCCGAACCGGAGACCCCGACCGGCGGGGCCGAGGACATCCGGGCCGAACTCGACTCACTGCGCACCGAACTGCGGGCGATCCGCGAGGCCATCGCGGACCGACCCGACGCGAGCTGATCCGTCCGCTGGAACCCTCCCGGACCGAGCCCGCGGCGACCTAGACTCCGGACATGACCGATGATCCGCGGATCCACACATTCGGTGACGACGCCCTCGGCGACCTGGACGCGACCGGCGTCGCCGCCCGCATCGCGGCCGGTGAGGTGTCGTCACGGGAGGTCGTGCAGGCGGCCATCGACCGCGCCGAGAAGGTCCAGGGCAGGCTGAACGGTATCCAGGCCCGCGACTTCGAGCGAGCCCTGAAGCTGTCCGATACCCCGCGCCGCGGCGTCTTCGCCGGTGTACCGACGATCGTCAAGGACAACGTCGACGTCGTGGGGCTGCCCACCGGGCAGGGCAGTGCCGCGTTCACCCCCRCCCCCGCCGACCGCAACAGCGACTTCGTGGACCAGTTCCTGTCGACGGGCTCCGTCTCCATCGGCAAGAGCCGGCTGCCCGAGTTCGGGTTCAGCGCCTCCACCGAGTACGCGGACGCCGATCCGGTCCGGAACCCGTGGAACCCCGAGTACTCGTCCGGTGCGTCGTCCGGCGGTTCGGCGGCGCTCGTGGCGTCCGGCGCTCTGCCCTTCGCGCACGCGAACGACGGGGGCGGCTCCATCCGAATTCCCGCTGCGGCATGCGGGCTCGTCGGCCTGAAGCCGACCCGCGGCCGCACCATCCCCGATGCGACCGACAAGACCATGCCGATCCGGATCGTCACGCAGGGCGCCATCAGCCGCTCGGTGCGCGACACCGCCCGCTTCTACGCCGCGGCCGAGCGGTACTACCGGAACCCGAAGTTGCCGCCGATTCGCCTGGTGGAGGGTCCGGCCGCAACGCGGCTGCGGGTCGGCGTGATCGCCGACTCGGTGACCGCGGTGCCCACCGACGACGAGACGCGCAAGTCCGTGGCATCCACCGCCGATCTGCTCGACGAACTCGGCCACCATGTCGAGGAGGCGTCGCTGCCGGTCGGCGAGGACTTCATGCGCGACTTCAAGCTGTACTGGGGCTTCCTGTCCTTCGCGATCCTCGCCGGCGGGAAGCGGATGTTCGGACCGACGTTCGATCCGAAGAAGACCGACAATCTCAGCCGCGGACTGGATGCGATGTACCGCAAGCACATGGTCGAGACACCCCGCATGCTGTACCGGTTGCGGCGCACGGCCCGCACCTACTCCCGAGCGTTCCAGAAGTACGACGTCGTGCTCTCCCCGGTCCTCGGACACACCACCCCCAAGCTCGGGTACCTCTCCCCCGCACAAGATTTCGACACACTGTTCGAGCGCCTGGTGACCTACGCCTCGTTCACCCCGCTCAACAACGCCTCCGGCGGACCGGCCATCTCCCTCCCACTGCACCGGACGTCGAACGGTCTGCCCCTGGCCTCGCACTTCTCCGCGAACCACGGCGACGAGCGCACCCTCCTCGAACTCGCCTTCGAACTCGAGGCCGCCCGGCCCTGGGCCCGGATCCAGGACCCCGACTGACCCGACGCCTGTCCGCCCCACCTCCCGACCCACCTCGAGCGATGAACGGGAGTTCACGGCACGGTTCGGGTTCGGGGCGTGCCGTCAGTTCCCGTTCGACGCGGTCAGCACCGCGACGATGTCGGGCTGGCCGCGGGACTGCGCATTCTGCAGCGGCGTGCGGCCCCGCGCGTCGCGGATCGACGGGTCGGCGCCGGCGTCGAGCAGCTGGGACACGACATCGAGGTACCGGGCCGATCCGTCGCCGTAGACGATCGCCTCGTGTAGCGCCGTCCAACCCGGGTCGTTGACGTGGTTCACCGGCACCCCCGCCCGGATCAGGGTCCGCACGGTCTCCACATGCCCGTACTCGGACGCCGGGATCAGCGCGGTCCCACCGAATCGGTTGGTGCTGTGCACATCAGCGCCGCCGCCACGGCGACCGCGTTCGCCTTGGTCGCCTCCACCAGCGGGGTCCGGCCGCCCGCACCCCGGGCCTCTACATCGGCTCCGCCGGCGAGACCGTCGCGCACTCGGACCGCGTCGCCCGCCCGTGCCGCCGCGAAGAGCGCCCCTTCGAGTTCCGGCGTGGACACCGGCGTGGTTCCGGGCGACGCGACGTCGGAAGACACTGGCGTGGAATATGTCTCGGGCACCTCGGCGCTGCCGCACGCGGCCGCCGTCGACGCGACGGCGGCCAGCAGGACGGCAGCCCTCACTGCACGCTCCCGGCGATCTCGGCGAGTCCGGCTGCGGCGCAGGCCTGGTCGGCGTTGCCGTCGGGCGCACCGCCCACCCCGATGCCGGCGATCGACGCGTTACCCACATTCACCGTGACACCACCGGGCAGGAACAGCGTGCCGGGCAGGTCCGCAACGGTCGGGCCGTCGCCCTTCGCGCGGCCGGCGAGGTGGCTGGTGTTCGCACCGAACGCGGCGGCCGTGTAGCCCTTGGCCCGCGACGCCTCCACGGTGTGCTGGGCCGCGTTGTCGCCGCGCAGCATCGCCTGCACGTTGCCGAAGCGGTCCACCACCGAGACGGTGACGTAGCCGAGGCCGTCGGCCTGGCACTTCGCGAGCGCGGCCTGCGCGGCGCGGCCGGCGGTCGCCACGGCCAGCCGGTTCGCGGAGACGGTGCCCTTGTCGGCGGCGCCGGGCTGTTGCGACGAGACCGCGGCGGGCGCGACCTCCGTGGCGGTGGGCGGAGCGGCAGCGTCGTCGGTCGATCCGCAAGCGGCCGCGGCCAGCAGGGCAACGGTGGGGACGGCGATCGCGAGGGCTCGGGGCAGACGGCGGGACGTTCTCGGTGGAGAGCGCACCCGGCGAGGGCACCGTCGTGGCCGCCCAGGTTCCGGTCGGGGGTGCGGCGTGATCTCCGTGCTGCTGGTGGACGACCACCTCGTAGTGCGCGCGGGGCTGCGCGCCCTGCTGGACTCGCAACCCGACATCGGCGTGACCGGCGAGGCCGACACCGGCGAGGACGCCGTCGCGCTCGCCGCGGACCGCGGACCGGATCTGGTGATGATGGATCTCGCGCTCGGCGCCGGAATCGATGGGGTGGAAGCGATTCGACGCATCCGCGCCGCCCGGCCCGACCAGCCGGTGCTGGTGTTCACCACCTACGACACGGACGCCGACGTGGTGCGCGCACTCGACGCGGGCGCGATCGGCTACCTGCTCAAGGACTCCGCGCCGCGGGACATCTTCGCCGCGATCCGCGGCGCGGTCGTGGGCCAGAGCGTGCTGTCGCCGCCTGTCGCGGCCCGCGTGCTCGACCAGATGCGCCGACCCGACCAGGCCCTCACCGCACGCGAGGCGGAACTGCTGACCCTGCTGGCCGAGGGCCTGACGAACAAGTAACTCGGCCGGCGGCTGTTCATCAGCGAGGCCACCGCGAAGACCCACCTCGCCCACATCTACGCCAAGCTCGGCGTCGACTCTCGTGCCGCAGCCGTCTCGATCACCCTGCGGCGGGACGGGATTCGCTGGCGATGATCGAGTTCTCCACGCTCCGCCTGCTCGGCGCGCCCACCCTCGCCCACATCGACGTCGACTTCCTCGACAGCTTCCGGTTCACCGACGGCGCGGGGTTTCCCGACTCGTACCGGGCCTTCGTGCGAGAACTGGGCTGGGGCAGGCTGTTCGGGCTCTGGCTCGTGTACCCGCCCGTGCGGGGCGGCTACGCCGACGGCTGCCAGGACAGGAGCGCGATCCTCACGAGCGAAGGCCTACCGCGACGGGCAGGTCGAGGAGTTCGACTGGATGATCGAGCCGGACGGCAACTGGGCGCTCGTCGACTCGCTCCAGGTTTTCGCCATCAGCGAGAACGGCGATGTGCTGTTGTGGGACACCGCCGCTCGTGACGAGCGAGGCGAGTTCCCGGTGTACTGCTCGCAGCGGATGAATTCGCTGCGGCTGCTCGGACCGTCGCTGGATGCTGCGGCGCCGGTGCTGCGGGCGGAATCCGCGACGTTGTTCGGCGCGACCGAGGTCGACTTCGAACCGCTTGCCGCGCAGCGGCTACCGTGACCGCCCGAACCAGCGCCGCTTCGGGGCGGGGCGGGCGAGGTCGACCGCCACGTCGACGAACGACTGCACGGCGTCCTCGGAGCCGTTGTCGACGCGCTTGAACGCCTTGCCGATGGGGTCCGCGAAGGTCCCGTCAGGCAGTTCGATGCCGGGCCAGCCACCGATCTCGGTGGGCGGCTCGACCCACCTCCCTCCGGCGTGGCGGACCAGCAGCTCGCCGAGGTAGGCGCCGAACTTGAACACGAGTTCGGCGAGGTAGTCGCTGCCGCCCTCCTGGTCGCGTATCTCGCCGAGAAAGGCGTCGACATCGCGTGCAGATGCGAGCGTGAAGGGCAGGTCGTGCCCGGTGTTGGCACGAACCGAGTGCGAACATGCCTGCGCGAGGGCAGACATGTTCTCGATGGTCGGCGGAGCGGGGAGGCGCAGCGGCCGGCCGGAGTAGGCGCCGGAGGCAGAAGTCATGAGCAGAACCTAGCCGGGATGGCTCAGGACTCCGGTGTCGCATCCGTGGCGTCGCCCGGGTCACCGGTCGTCGTCAGTGGAGATCTTCGGTGGAACCGAGTGGGGTCACCGTGCGTCTGATCCAATGAGCGGATCGTCGCCGAACGAGGGGGAAACGTGAGGTCTGTGGGACGGTGTACTGTCGTGGCCGTCGCCGCGGTCGGGGTTCTGAGCCTGGCCGGCTGCAGGTCGACGAGCGTCGAGGGTCAGGCCGACCCKGCCACACCCGGGGCCGCAGAACCGGCATTCGACCCGTGCAGCATCCCGGACGACGCGCTGCGAGCGGCGGGGGTGGATCCGGCGTCAGAGACGCGCGACATCCTCGGGGTCAAACAGCCAGGGTGGAATCTGTGCGATTGGGGCGGTGAAAGCACAGCGGTAACGGTGTTCATTGCGGCACGCACCCTCGACGAGGTCCGAGAGAACGACCGCTTCACCGACTTCACTCCAGTCGACCTAGGCGGCCGGAAGGCCTTCACCTTCCGCGAGGCATCCGACACTCGCAATGAGTACTGCGATGTCATGTTCAGTTCTGGAACCGACACCGTGATGATCAAATCGGGCTACTTCGTCGGAAGAACTCCACCTGAAGGCCCGTGCCCCCTCGCCATTCGAAACGCCCAGGTCCTCGCTCCGACGATCCCCAACTGACAGGACGGCCGACGCTGTGAACAGCAACTCGTGGAGTGCACTCGGTGATCAGGTCGATGCGGGTCTTCTCTACTTGGAACCTGGCGTTGCCGAGCAGTGTGCGCAACGCTGCGCCGAAATGGTCAGGGAACTCGATCGGATCAAGCGCGGAGCCGCTGGACTCAGCCGTGTCGACGGCCTCGGCATCCTCCCCTCCGGAGTCGCGCTGGCCCGCAAGTTCGGGCAGAAGGCGTCCGGCGGCGCCTACCCGCTCGATCAGGCTCTGGCCGATCACATCACCGTCGTCGAGCAGATGCAGTCGGTGTTCGAGAAGATCGCGGCGAGCTTCGACGCCGCCGAACAGTCGAACACACAGGCCATCACGGCGGTCGCTCCCGGCCGCTGATCCACCACCCGAGAACTCAGCACAGTCCAGCGTCGACCCAAGAACAGGTGCCGACCGCACCTGCTACCGGTCCGCGAAGTGCGCGAGCACTTGTGCCAGGCGGTTGGCGTCGGCCGGTATCTGATCGGGGGTGAAGGTCCAGTCGTTGAAGGTCCACGGGTCACACCACTCGGATCGGTCCGCGGCCGGAAGGGCGTAGCTGCGGTGGACGAGGTCGCTGTCGATCGCCTCGACGGAGGAGGAATCTTCGCCCACGATCACCATCGAAACACCCATCGACGGGCCATGCTCTGCGAGGAACGCGATCGCCGGCCAGTGCCGCTGCTCGTAGCCGAACGGGAAGTGGTTCAGAACGAGAAGCCGCTGGGGACGTGCGGAACATCGGACTCCGCCGGCCCCGTCGAGTATGCCGAGTTCGACCGACGCGGAGATCGACTCGAGGTAGGCGGCTACTTCGTCGACACCTGCGATCGTGGTTCCGTGGGGACGATGGGACAGCGCGGACGTCAGCGGTCGAAGTCCGCCGCTGAGATCGACGATATCGAGGGCGATGTCGTCGTAGGAGGCCAACATCCGCAGTGCGACAGCGAAGACGACGGCTGAAGTTCCGGGTGTGTCCGGGCCGATGATTCGAAGCGGCTGCCGGAGTGGGAACGGCAGACACACCGGGATTCGCAGTGGACCACACTGGGGGGCTGACAGTTCCCCGATGCGGATTCCGTCTGCGGTTCCGCCACCTGCACTGAGGTTGGTCCAGGCTGGAGAGTTCCAGTCTGCGAACGGTCGCGGCAGCATCGGCCCGACGGCTTGGAGTTCAGCCTCGAGGTGGGCGCTGTCTCGGCGGTATCGGATGAAGGCCTCTTCGACGACCGTGTCGTGTCGCTGCTGCGCTCGTGCCCTCGCCTGCCCCGCTTCCGGGCTGTTGCGGGTGGCGGGATCGGCTACCGCCGCGGTCATCTCGTCGTCGAGGCGGGACTCTGCGAACTGGCGCGCGGCGATAAGGGCACCGGCCGAGCGAGCAGCGTCTTCCTGGATCATCCCGAACCGCTCCACGATCCTGTCCGGGTCGAGCGGCTCGATCGGCGCGTATGCGGTGGTTGGGGCTGCCATCTGCGCCGCGGGTTGTTCACTCGCGTCGTCGTCGACGTCCACGCCGTGCCGAGTGATCAGGCCCGCAAGCCCGTCGTTGTATCCCTGCCCGACTGCGCGGACCTTCCACTGCCCGGCTCGCCGGTACAGCTCCCAACAGATCACTGCCGATTCAGCGGATCTGCAGCCGACGTCGACGGTGGCGACAGGCGCTCCGCTGTGGTCGTGCAGCGTCGCGGTGAGCTGGGTGAAAGCCGCATCGGGGGCAGCGTTCGGGTCGACGCTCGCGATGCAGAGCACGGCGCCGGCATCGGGGTGGACGGCGTCGAGATCGATCTCGACGCCGTCCGGTCCCAGATGGACTCCGCTCGTCCGTGGTTGGTTGTAGAACACGAAGTCGTCGGACGACAGTGCACGGAGCGAGGAATCGGTCACCAGGGCCGACACGTCGAGTGCAGTTGCGCTGTTGGCGGTGAACCGCAGAGTCGCGGTCGACAGCACGGTGTTCTGTCCAGGCGTCAGGTGCACTGTCGGTCCTCTACGCGCCGATGAACCGGTGCAGTTGGGGTGCGGCCTCGCCGGCGTGCCGGGCCTGGATTCCCTCGCCGATCGCTTCGAGCTTCCAGTCACCGCCCGACCGGAACACCTTGGCCATGACCATGCCCGTGAATGGCATGCCACCCTGCAGGGTGTATCGGGCGAGTTCGCTGCTCGTGGTGGCGTCGACGAGCCGGCAGAAGGCGTTCTTGACCTGCTCGAAGGTGTGCCCCTTGTAGGAGGTGACCAGGAAGATGACCGTGGTGATGTACGGCGGTACCCGCGTCAGGTCGACATGGATCACCTCGTCGTCACCGTCACCGACGCCGGTGAGGTTGTCGCCCTCGTGAAGAATCGAGCCATCCTTGGACCGAAGCTGCCCGTAGTACGCGACGTCGACGATCTGGTTGTCGGCGATCAGGACGGCCGAGGCGTCGAGGTCGACGTCGACGGCGCGGCTGCCGAACATTCCTCGCTTCTCGATCGGATCCCAACCCAGGCCCATGCTCACCATGGTGAGGGCCACCCCGCCGTCCTTGCGGAGGCTCACCTTCTGGCCCTTGGTCAGGCTGACCGGGCGGCCCTTCACGAGGCTGACTTCGGCACCCGCGGCCGGGGGCGCCGGGTGAACCGGCGGCGCGGCAGGGGCCGGCGCAGCCGCAGGCGGCGCGGGGGGCGCCGGCGGCGCGACAGGAGCCGCAGGAGCGGCCGGTTCGTCGTCCACCGAGACGCCGTGGTCGGTGACCAGCGCGGCGAAACCGCCCGCGTATCCCTGCCCGACGGCGCGTACCTTCCACCCGCCCTGTCGCCGGTACAGCTCGAGTGCGATCACGATCGACTCGGTGTCGAGGCCGTCGATCCGATACTCGTACAGTGTGTTTCCGTTGGCATCGGCCAGACGCGCGGTCGGAGCGCCATAGCGACCGAACGTCGACGTGGCGTCCTCGAGGGTGATGACGGTACGAATCTGGTCGATGTCGGCGGGCACCGACGTGAGTGAAACGCGCAGCGTTGCAGCCTGACCGGGCGGGCCCGGCTGCAGCTGCACGCCAGGACCGCTCGGCTGGTTGAAGAAGACGAAGTCGGCGTCGGAGCGAACCTTCCCGTTCGCGGTGACCAGAAGAGCCGACAAATCAGCGGCCGCGGTCAGATCGAGCAGGACGACGACGTCGCCGGCAGTGATCGGGGCGTTCTGCCCCTTGGTCAGCGGTGCGGTCACGGCGTTACGGCTCCTTCGATGTGAAAGTGGTCGATGCGGACATATCGGGTCAAAGATCGGGTATACACGAAGGTCGAGTCCGCCGGGTGAACCACCCGCGAACCCGCCACAGTCTCCGGCCGGCGGCGATCCTGGGTGCCACCGTGACTGCTGGGGACAGCCGCGGGTCGGATCAGGCGCTGGCGGCGTCGGTGGTGTCGACGGACTCGTTGATCGACCGGATCACCTGGACCAGGCGCATCACCTGGTCGTCGCCGAATACCTGCCCGGGTCCGTGCGGCGCCTTGTCGGTGAACGGCGACTCGAACAGCAGCGACGGATCCATCTCGCCGTGCCGTGTCAGGTGGGAGATGATCAGATTCACGAAATCGATCTGGTCCGCCGTCGCGGTCTTGCCGTGCAGGAACTCCGCGAACGCCTGGGCGGCGGCCTGCTGATCAAGGCCCACGAGTGAGCGGATGAATCGGGCCAGTCCCTTGGCATTCTCGACCGCGCGTTCCAGATCCTCCGGCTCACCTGCACCACTGCGGGCGAGCATCTCCTCGAGCGAGGCGAGGTCCGCGGTCGTGAGCGGTTTGCCGTGGCGGACCTTCGACAGCGCCAGGTTGTCGGGCTGCCGCCGCAGGTAGTCGCGCACCTTCGCGGTGAACCGCTCCACATCGGTGCCCGACCGAAGCACAGGCATATCGACCTCGACGACATCACCGAGGGTGTCCTTGAAGTCGGTGTAGACGATCGTCCGCTTCTTCTTCTCGAGCAGTCCGACGATGGAGCGCAGTTCGCGGCGCGCGTGTTCGAGCATCGGCAGCGTGACGTCCTGCCACCACTCGTCACCCGCCACCTCACGCAGCAGCGCCTCCTTCGCCTTGACCTTCGGGATGTTCAGCCCCTCGTCGAGCAGGCCGTCGGCGATCTGCCGGATCGGCGCCTCGAACTTGGGCAGGGTGCCGTCGGCGTGCACGACCGCCAACTGGCCGCGCAGGACGATCAGGTCGAACCTCTTGGCCAGCTCGTCGGTATCGCGCACCGTGGTCGGCAGCGGTGCGAGGTTCTCGATGATCTCGGCGACCCTCTGCTCGGAGAGCGAGTCCCACTCCGCCCGGTCGGCGTACTTCTCCACCTGACGTCGTTTCGCGCGGACGATGAAGTTGTCCAACCGCATACCCTGCACCTGCCGGTGCAGCATGTCGGCGGTGTCCGAACGCAGATCGACGTCCGCACCGCTCTTGCCCAGTGCCGCAATCAGTTCGGTCCGGGTGGCGAACAGGCGGTGCGACAGCGACGCCGCCGGCGTGCCCTCCGCGGCATYCGGGTGGGCGCTGAAGAACTCGAAGTTCCCGCACACGTCGAAGATGAAGAAGTCGGTCTTGTCCCGACCCGGCCCGTACAGGTCCTCGCAGAGCCGGGTACCGCGGCCCACCATCTGCCAGAACTTCGACCGGGCGCGGACGGGCTTGAAGAAGACGAGGTTCACCACCTCGGGGACGTCGATGCCGGTGTCGAGCATGTCGACGGAGATCGCGATCTGCGGTTCCTTGTCGCGCTGCGAGAACTGGTCGATCAGGTCCTGGTTCTGGACCACCGAATGGGTGATCACCTGCGCGAACGCACCCTTGAACTCCGGATAGTTCGCGTCGAAGCGCTCGGCGATGAAGTCGGCGTGCCGCTGATTCTTCGCGAAGACGATCGTCTTGCCGAGCCGGTCACCGCCTTCGACCTTGTGCCCCTGCGTCATCAGGATCTCGAGCACCTTGTCGACGGTGTCGGTGTTGAACAGCCATTTGTTGACGACCTCGGCGTCCACGCCGTCGGGAATCGCGGCCTCGACGACGTCGTCACCCCAGTCGAGATCCTCCCACCGCTGCTTCTCCTCGTCGCTGAGGTTCTCGTACTTGATGCCCCGCTGCGGGAAGGCCAGCGGCACCGTCACCGCGCGCGGGGGCACCAGGAACTTGTCGGCGATGGCCTGTTCCAGACTGTAATCGTCTGTGGGGACACCTGTTTCAAGATTGAACAACGAGTAGGTGTTGTAGTCGACCTGATCCTTCGGGGTCGCCGTGAGCCCCAGCAGCAGCGAGTCGAAATACGAGAAGATGTGGCGGTACTTCTGGTACACCGAACGGTGCGCCTCGTCGATCACCACGAGGTCGAAGTGGCCGGGACCGAACCGCCGCTCTCCTCCGTCGACCTCGTTGATCAGGCCCATCATCGTCGGGTAGGTCGAGACGTAGACGCGGCCCTCGGTGTTCTTGTCGGTCAACAGGTTCACCGGCGCCGAGTCCGGCAGGTGCGTTTTGAAGGCGTTGACCGCCTGCTTCACGAGCGCCTTGCGGTCGGCGAGGAAGAGCACCCGCTTGGCCCAGTTGGCCCGCATCAGCATGTCGGTGAGCGCGACGACGGTACGGGTCTTGCCGGACCCGGTGGCCATCACCAGCAGGGCCGCACGCTGGTTGTCGCTCTCGAAATGCTCAGCGACGCGGCGGATGGCGCGCTCCTGATAGGGCCGTCCCGCGATGTGCTTGGGCACCTCGATCGTGGCCAACTGCTTACGGGACGTTCGACGCTGGACCATCAGCGCCAGTTCGTCGCGGGTGTGGAACCCTTCGATCGGCCGTGGTGGGTACCGGGTGTCGTCCCAGATGTGGTGATCGAATCCATTGGTGTAGTAGATGATCGGGCGTCGGCCCGTCTGCAGTTCGAGGCAGTCGGCGTACAGCTTGGCCTGGTGCTGCCCCACCCGCGGATCCTTGGAGGTGCGCTTGGCCTCGACCACCGCGAGCGGCAGACCGTCGTCGCCCCACAGCACGTAGTCGACGAAGCCGTTCTTGCCGTCGGGCATGCCCTGGACGGGAAACTCGCGATCGCGCGCCCGGTCGAGCGGCCACCCCGATTCATGGAGCAACAGGTCGATGAGGTCTCGCCGGGTCTGCGCCTCGCCGTAGTCGTGGGTGTCCAGCACGGCCGCGCTGGCCGCCTGCGCCTCGGCGACCTGCGCCTTGAGTTCGGCGACGAGCTGTTCGAGCGTCGCCTTCTCCAGGTCCGAGGCCTGCTTCTCGGCGTCACGGGCCGCCAACTGCGCTGCCAGATCGAGCTTCTCGGCCTCGGACTTCTCGAGCAGGGCATCCTTGGCCGCCATGTCGCCTTCGAGCTTCTTCAGCTGCGCGACGGTCTTCGCGACGACGGCCCCGCCGCCCGGCTTCGGGAGCAGACCGGGATCGAACTGCTGCTGCGGCGACGGCTTGCTGGCCGGCTGCGTCGCATACCTGCGGGCCAGCCACGACAGCACGTGGAACAGTTCGACCAGCGCCTTGCGGCCGGCATCCGGCGGCACCGGGCGGGCCTCGTGCACCGCGGCATTGCCCAGCTTGCGGATGAGGTTCATCTTCGTCTGGAGGGCGTAACCGATGACCGCGACGAAGGCCGGGTCGTGGAGCTTCGCCGACAGATCGCTCTTGTACGGCTCCTGCAGCGACTCCACCTGGTACAGCCACTTGACCGTCAGCTCGACGGTACGGCGGGCGTAGAAACACGTGGTGCGGGCGTCGAACAGCGCGTCCCGCTCGGCCTTACGCGCCTCCGCGTGCAGTGTCGGCCACTCTGCCTGCAGAAAGTCGAAATTCCCCGCCATCGACACTCGTCCTCCCCATGTAGCACCTGTCCGGTGATCTTGACACAGGGCTCCGACCGAACCGGACACGGCCGAGAAACCTCTCGTCAACGCCCATTGATCAATGGTTTGAGACACCAAACTTTGATCGACTGGTTCCTGATCCAAGGATGATCACTGCAGAGATTGCGGGAGGAACCCCGCGCCGGTCCAGCAACGACCCCGCCCGCCATACCGGAGCAGCACCGTTGACGATGCGGCGCCTGCACGACGCCGATCCTGTCGGTGGTGTCTGTCAGTCTGTCCGGCTCTCGCGAACGTCGAGGGCGCGCCGCGGTACATCGGGCCTCCGAACCCGCGGTGCCACTTCCCGTTACAGGAGCTCGACATGACCGGTCCCACCTTCACACCCGATCTCACTGTCCCGAACGCTGCACCCTCGAAGCCCGCCAAACGCCGCCGCTGGCCGTGGGTCGTCGCGCTGATCGCGGCGCTGCTCGCCGGCGTGGGTATCGGTGCCGCCGGGGCATCCGACCCGACCGGTGAGCGAACGAAAGCCGTCGAGGCCCGCGAGCAGACCGTCGCGAAGCAGGAGCAGGATCTGCAGGCGCGCAAGGACTCCGAGACCACCGCACTCGACTCCCGCAAGTCGCAACTCGACAAGCAGAGCGCCGACATCGCTCGCCGCGAGCGGGAACTGCTGCCGAAGGAACAGGCTGCCGCGAAGAACACGATCAAGGGCGACGGCATCTTCCTCGTCGGCAAGGACATCAACCCCGGCACGTACCGCAACAGCGGGACATCCAGCTGCTACTGGCAGCGGTCCAGCGGCACGAGCGGCGACTTCGACGAGATCCTCGCCAACGGTAACGAGAACGGTCCGGCCGTCGTCACCATCCAGCCGGGCGACGTCGCATTCACCAGCAAGCGTTGTGGCACTTGGACGTTGGTGAGCTGACCCCAGCCCAGAACCGGCCCCGCTGCCATGCGTGGCGGGGTCGGGCGAGCCAGGTTTGTACGTTCCGAGTTGTCAAGAGCTACGGCGATATCGGGTACCTCGGCGCCCCGGGCCGCCGTCGACGTGAACGATTCCATTGTCGACCATCTTGGCAAGCGCATACCTGACCTGATGCGCCCCGAGTCCTGTCACCTCTGTCAACTCTCGGACGGACCTGGGCTGATCGAGCGCGTCCCAGATGGTGGACGCATTGGACGAGATCGCCATCAAGTTGGCCGGCGCCCCTGGCGCAGACACCTCGGACGCGGCAACCGGGTTGTCGAGGATCTCGACAGTGGGCACGGTCCGCTCGTTTCCTTCGACAAGGTTCGGCGCAAGATGATAAGTGGTGCCGCCCCGATCTCCGCTCGCCGCAGCGAATCCCGCGGCGACCAGGCCCTGCAACACTGCGCGGGCGGCAACCGAGTCGATCGGTGCGAACTCCTCTCGCACAAACGAATTCGTCCACTCCTGCCCATGCCGCATGGATGCGAGGATCTGCCGCTGCACGTTCGACAGCGGCGCATCCTTGACAACGGCCGCCAACCAGGACAGGTCATCGGGTGACAGCAGGGCATGGCGCGGCACGATGGCGGTGAACCTGACGCCGGTGTCATGGAACTCCGGAGGACGCATCCCTGCCTGGCGCAGTGCGGATCGCACCTCTCGAATCCCACCCCCTTCGCCCTCGACAACACGGTTCCCCATCGTCGTTCTCGTCAGTTTGCAGATCTCGTATAGGAACTCGTTGACCGCCGACTTACCTGTCGGCATTCCGAGTTGGTCTCGGCTGATCCCCCAGAGGCCACCCGGGTTCGCGATGATCAGCTTGTCGTCCCGCAAACGGATCTCCACCCGCTTGCTCTGCGTGTGTGGACCGAGATCACGGTGTACGAGCGCGTTTGCGATCAGCTCACGGACGGCGATCATCGGAATCTCACTCTGGTTGACTCCGTGACCGTCGGCGCCGTATCGAATGACGCTGCGAGTGTTACGACGCACCCACTCCATCGCATGATCGAGCATTTCGGGAATCGGCCCGTCCAGATGGACGAGATCACGTGTGCGGCCTTCCGTGCGATCAGGTAGTTCGACMGCGGCGGTGATGGCCAGCGACGGGGCGAACTGCTGAGGAAACTGCCCCAGTGCGTACAGCCCAGCAATCGTCAGAGTCGTGCCGTCCGATGCAGTCACGCCTTTCCATCGGAGGATCTGGCCGTCCGTGGCGTCCGCAAGCCGTCGTGACGACGATCTCGCTTCCGACAGAAACAACGTCACCAACCGCTTGTCGAGATCCGTCGTCGACGATCCCTGCACCGCATCCGCGTCGTATCGTGGCCGGTTTCGGAGCGCAATCAGTTGCGCTACTTCCTGATCCGACATCCGATAGTCCCCGTCGCCCTGCCGTAGGTAAGCAGCACCGCCTCTGACGAGTCGACACGGCCGGTCGGAATCGGGAAGCCCGGCCACACCGGCAATCACAACATCGCGGCCGTCGACGATCGCATGCTCGAACGTGACGTTGACGGGTGGCGCGACGGCGTTTCTCGCTTGTGACGCAACCCCCTTCTCGATGTCAGCCACGGACGTCACACCGACGACCTCGAAGTCCCGTGCCTCGWCGATTCCGAGCAGGATGGTGCCGCCTTCGGGCATGTTGCCGAAGGCGCAGAGAGTCTCGGCCAAACCGGGACACCCACCAGAGGCGCGCTTCACTTCGATCTCCGTACGATCACCGCCGCGCGTCCGCAGATCCGCCAGGACGTCCTGTAGCCGCTCCGCTGTCCACGACATGCCCACAGGATAGTCCACCTACACACTCCATTCTACATTTGTGACTATTTGTGTATATTTCCTGTTCAAGACGTACTTTTCGCCTGCAATTCGTCGCCGATTCAGGCTCATCTCGCTCATGAGGAGGTCAGCTGTGCATTCAAATAGGCACTCCTGTGCACAGCGGCGCGCAGAGCTGCGATCGAGTCGAGCGCTCAGCCCGGTGCCTTCAGTTGCATCCACGCAAGCACGTCGAGAATCCGGATGGCCGGGACCGCGGCCGGCAACTCCGCCCGTTCCCGCAACGCGACGAGCCGGTTGTGCAGTTCGCGGTCGTTGTCCCGCAGGGCCTGCCGGACGGGGTTGAGGTGCGCCTTCTTGGTGTCGAGAACCTCGCCGACGACACGGTCGTAGATGGGGTAGAGCCGCGGGCGCTTGCGCGCGATCAGTTTCGAGGCGACGGTCCGCCCGACGCTAGGGACCGTCCACAGCGCCGTCTCCAGCCGCCACGCCGGCGACTCTGGGGTCATCTCGTCGGCCTCGTCGACGAGGTCGCGGTCGGGGCCGACCTCCCGCAGCAGCTCGGCGAACTCGTCGCGGCGCTCGCGCAGGATGATGTCGGCGCCGTCCGGGGATACCGCAACCGAGAGCAGCGTGACGGCGACCAAGTCGTCGGCGGTGAAGACGTCGACGTCGCGCTCGCGGGTTCCGCTGGAATCCCATTCGTCCCACAGCGCGCCGCTGCGCAGTCGGCCGGTCTTCACCCACGGCGCGCGGAAGTACTGCTGCAACACCTCGACTGCGGCGCCGTCGTCACCGGACGCGAGGACCTTCGGAAGACGAATCGTCATGTCAGGCCTCTTCTGTCATCACGTCGAGCACATGCTGCGCGAACCGTCGATTGTGATATTGCGCGTACGGGCCTCGACCCTTACCGACAAGTCGCTCGGCGAGCGGGCGGATGGTCGTCTCGTCGAGGGGAAGCTCGAAGAACTGGTCGTCCGCGCCCTCGTCGGAGAGGAACCAGTCGATCACCACACCGTCGCCGTCCGCGGAGGCCAGTTCGGTTTCGCGGAAACGCAGCAACGGGTTTGCCATCGTGAGGCCGTCGAGGCTGTACCCGGTGCCGCGCATCAGCGCGGACTTCGACGTGTACAGCACGGTGCGGTAGTCGACGGTCTCGCCGTTCTCCGTGTACCGCTCCACGTAGAGCACCTCCATCGGTCCGATGTTGAGGGTGAAGAGACGTTCACTCTCGGCGGTCTTGTTCGTCGTCGGGAGACACGTCAGCGTCCACTGGTCCACCTCGCCCGACGCCGCGTCGTCGAATGCGGACGAAAGATAACCGGCGATCAGGTCGACCACCACCTCGAAGAACGGTTCCTGGCGCAGCCGTTCGAAGTTCTCGTCGCTTGCCGCCGGATGGATCTCACTCATGACTGTCCTCGAGTTCGATGGTGGGTTCGTCCGTGACCGCGGCAAGTGCGGCACGGATGTCGACGGCGCTGCCGGCGAGGTCGACGGTGAGGAAACGGTAGCGGTGGCCCTGAATGCGGACCGACTCGTCGAGGTGCTCCCCCACCGTCGGATACAGCAGCACCCCCTCGGCGGTGGCGGCGAGCGCGTCCTGCTCGTGCTGCGACTGGATGTAGGCGTACAGCTGAAAGACGTGTCCACGAGCGAGTTTGAGGGCGCCGTACCGGTTGGACTTGAGCGCGTCGGTGAACTTGGTCTCGACGACGATCCGCCGGTCGACGGTCTCGAGGATGGTGTCGGCCCGCATCACCGGCAGGATCTGACGCACCCGGCTCGTCGCCTCCTCGGTAGGCCAGCGGAGCGTCTTCTCGCCCGCATGCACCTGCCACGGCGCGGTGAGGGTGGCGCGATAGAACCCGCGCACCGCGGCTTCGTAGAGGCGACGCATCTCGGCGACGTCCCGCGATGCCGCCCAGCGGTGACCGGATCCGTCCTCCTCGGTCGGAATATCCATCGCCAGAATCAGTTTCGCGGCGTCGACGGCAGCCACGTCGGTCGCCTCGTTGCGGCCGAGGACGACGCCGACGACCTCGCCCCGTCCGATGGGCCGGGGCGAGACGCCGGCCTGGACGAGGGTGGCGGCGAGCCGGCGGCACCGCGCCGAGAGTCGTTCGCTGCGCACCCGTCCCGCAGCGACGGCGAGGGCGGTGCGCATCAGCCGGTTCCGCGGATTGTCCACGGACAGTTCGGTGAACCGGCACGCGACGCGACCGCGGGAGAGGAGTTGTCGGGTCGTCGTCTCGAGCACGTCGATCTGGCCCCGCACCCGGGTGAGCGCGGCGCGGCGCGGCCTGTAGGCCTGGCCGAGGGTGCGCTGCAGCCGGGTCTCGACGGCGTCGGCGAGGATCTCGGCGACCACGTCGCACAGGTCTTCCGGATTCTCTTCGACGCCGCCGCGGCGCAGCGACTCGTCGGCCCGGTACAGGCTCGACGCGTACAGCATCAGCAGCCACAGGTTCCGGACGGGGATCCGGGTGCGGCCGCTGACGATCACGCCGGTCACAGCGGATACCCGAGCAGTGCCTCCGCTTCCTTCCGCACGCGCTCCGGGTCGTCGAACCAGTACTCGTCGAGCAGCGGACGGATCTCGGAGTCCACCACCTGCCGCAGCCAGCTGTCCGGGTCGCCGATGCGGGTCTTGCCGGACGGCGTGAAGAAGCTGTGCCCGATCCGGTACTGGTCGCCGAGCGAGCGGTCCGCCGCGATGCTGTCGTTGAGCGCGTCGATGCGGTGCGCCAGCGCGGCGAGGAAGGCGTCGGGGATGCCGTTGTGCTCGGACACCCAGCGGCGCCAGGCCTCGTTGAGGTTGGGTTCGAGGTTGCGGAAGGCGAAGCGGCGGCGCAACGCGAAGTCGACGATCGCGAGGGAGCGGTCGGCGAGGTTCATGGTGCCGATGATGTAGAGGTTCTCGGGCAGGTATGTGGGCGGTTCGCCGGGGCGGCGGTAGGACAGTTCGAGGGCCTCGTCGGGTGTCCGTTTGCTGTTCTCGAGGAGCGTGAGCAGTTCACCGAAGATCTGGGCGAGGTTGCCGCGGTTGATCTCCTCGATGACGACGACGTGGTTGTGCCCGGGGTCGGCCTGGGCGGCATTGACGATGTCGAGGAAGATGCCGTCCTCGAGCTGCAGCTTGCCGTCGCCGCTGGGCCGCCATCCTCGGATGAAGTCCTCGTACGCCAGGGTGGGATGGAACTGGATGGCGCGCAGCAGGTTCCGATCCTTGCCACCGATGAGGGCGTAGCCGAGGCGCTTGGCGAGCCAAGTCTTGCCGGTGCCGGGCGGGCCCTGCAGGATGAGGTTCTTCTTGATACGCAGGGCATCCAGGTAGTCGCCGAGCACCGGGGCGGGGACGAAGCAGCCGTCGGCGACGATATCGGCGAGCGTGTAGCCCTGCTGGGCGCCCTGCAGTTCCTCGTCGTCCGCACCGATCTCGTCGTCCACGTCGGGCGCCTCGGCGAGGCCGGCGTCGTCACCGAAGCGGTCGGCCCAGAACCGAGAGTTCCGGAAGCGGTCGAGGTCTTGCTCTTCACCTTCGAAGGCGAAGTCGATGAGTCCGTCGGTGCGCCAGTCGCCGGGTCGGACGCGCCAGACGGTGAGGCGGTTGGTGTAGAGGAACCACTCGCGGACGTCTTCTTGTGGGTCCCAGTCGACTTCGACGGTGCGGCCGTCGCCGCGGTTGGCGGTGATGGTGCCGATCGCCTTGATCGCCATGATCGACACGCTGTGGCCGTTGGTGTCGAACGGGATGTCACGTGCGCGGTGGAAGGCCGCCTTGATGGCGATGCGTTCGCCGGGCTGCATCGACTTGACCTCATCGAGGTACTTGTCGGCGTAGCCGTTCTCCCAGATGCCGTCCGCGAGGAATCGTCCAGTTTGATCCTGAGGATCGAAGTCGGAGTAGTAGGCGCCGACGAACCAGTACGACGGTCCGTCCTCGATTGCGTCCTTCGGAGAAGCCTTGCGCGGCTTGGGAACGTATTCCTGAAAGGCCGGGACGGCCACGAGATCTGCCTCGGTGATCGTCTCCGGATGCTCGGCGAGAAACTGATGCCCGCACTCGGTGATCTCGGAGTAGCCGTTGCGGATCTGGGTAACCGCACCCGCGCGTTTCAGCATCGACAGCGCCCAGCCGACGCGGTTCTCGGCGCGACTCTGCCCGGAGTTCAGTCGCTCAGCGCGTTGAGTTTCGGTCAACTGCATCGTGTCGGCGACGGCCTCGCGAAGGTCAGCGGTCCGCCAGGTCCGATCGTCCGACAGGACCGCGAGCGTGGGCCGTACGAACACCGGCCAGGCGGGGAGGATCGCATTCTCGTTCTCGGGGATCACAATTCGCTCCGGAAGGCTCGGTATTGGAGCGAAGCAAAAAGGGCGTCGAGTTCCGCCAGAGCGTTCAGTTGGCGCGTCTTCATTTGGCCGATCCCTTCCACTCTTCGTGCGAATTCCTCCTGGAAGCTCAAAGCCGGCAGGGGCAGAGGGAATGCCTTGAGCTGTGACATGTTGATCGATGCAATCCCTGTGGTCTGCTTTGCGGATCGCAGAAAATACGCCTTCCCACGTCTGCTACCTACAGCCCAGTTCAGGAAGACGGGATTCACTCGCTCTGTGTCTGGTCGGACACGGAAGATGTGGTTCTGGTGAATAGCCTCGGGCAGTTCGCTATTCCACAGACATCCCCGCCCGAGCTTGTCCGGGTCACCGCCCTCGGTGAGAAGCAAGTCGTTGCACTCGAGCCGATACTTGTCGATCTCAGCGTCGGTGACCGCGATGGTCTTCACTGCAGACAGATCGAGCGCCTTGTCCTGCACGTTCGCGACCGCGAGATACGGCACTTCCTGCAAGGGAGCGCTCGGCAACTTCCGCCCCTTGGTAATGCCGGATGAGACAGATGCAACGTCTTCGAGCTTTACCGTTTGAGCAACTTCTCGATCATTCTCGAACATGTCGATGAAGATCGACTGGGTCAGCTCATCGAGGCGGGCGAGTGCTTCGCGGCGCTTGGCGCGGAGGGCGTCGGCGTGGTCGAGGATCGCGGCAATTCGGCGCTGCTCGGGGAGCGGGGGGAGAGGAACCGGCAACTGCTTGAGCTTGTCAATTGAGAAGTTGTCGGCCGTCGTTGCTCGTACCCATTGAAGGATCTCGCCGGACTTCCACTTGACGAAGCGCGCCAAATAGTCTGGTGCTACATCCGAATTGCAGAGCAGCGCCTTCATATCCTGGTTGATTGCAACCTGTACCCCGGCAAGGCCAACCGGCAGTGTGTGCTTGAGGACACCCGAGCGCACGACGATCAGCACCGATCCTTCAGGAACGAGCCGTGCTGCACTCTTCTCCAAGCCCAGGTGTGTGATACCGATCTGCGACTCGCCAATATTCCAGCGCTTCATGTCCTTAGGCGTTACCCACGGGATGTCGGATCCATAGAATTCCGGATTGGTGCGCGTCGGAGTGCCACCGCCGACCGCTGTGCAGAGATCGCCCAACGCCACCATCGGCCACATCGTCACTCCGCACCACCCGTCAGCATCTCCCGCAGCTGAGCCATGCCGTCGCCGATTTCCTTCTCGATCCGCTCCAGTTCGTCGAGGATCACGTCCGGTGCCCGGTGCTCGATTTCCTCGTGGACGATCTCCTTGTACCGGTTCAGCGACAGGTCATACCCCTGCGCCGCGATGTCTTCCTTCGGCACGCAGAAGCTCTGCTCAGTCCGCGCCCGATCCACCTCGGATCCATCGCGATCAGCCCAGCGCCGCAACACGTCCGGCAGATTATTCTTCTCGTGCTCGGACTCGTCGAGCACCGCCGACACCCCGAGCTTCTCCTCGCCGAGAGCCGGATTCCGCTTGTCGTCCAACGAGTATCCGTCGGCCTGGACGTCGTAGAACCACACGTTGTCTGTGCCGCCGGAGTCGGTCTTGGTGAAGAACAAGATTGCCGTCGACACTCCCGCGTACGGCTTGAACACACCGGACGGCAGCTTCACGACCGCGTCCAGCTTCTGATCCTCGACCAGAATCCGGCGAAGCTCCTTGTGCGCCTTGGATGAACCGAACAGAACACCGTCCGGCACAATCACCGCCGCCCGTCCGCCCGGCTTGAGCAGCCGCAGGAACAGCGCCAGGAACAGCAGCTCCGTCTTCTTCGTCTTTACGACCTGCTGCAGATCCTTCGCGGTGCTCTCATAGTCCAGCGAGCCGGCGAACGGCGGGTTGGCGAGAATCATCGAGTACGCACCCGCATCACCAGTGTTAGCTTCCGCCAACGAGTCCCGATACCGCACGTCCGGCTGCTCCACGCCGTGCAGCAGCATGTTCATCGAGCCGATTCGCAGCATCGTATTGTCGAAGTCGAAGCCGTGGAACATGTCGTGGTGGTACTGCTCCTTGCCCGCACCCGACGCGATCGCGTCGGCGTGGTTGGCCCGCATGTACTCGCTCGCCACCACGAGGAAGCCACAGGTACCGGATGCCGGGTCAACGATCCGGTCGCCGGGCTTGGGCGCCATCATCTCGACCATCAGCTGGATGATGTGCCGCGGCGTGCGGAACTGGCCGTTCTGGCCGGCGCTGGCGATCTTCGCGAGCAGGTACTCGTAGATGTCGCCCTTGGTGTCGAGATCACCCATCGGCACCTTGTCGAGCCGGTCGATCACCCGCTGCAGCATGCCGGCGTTGGGGATCGACAGCCGTGCGTCCTTCATGAAGTGCGCGTAGGTGGAGTCGTCGCCGCGCATGGTCTTGATGAACGGGAATACCCGCTGGTCGACCACGACGAACGCCTCGTCGGCGGACATGTTCTTGATCCGCGACCAGCGCAACTCGTCGTAGTCGCGACCCTGCTCGTCGGTACCGACCGGGAACGGGTTGCCGGTGACCGGCTTGCCGAGCATGTTGGCGCGGCTGAGGGCGAGCGTCTGCTCGTCGTCGAGCCGCCGGATGAACAGCAGATACGTGATCTGTTCCATCACCTCGAGCGGGTTGGAGATGCCGCCCGTCCAGAACGCATCCCAGACGGCGTCGACTTTGCTCTTGATCTCACCAGTGATCACGTGACCAGGCCCCTATCCAGCACCAACAAGCGAACAGACGACTGTATCCGCCGGTGCCGACAGCTCGGTCGGCCGGACCTGATTCTCGACCCCGACACACGCGGAACCGAGAGCGCTCCCTGTGCGTCTGTTCAAATGAGTACATCTGCGGACACGAGGGGGAAGCGTGAGGTCATCGAATCGGTTCCGGACCGCGGTCTGCGCCGCGGCCGGAATCCTGGCACTCACCGGTTGCGGCACGACCACCGTCGGGGGGCAGGCCGAGACGGCGCAGCCACCGTCCGGCGAACCCCAGTTCGACCCGTGCAGCATTCCCGACGACGCGCTACGGGCCGCAGGCGTCGACCCCGCGACCCAGTCGCGCGACATCGTAGGCGTCAAGCAACCCGGGTGGAGCCTGTGCCGGTGGCGCGGCCCCGACTACTTCGTGACAGTCTTCGCGGCCGGGCGTCCCCTCGACGACATCCTCGCCAACGACCGCTTCCACGACGTCACACCCGTCGACGTGGACGGACGCAGCGCATTCACCGTCCGCGAGTCCAACGACACCCGCAACGAATACTGCGACGTCGCCTTCTCCTCCGGACCCGACGCCATCATGATCAAATCCACCTACTTCGACGGGCTCCCGGCCTCGGACAGCCCGTGCCCATTGGCGATCCGCAATAGTGCGGCGCTCGCCCCGTCCATCCCCCACTGACCGGAAGGACACTCCCATGAACGGCATCCCATCCTGGCCGGAGATCGGCGCGATGATCGACACCGGCCACCTCACGCTCGAGCCCGGCGTCGCCGAGAAATGCGCGCAGCGATGCTCCGAACTCATCGATCAACTCCGCGAACTGAAGGTCCAATCCGGCGAACTCACCCGCATCGATGGGCTCGGCTCGCTGCCGTCCGGCCTCGCCCTCACCCGCAAGTTCGAGCAAAAGGCATCCGGCGGCGAGTACCCCCTCGACCGCGCCCTCGCCGACCACATCACCGTCGTCGAGCAGATGCGAGCCGTGTTCGAGAAGGTCGCGGCCGACTACGACGCAGCAGAGCAGTCGAATATGCAGGCGCTCAACACGATTGGTTCCGGACGCTGACACCGCACCGCACGGACCGCCGATCGACTCCCGAGCCTCAGCCTCGGTCGTTCACCGCCGCGACGGCGTCGATCTCAACCGTCGCGCCGTAAGGGAGCCCGCTCACCTCGACGAAGGTGCGGGCGGGACGCGGAGCGTCGAAGAGACGCTCGAACTGTCGGTTCGTCTCCTCGCGCAACGACAGGTCGGTCACGAAGTAGGTGAGCTTGACGACGTCCTTCAGTTCGCCGCCGACCGTCGCCAGCCGCTCGACCATCCGGTCGACCGCAGCGTCGAGCGCTGCCATGCGGCCGGGCACCGGAACCCCCGTCGCATCGACGGACAGTGCGCCGGAGACGAATACGAGCCCCGCGGCCACGAACGCCGGGCTGTACGGGTGGTCGGCGGAAACCTCGGTCATGGACATCGAGTACTCCCTCTGCGGTAGGCAGCAACGAATTCACCCAGACCATAGCCCGCGGCCGGATCGGCATGTCGACTGCCCAACCAGCTGACCCCACCTGCATCCCTATCGCGCGTTCACCTGGGAGTGGAGGGACTTCAACTCCCGCAGCGCCTCGCCGTTCCCGAGCTTGTCCCGCCAGCCCGGTTCGTCCCCGACAGCTCGGTCCAGGACCTCGAGGAGCAGGGCGCTGTCGATATCGAAGGACAGGGCGCTGACGTTTATGTCCGGGTACTCGACCAGGTTGTCGCGGCCCCAGCGCCGTCGCTTTACGACAGCGGGGTAGCCGCCGCTCACCGCGATGGTCCTCACCCTCCCCTGACGGGTCGCGGTTGCGGAGTCCGCCGAGGTCCACCGCGTGAACGCGCACGAGGTGTTGCTGCTCACGAACATGCCTTCTCTCGACAGGTGGATTCGGGGACGAAAGCCGCCTCCGGGGAGCAAAGTCACACCGGCGAACCAGATCCCGAACAGGGTGAAGATCCACGCGCCGACCGTGACGGGAAGCGGGATATCGGACTCCGGATCGATGTACATGAACGTGAAGGCCGGTCCGGCGAGCAGCACCACGAGTGAGATCGATAGATTCCGGAACCAGAACCAACGAGACACCGGGATCAGGATCCCGGGCGTGCCGCTGTCAATGATCTCCCCGGTGCTCGGGACCAGCTTCTCGACCCGCACCCGCCCCGACAGCGCCGACGGCCTGGGCCGTCCACACGCCGACAGGAACATCGCCCCAATCGCGAAGAACCACATGCTGATTACTGCGCCGGCAGCCCAGCCCGTGACACTGAGAAGTGCCACACCACCGGACACGAAAGCAACTGCCAGCGGTGCCGCGAGCCAGATCGAGATCACGGATCGCGGCCATTCATCAGGCCACCGCACGACTCCGTTCCCGCGCGAGATCACGCCTCCCCCTGCCACGTCCCGCGCCGACCGTCGACGAGTTGATCGGATCCGATCACCCGAAGAGCCATCCACCGTCACGACCACCGACGGCAGCTTCAACGCCTTCCGCGCCGACGCACTCACATAACAGTCGCCCGAGGCCGCCGAATGCAAAATGCCGTTGTAGACGAGATCCCATGTTCGCGGACTTGCTCGAATATCTTCCAATGCCGTCACGGCTTGTCGACCCGACGAATCCCTCAGTTCCAAGGTGGGGCGGTTTCCCCCGGAGACCTTGACCTCGACGAGCTCGTAGGTGTTCGCCCAGGACTTTCCCGCCTGGAACCACACCGCGCCGGCCGCCCGCCACTCCTGCCCGCCGAAACGCCAGTACGCGAAGACACCAAAGGCAACCAGGAACGCCCAAAGCTGCCAATTCGACAGCCAGGCGAAGCCGTCCACGACGGTCGAATAGACGACCCCGAGCGCCACCGCGGCGAAGCTCATCTGCAGACGGAACCTGCGATTCGGTAGCGACCACTCCAGCATCGGGCCCAGATGATCGGGGACACGAGGATGCGCATCCGGAACGGGTCCGGAGGACAACGCGTTCGTCCCCCTCGACCCTCCCGGCGCCGCGGGCGGACGCGGCTCACCGGTCTCCCGATCCGGAACCGGCGGCAACGCCAGACGACCCTCCCCGTACATATGTCTCCTCCCCAGGACACTCGCCGACCACGGTAACGCCCTGCGTGACGAAGCCCACGGACGGCCTGCGCGCTTGGCATCTTGTCGGGCATCTGCCGTACGTTTTGCTGACGTGACAGAACCCTGGTCTTCCGCGCAGGTCGTGGCCGCCGCACCCGATGCGGCGTCACTGTCGGCTGCCCGCGGGCTGGCGACGAAATGGGCCGACACCGGCCGCACCGACACCGCTCTGTGGGGGTCGTGCGGCGGCAGCGGCAAGAATCCGTACCTCGCGGCGGTCGACCTCACCGGCCCCGCGTACCGCTGCTCGTGCCCCAGCCGCAAGTTCCCGTGCAAGCACGCCGTGAGCCTGCTGCTGCGCTGGTCAGACGGTGCCGTGCCGACCGCCGCCGCCCCCGAGTTCGTCACCGACTGGCTCGCGACCCGGGCCGCCCGCGCGGCGGCCACCCCCGAGGCATCCCCAAAGGCGGCACCCGATCCGGCCACCACCGAGCGCCGCACCGAGCGGATCGCCGCCGGTCTCGACGAGCTGGACCGGTGGCTGACCGATCGGATCGTCGCCGGCCTGGGCTCCGTCGCCCACGACGCCGCCGCCTACGACGCGATCGCCGCCCGCATGGTCGACGCGCAGGCCCCCGGCGCCGCCGCCACCCTGCGCGCGCTGCCGACGCTCGTCGCCACCGCCCCGGACTGGCCGGCGCCGCTGCTGACAGAGTACGCGCGCCTGCACCTGCTGATCCGCGCGTTTCGGGACCGCGGCCGGCTGCCGGAACCGCTGAATCGCTCGGTGCAGACACACCTCGGGGTGCCCGTGCGCGCCGACGAGGTGCGCGCCGAGCCCGCCGTCCGCGACCGCTGGCAGGTGCTGGCGGTCCGCACCGCCGAGGAGGGGCGTCTGGTTACCCGCCGGGCGTGGCTGCGCGGACGCGACTCCGGCCGCTGGGCACTGCTCCTCGACTTCGCCCACGGCAGCGCCCAATTCAATACGGCTGCACCGATTCCGGGAACTCTCATCGACGCCGACCTGCATTACTACCCCGGCGCCGCACCGCTACGTGCGCAACTGGGCACCCAGCACGCCGCCCCGGAACCGTTCACGACCCTGCCCGGCGCCACCGACCCGGTCACCGCCCTCGACGGCTACACCACCGCACTCGCCGCCGACCCGTGGATCCGCGCGTGGCCGATGCTCCTCGCCGACGTCACCCCCACCGTCACCGCAGGAACCTGGCACGTCGTCGACCGTACCGGGCGGGCCCTCCCGGTCGGCGGCGACGACACGGGACGATGGCAGCTGCTCGCCGTCTCCGGCGGCCACCCGGTCACCGTGTGCGGCGACTGGGACGGCACCGCACTGCTGCCCGCATCCGTGTTCGACGCCGGCACGGTGATCGCCGCATGATCCGTCCCTATCCGGAGTCCCTCACGGCGACAGCACTTCTCGGGACCGCGAGATCGACGACGCCGCTGTCCGGCCTGCACACCGCAACCGCGGCGACGGCCCTCGACGGCGAGCCTGCTCCGACGCTTCTCGCGGCGGCGGCGCTGGAGTCGGTGTTCCTCGCCGGGGCAAGCGCACCGACGACAGTAGCGATACCGGCACCCGCCCCCGACGATCCGCGTCCGCTGCTGCCGGCGGCGGCCGCGGCGCGACTGCGTTCCCTGCTCGTCGTCGACTCCCCGCTGCTGCCCGAATGGTTCGATGCCGCTGCAGGTTTCCGATCCCCGCCGGAGATGCTCGTCGAGGTGCTCGGCGCCGCGGTCCGCCCCACCCCGCACCGGGAGCGACTGGTCGCGCTCGCGGGACCGCGCGGACAATGGCTCGCCGCCCGCAACCCCGACTGGGCAGCGCTACGTGACCCGGACCCGTCCGACGACGAGGACTGGCGGCACGGCACCCCCGCCGTGCGGCGGCGATGGTTCGCGGCCCTGCGCCGCAGCGACCCGGCCGCGGCGACCTCGCGACTGTCGGCGGCGTGGCGGTCCGAGAACGCCGACTCACGCGCCGCCCTGGTCTCCGAACTCGCCGTCGGCATCGGCCCTGACGACGAACCCCTGCTCGAGCAGGCCCTCGACGACCGCAGCCGACGCGTGCGGCAGGCCGCGGCGGGGCTGCTGCGTCAGCTGCCGCACTCCGCGTACGGACAGCGGATGACGCGGCGCCTGCGGGAGTGGATCGAGGTCGCCGACGGGGTGGTCACCGTGGCCCTGCCCGACCGCCTCGACGACGCCGCAGGGCGGGACGGCCTCGACGACCGCACCGCGCGGCGCCCGGACGTCGTACTGACCCTGGCCGTACAGGCCGCACCGCTGTCGGTGTGGCCCGAGATCGGTGTCACCCCAGAGGATCTGCCGCATCTGACGGTGGCCGAACCGTTCAGGTCGGAGCTCGAGCACGCGTGGTCGGCTGCCGTCGCCGCGCAGCGCGACCCTGCCTGGGCGGTGGCGTTGCTGCGCCGCGAGGGCACCGTCGCCGCGCCGGTGGCCGCGCACCTGCCGCGCGACGTCGTCGTCGCGCACCTGCTCGCCACCCCCGACGGGGTGCTGCCGGACGCGAGCCTGCCCCGTGGCCGCACGACGTGACCGCCGCGGTGCTCCGGGCGGTGTACGCGTCCCGGGACCAGACGGCCCGGGTGCGGCACCCGGTGGACCTGCTCGGGCACCGCGCGCCGTTCGAGTTCGAGTCGGTGCTGTCCGACGCCGCGACACGCACCGGGGACCTCGATCGACTGGCCCTGTTCGCGGCCGCGGCCGACATCCTCACCCACCGCCGACACCTTCACGAGGAGCTGACGTGACCGACACCCTGACCACCGAGCCCGCACTGCTGCGCCCCCACGCCGAGCAGCAGTACGCACACGAACTCGCGGCGCTCGCCGCGGCCGACGACCGCCCCCGGCCGCCGTCGTGGCGCCTGTCGCCGCACGCCGTGGTGACGTACCTCCTCGGCGGCACTCTGGCCGACGGCAACGTGATCACCCCGAAGTACATCGGTCCGCGCCGCCTGATGGAGGTGGCGGTCGCGACCCTCGCCACCGACCGTGCCCTGCTCCTGCTCGGCGTGCCCGGCACCGCGAAGACGTGGGTGTCCGAACATCTGGCCGCGGCGATCTCCGGCGAGTCGACGCGACTGGTGCAGGGCACCGCCGGCACCGCGGAGGAGGCGGTGCGCTACGGCTGGAACTATGCGCGACTGCTCGCCGAGGGCCCCACGCCCGCCGCGGTGGTGCCGTCGCCGGTGATGACCGCGATGCGCGACGGCGCCATCGCCCGGGTCGAGGAACTGACCCGTATCCCCGCCGACGTGCAGGACGCGCTCATCACCATCCTGTCCGAGAAGACCCTGCCCGTTCCGGAACTCGGGACCGAGGTGCAGGCGGCGAAGGGGTTCAACGTCATCGCCACCGCCAACGACCGCGACCGCGGCGTCAACGACCTGTCGTCGGCGCTGCGTCGCCGCTTCAACACCGTCGTGCTGCCGCTGCCGGCGAGCGCCGACGACGAGGTCGCGATCGTGGTCCGTCGCGTCGAACAGCTCGGCGCCGCACTGGAACTGCCGCCGGTACCGGCCGCCGCAGAGGAGATCCGCCGCGTCGTCACCGTGTTCCGGGAACTGCGCGACGGTGTCACCGCCGACGGGCGCACCAAGCTCAAGTCCCCGTCGGGCACGCTGTCCACCGCCGAGGCGATCTCCGTGATGACCAACGGTCTCGCCCTGGCCGCGCACTTCGGCGACGGCACCCTGCGACCGGCGGACGTCGCCGCCGGCATCCTCGGCTCCGTCCTCAAGGACCCGGTGGCCGACCGGGTGGTGTGGACCGAATACCTCGAGGCCGTGGTGCGCCACCGCACCGAATGGGACGACTTCTACCGGGCGTGCCGCGAGGTGACGGGGTGACCACCGCGACCGCCGGCGCGCAGGTGCGGGTGTTCGGCATCCGCCACCACGGTCCCGGATCCGCGCGGGCCGTGCTGCGCGCCCTCGACGCGTTCGAGCCGGACACGGTGCTCATCGAGGGGCCGGCCGACGCCGATGCGCTCGTCCCGCTCGCCGCGGACGACGGGCTGCGGCCGCCGGTGGCCCTGCTCGGCTACGCCGCGAACGATCCTGCGCGCGCGGCATTCTGGCCGCTGGCGGTGTTCTCGCCGGAGTGGCAGGCGTTGCACTGGGCGGTGACCCACGACGCCGATGTCCGGTTCTGTGACCTGCCGGCGACGCTCGCGCTCGCCGCGGACCGCGGCGCCGACGAGACCACCCGGCCGGATCCGCTGACCGCACTCGCGGCGGCGGCCGGTTACGGCGACTTCGAGCAGTGGTGGGATACCGTCGTCGAATCCCGTTGCCCTGCAGTCGAAGATGAAGATCATACCGGCGACGGAGACGACCCGGCCTCGGCCTTCGATGCGATCACCGAGGCGATGGCGGCGCTGCGCGACGGCGTCGAGCTCGACGACCACACCGCGCGCCGCGAAGCGCACATGCGGCAGGTGCTCCGCACGACGATCAAGGCGGGTGCGCTGCGGATCGCGGTGGTGTGCGGGGCGATGCACGCGCCCGCCCTGGCCGGAAGACTCGGCCCGGCCGCGCCGGACGCCCGCCTGCTGCGCGGGCTCCCCAAGGTCAAGGCGTCGCTCACCTGGGTGCCGTGGACACACTCCCGGCTGTCCATCGCGTCCGGCTACGGCGCGGGCATCGTCTCCCCCGGCTGGTACGAGCACCTGTTCACCGCCCCCGACGACACGGTCGCGCGGTGGCTGACCCGGGTCGCGCGGGTTCTGCGCGCCGAGGACCTACCGGTGTCGAGCGCACACGTCATCGAGGCGACCCGGCTCGCGGACACCCTGGCGGCCCTGCGGGACCGGCCGCTGCCGGGACTGGCGGAGGTCACCGAGGCCACGCGCGCGGTGCTGTGCGACGGCGACGAAGTGCTGCTCGACCTGGTGACGCGGCGCCTGGTCGTCGGGGAGTCCCTCGGCGAGGTCCCCGACTCCACCCCGACGGTCCCGCTCGAGGCCGACCTGCAGGCCCGATCGAAGTCGCTGCGGCTCAAGCGTTCCCCGACGGACAAGGATCTGGACCTGGATCTGCGCACCGACATCGACCGGCAGCGGTCGCAGTTGCTGCACCGGCTGCGGTTGATCGAGGTGGAGTGGGCGGTGCCCACCCAGTCCACGGTGCGGTCGACCGGCACGTTCCGGGAATCGTGGAAACTGCGGTGGCGTCCCGAACTCGCGGTGGCGGTGGTGGAGGCGGCGCGCTGGGGCACCACCGTCGCCACCGCCGCCGACGCGGTGGTGCGCGACCGCGCCGCCCGGCCCGACGTCACGCTGGCCGAGGTGACCGGGCTGCTCGAGCAGGCCCTGCTCGCCGACCTGCGCGACACCGTCGCGGACCTGCTCGACGCCGTCGACACCGCGGCGGCCCTCGACCACGACGTCGCACACCTGATGGCGGCGCTGCCGCCGCTGGTGCGCACCCTCCGGTACGGCGACGTACGCGGCACCGACCTCTCCGCGCTCGACCGCGTCGTCGACGCGCTGCTGGTGCGCATCTGCGCGGGCCTGCCCGCGGCGGTGACCGGTCTCGACACCGACGCGGCGGACGGGCTGCGCGACGCGCTCGACGCCGTCCACGCCGCGCTCACCCTGCGCGACGATCCCGCGTCGACCGACCGGTGGTTCGACACCCTCACGACGCTGGCCGGACGCGACGACGCCGACGGGCTGCTCACCGGCCGCACCGTGCGACTGCTGCGCGACGTGGGCCGGCTCGACACCCCCGAGACCACCGCCCGGGTCGGTCGGGCGCTGTCGGCCGGTGTCGCGGCCGCCGCGAAGGCCCGGTGGATCGACGGCTTCGCCGGTGGCAGCGGACTGCTGTTCGTCCACGACCGGGACCTGCTCGCACTCGTCGACGCCTGGGTGTCCGGGCTGCACGCCGACGAGTTCGTCGACGCGCTGCCGGCGTTGCGCCGCACCTTCGGCGGGTTCGGACCCGCGGAACGCCGCACGCTCGGCGCGGTGCTGCGCGACGGGAAACGGGCCGCCGTCACCGACGGCGCCCTCGACACCGACCGCGGCGGTCGCGCCCTGACGGCCACCGCCCTGATCCTGGGAATCCCGGCATGACCACACCGATCGACGACGAGCGGATGCGCCGCTGGCGGCTGCTGCTCGGCGACGTCGCCGAGGAGTCCACCGGCGGACTGGCATCGGCGTCGGACACCGCGATGGACTCGGCCCTGTCCGCGCTGTACGACGACCGCGGCTCCGCGGACGGAAACCCCCGGCGCAGTGCCGGTCTCGGCGGCTCCGCACCGCGCGTGGCGCGCTGGCTCGGCGACATCCGTACCTACTTCCCCACCTCGGTGGTGCAGGTGATGCAGCGGGACGCGATGGAACGGCTCGGGCTGACCCAGCTACTCCTCGAACCGGAGCTGCTCGAGGCCGTCGAACCGGACGTCCACCTGGTGGGGACACTGCTGAGCCTGAACCGGGTGATGCCGGAAGCCACCAAGGCCACCGCCCGGATCGTGGTGGAACGGGTGGTGCGCGGCATCGAGGAACGCCTGGCCCGGGCCACCCGCTCCGCCGTGACCGGGGCCCTGAACCGGGCGGCGCGCACCACCAATCCGAAGCTGCGCGACCTGGATTTCCACCGCACGATCCGCGCGAACCTGCAGCACTATCTGCCGGAGTACCGGACGGTGGTGCCGGAACGGCTGATCGGCTACGGCCGCCGATCCCAGGCGGTGCAGCGCGACGTCGTGCTGGCGATCGACCAGTCGGGGTCGATGGCGTCGAGCGTGGTGTACGCGTCGGTGTTCGGTGCGGTCCTCGCATCCATGCGGGCGCTGCGCACTTCGCTGGTGGTCTTCGACACGGCGGTGGTGGACCTCACCGACAGGCTGTCCGATCCGGTGGACGTGCTGTTCGGTACCCAGTTGGGCGGCGGCACCGACATCAACCGCGCGATCGCGTACAGCCAGTCGCTGATCACCCGCCCCACCGAATCGTTGTTCGTGCTGATCTCCGACCTGTACGAGGGCGGGATCCGCGCCGAGATGCTGTCCCGGGTGGCCGCGATGCGTGATGCCGGGGTCCAGGTGGTGGTCCTGCTGGCCCTGTCCGACGACGGCGCACCGGCGTTCGACCGGGACAACGCGGCAGCACTTGCCGCACTGGGCGTTCCGGCGTTCGCGTGCACACCGGACCGGTTCCCGGACCTGCTGGCGGTGGCGCTCGAGCGCGGCGACGTCGCCGCGTGGGCGCACCGGCACGACCTCGCGGCGACATCGGGTGGACCGATGTGAGCACAGGTCCAGCGCCGCCCACCACCCCGCGTTAGGGTGCAGATCACCACGGCCGGCCGATGAGGGCCGACCCGGACCGAAGGGGAACAGCAGTGGAAATCCAGGGAACCGCGGCACTGATCACCGGAGCGGCATCCGGTCTCGGGGCCGCCACCGCCAAGCGCTTCGCCGATGCGGGTGCCACCGTCTTCGGCCTGGACCTGGCCCAGTCCATCGAGCGCGCCGGCGACAGCGTGCCGGCCGGCGTCACCCTCATCCCCACCGACGTCACCAGTGAGGCCGAGGTGCAGGCGGCGATCGACCAGATCACCGAGTCGGGTGTGCCGCTGCGCATCGTCGTCAACTGCGCCGGTGTCGGCTGGGCGGGCCGCATCCTGTCGAAGAACGGCCCGCACGACCTGGAACTGTTCCGCACGGTCATCACCGTCAACCTGCTCGGCACGTTCAACGTGATGCGCCTGGCGGCGAACGCGATGCAGCACCTACCGACGGTCGACGACTCGGGCCAGCGCGGCCTGATCGTCAACACCGCGTCGGTGGCGGCGTTCGAGGGCCAGATCGGCCAGATCGCGTACACCGCGTCGAAGGGTGGCGTGCACGCGATGACGATCACCGCCGCACGCGACCTCGCGCAGGTCGGCATCCGCGTCAACACCATCGCCCCCGGCACCATCGACACCCCGATGCTCGCCGGCGTCACCGACGAGTACCGCAAGAACCTCGAGGCGGGCATCCCGTTCCCGTCGCGCCTCGGCAAGCCCGACGAGTACGCGCAGCTGGCGCAGTTCCTCGCCGAGCACGACTACCTCAACGGCGAGACCATCCGCATGGACGGCGCGCTGCGCATGGCGCCGCGGTAACAATGCGAAAAAGTTGATGCGCGTGCCTGATTCGGCTGCTACCGTGGCCGACATGCAGCGCGCCATTGCGACGACGACGCCGGAGAGTGTCCCGGCGCGCTGACTGCTGACTGAGTCCGAAGCCCCGGGGCGAGTGCCCCGGGGCTTCGTCGTCTGGTCACTCGCTCCCCATCCGCGAGGAGACCGAAGATGATCGACCACCGCAAACTCGGCCGCGAACTGGACCTGTTCGACACCGACCCACTGATGGGCGCGGGCCTGCCCTACTGGCTGCCCGACGGCGCGGCCGTGCGCCACACCCTCGAGGAGTACGTCCGCGACATCGAGCGGCGGGCCGGCTACCGGCACGTCTACTCGCCGGTCCTGGGCAAACGTGAGTTGTACGAGATCTCCGGTCACTGGTCGCACTACCGCGACGACATGTTCCCGCCGATGCAACTCGGCGCCGAGCAGGTACTGCTACGCCCGAGCCTGTGCCCGCACCACGCCCTGATCTACCGCTCCCGATCGCACAGCCACCGCGAATTACCCTTACGCATAGCCGAATTAGGTGGAATGTACCGCTCCGAGCTGTCCGGCGTGCTGGGCGGCCTCACCCGCGTCCGAGCAATCCAGCTCAACGACGCCCACATCTTCTGCACCCCGGACCAGGTCGCCGACGAGGCACGCGCCGCCCTCGACCTGATTCGCCGTGCCTACGACGCGCTCGGCATCCGGCCATCCCGGTACCGGCTGTCGCTGCCCGGACCGGGCGGCAAGTACGTCGCGGCACCCGAACTGTGGCGGCGGTCAGTCGCGATACTCACCGAGGTCCTCGACGCCTCCGGCGTCCCGTACGACGCCGTCGTTGGCGAGGCCGCGTTCTACGGCCCCAAGATCGACGTGCAGATCTCCGACGCCGCGGGCCGCGAATCGACCCTGTCCACCGTCCAGGTCGACCTCCACCAACCGGAGCAGTTCGGCCTGCACTACATCGGCTCCGACGGCGCCAGGCATCGGCCGGTGATGATCCACCGCAGCATCATCGGCAGCCTCGAACGAGTCGTCGCGCACCTGATCGAGGCGCACGACGGCGCCTTCCCGGCCTGGCTCGCGCCGACCCAGGTGGTGGTCCTGCCGGTCACCGACGACGAGACGGACGACGCCGAGCGTCTGGTGCAGCGCTGCCTCGATTCGGGCCTGCGTGCGCACGCGGTGAGCCGGGCCGACGGCACCCTCGGCGCCCGGATCCGGAACTCTCGGCGAGTGCCGTACCAGGCGGTGATCGGCCCCAAGGAGGCCGCCGACGGCCATGTCGCCCTGCGCCTTCGGGACGGCCGCCGGATCGACCCGCAACCGGTCGACGACGCCCTACGGCGCATCGTCGGGTCGATCGACACCCGCAGCACCGAGCTGTGGGAGAACTGAGCCGTCAGAACCGCCAACGCGTCTGCGCGTACTCACCTTTCGCGAAGGCGAACACGGCGGCCGGTTCGATGCGGAACACCGTCGCCGGACCGCCGACGGTGTTGACGAAGTTGCCGTCCGCGACGTCGAAGCTCCAGTCCGGCCCGTACTTCGCGCGGTAGGCGTCGGCGATCCGGGTCAACGACTCCGGATCCGAGACCTGCACCGCCCGTCCCTCGACCACGGCGTCCAACCCGGATCCGAGGGCGTTCGTCCCGGTCGTCAGCACGCAGGCGTCGGCCGCCGAGAGATTGCGTGCCTTCTGCTCGTCCAGGCCGGTGCAGAAGTGCATGCGGTCGTCGACGCGGACCGCGATCAGCGGTGTCACGTGCGGTCGCCCGTCGGGCCGGACGGTGGACAGCCAGAACACCTCGGCGGCGTCGAGCGCCGCCGTCACCTGCTCCCACGTGGAGGGCGGCGCGCTCTCGGCGCTGTACCGTCGGTCGAGTTCGGCGGCGGGCAACTGCGCGGTCATGGGGTGTCTCCCGTCTCGTGGGGTGCTGTCACAGGTACAGACCCGCAACGTCCCCAGAACTCATCGCCCCCGCGCTAAGTGCGCGAAACGCGGAATCGAGGGCCGCGAAAGAGCGATAAGTGCGCAAAACGCGGGGAACCGGGGCTCGAGATACCCGCGCTACAGCTCCGACTCGTGCGGGATCTCGTCCATCGCCCGGTCGGACATCCATTCCCGCAGCACCTTGGTGGCGATGACGTCGTCCTCGTTGTACTCGAGGAGTCGCTGCCGCTGAGTGAGGTCGGGGTCGCCGTCGTAGCCGACGGCCTCGCGGTACCAGCTCATCGACGCCTCGCCGCTGGCCTCGGCGTCGCGCCAGTGGAATCCGGCGACGGGGGCGATCTTCTTGAGCCCCTTGCCGTTCGGGCATACGAAGTTGTCGCCGACGGCCTGGTAGATGTCCACCCACTGCGGGCTGTCGATGAACTCGCGGATCTCGGCGACGGTGGGGATGCCCGGGGTGCCGGCGAAGCGGCGCGCCGAGTCGAGCAGCCACTTGTCCTCGGCGGAGCGGGAATAGCAGTAGGCGGCAAAGGTTTTCCCGACGGCGGCGGCGGCGGCGCGTTCGGCCATGAGCCAGGTCCAGAATTCGGCGAAGGACCGGGCCTCGTCGGCGGTCGGCACCGGGTCCCAGCTCACGAACGGCCGGTACACCGACGTGCCGGCGACGTTGAGCAGCGTGCCCCACAGGTAGGCGCCGTGCTCCTGGTAACTCTCCATGTCGACGTCCACCTCGACGTCGGCGCGGGTCACGGTCACCGTCTCGTGCCGGCGCACCAGCGCGGCACCGGACAGCCACGCCTTCGCGGTGACGACGGTGTCGTGGAACGAATTGTGCGGCCACTCCTCCGGGGGATCGCCCTCCCACGCGGCGAGCTGCTCGATGGTGGTCACGCCGTGCTCGCGGAGCACGTCGGCGCGGGAGCCTGTCGCGACCAGCGACACGTCGCGGGTCTCCTCGAGCTTCGCGCGGCATCCGGACCACCACGGGCACGACCGGCACTCGCCGATCTGCGACGGCACCGTCACGATCTCGCCGCGCGCGACGGCGATCCGGTCCGCGAAGCGCTCGTCGTAGTCGCTCAGCACGGTGGACAGATCGTGCACCAGCACGCAGTCGGCGCCGTAGCCGATGGCGCCGCCCAGCAGGGCGGGGCTGGCGAGGTCGTGCCGCTCGAGCATCCGGTACACCTGCGCCAGCCGCATCTGGTCGCGCAGCTGCGCGCGCACCTTACGCTTCTCGTCGACGGCGGGGGCCCACTCGAACAGCCCCGACGTGGTAGCGCCCCGACCCGGATCGGTGACCTTGTGGTTGACGACGATCACCGGGATGTAGCCGCCGCGGTCGACGTCGCGCAGCAGGATCTCGACGCGGCCGCGTCGTCCGGTATCGCGCTCGGCGGGCAGCATCGCGCCCCAGATCTTGTCGGCTCCGGCTCGGCACGCCTCGAGGGTGTCGCGGGCCCGCTGCCCGGCCGGGCCGTCGGGTGCGATCCGCACCCACGCGTCGGGGTCGGCGTCCATCAGCCGGACCCGGACCGCCTCGCGCTGCGCGGCCGCCGCCTCCTGCCGCTGCTTGACCCCGGTGTTCTCGGGCGCGGCCACCAGCAGATCCGGGTTGGCGGCATCCAGGTGCACCCGATGGCGGCACCGCGTCAGCGCGCCCGGCTCCAGAAGCACGGGGGGCACAGGGACCAGGGAGGCGCCGAGTCTCGCCGACGCCGCCGTATCAGCGGTGTCGGCGCCGTCCTGCGGGCCGATCGGGGAACACACGATGTGGAAGATTATGTGCTCACCTAGGGTAAAGCCGAAAGCGGCAGAGCATAAACAAGCACGGATAAGCTGTGACGCAGTCCGCCGCCGCGCCGAAACACCAGATGGAGGGGCCTTTCCAGTGGGGTTGTTCAAGAAACGTAAGCGGCGCGCCACGCGCAAGGCCGAGGCGCAGGCGCTCAAGCACAAGGCGAAGCTCGAGGCAAAGCTCGGTGCGAAGAACGACCGCAGGAAGCACCGGTCGGATTCGAAGGCCCAGAAGAAGGTCGACAAGGCCCAGATCTCGGCGCTCAAGGCCCAGGAGAAGGCCGCCGTCAAGGCCGCCGAGAAGGGTCTGACGGTCGCTCAGCTGCGCCGATACCTGGGTGTGGCCCGCCTGCTCGCGCCGGTCGTGGTGCCGCTCGCGTACCGCGGCGCGACCGCCCTGCGCGGCCAGCTCGACACCCAGCGCGCGCAGCGCATGGGCATCGCCGTCGACCAGCTCGGCGAGTACACCGGCCACGGCGCCAAGCTCAGTGCCCGCATCGCCGGCGCCGAGAAGTCCGTCGACGAGATCGTCACCCGCCACCCCGGTGACGCGGAGACGCAGCAGTTCGCGACTGCGATCCGCGCCCGCCTCACCGACCTCGGCACCGCGGTCCACGCCGCCGAGCAGATGCCGCCGGCCCGCCGCAAGCAGGCCCACCACGCCATCTCCGCCGAACTCGACGGCGTCGAGGCCGACATCCTGGCCCGCCTCGGCGTCCGCTAGCCGTCACCGCCCGATCGCCGTGTCCGTCACGCGTCCCGCCCCGACCGCCGCGCTCCGCGGCGGCGCGGTGGGCGCGGCGGCGGCCGCCCTGGCCATCGCCGCGCACGGCATCGCCGGCGGCGGTTTCCCCGACTCGGCGGCCCTGACCCTGTTGTTCGCGTCGTGTGCCGGCGTCGGCGTGATCGTCGGCGGTCTGCCCGTCCTGAGCCGGAGCCGCACGGCGCTGTTCGCGGCGCTCGCGGCCGGGCAGGGTGCCGGGCACCTCACGCTCACGCTCGCGTCGGACGCCCACGCGCACGCCGGCGTGCCCGCCGCCGCGATGCTGACCGCGCACGCCGCAGCCACCGTCGTGTGCGCGAGCCTGGTCCACGGTGCCGAACGCCTGTACGGGCCGATCACCCATGTCCTGCGCACGGTCCTGGCGCCGCTGTTTCGCGGCGTCGATCCGACGTCGGCACCCGCGCCGCGGCCGCTCGACCGCCGCGCACCCCGTCTGACTGTGCTTGCCGCCGGGCTGACCCGGCGCGGACCACCGGTGCACGCGTAAGCCGCGTCCATCGCACCCTCCGCACAGAAACGACACCCGAGCAATGAAGAGAATCCTCTCCCGCGCCCTCCTCACGGTGGGCGCCGCCGGCGGCGCGCTGCTGCTGGCCACCGGCGTGGCCTCCGCCCACGTCTCGGTCGCCGCACCCGGCGCCGAGCAGGGCGGCTACTCCGTCCTCACCTTCCGCGTCCCCACCGAGTCCGAGACCGCGGGCACCACCGCGGTCACGGTGCAGCTGCCGAACCTCAAGTCGGCCCGCACCGAACCGATGCCCGGCTGGACCTCGACGGTCCAGAAGGATCCGGCGTCGGCCACCGCGACGTCGGTGACCTGGACGGCCGATCCCGGCGTGAGCGTCGGGCCCGGACAGTTCCAGCAGTTCGTGCTCTCGGCCGGACCGCTGCCCGAGCAGGGCTCCGTGGAGTTCCCCACCACCCAGACCTACAGCGACGGCACCGTCGTGCAGTGGGATCAGAAGCCCGGCGCCGACGGCAGCGAGCCGGACAAGCCGACCCCGACGCTGACGCTCGCCGCGGGCAGCGGCGGCGGCAAGGCACACGCCGCGGCCGACACGGCCGTCACGGTCGACGCGACCACGAACAACGCCGACACCACCGCCCGCTGGCTGGGCGGCATCGGCCTGGTGCTGGGCGCGCTGGGCACTGCCCTGGGCATCGGCGCGACCATCCGGAACCGCCGCTCATGAGCGCGCACAAGGTCCACCGCGTCCGCATCATCGCCGTCGGATTCGTCGCGATGCTCGCGACCATGCTGGGCGCCGGCACCGCGTCCGCGCACTCGGCCGTCCTCTCCAGCAATCCCGAGAACGCGGCGCAGATCGCGACGGCCCCGGAGCGGGTCACCGTCACGTTCAACGAGGCGCTGCAGCAGAAGTTCGCGTCGCTCACCGTCGTCGGCCCGGACGGCAACCTGTGGTCCAAGGGCGACCCGACGGTCCAGGGCGACAGCGTCAGCGTCCCGCTCGACGGCCTCGGACCGGTCGGCGAGTACACGATGGCGTTCCGGGTGACCTCCGCCGACGGCCACCCCGTCAGCGGTACCCGGGTGTTCACCCTCACGCAGGAGGGCACCGGCACGCCTGGCCCGAAGGTCAACGGACAGAACGAGACCGGCAGCACCGACGACTCCGGACCGAACCTGCTGGTCTGGGGACTCGTCGGCGTCGGCGTCGTCGTCTTCGGCGGCGGCCTGTGGTTCGCGCTGCGCAAGCCGCGCGGCGAGAACTGACCGGCCGGACAGCGCGCGGATGAAGACGGTGAACATCGGCCGCCCCTGGCTGCTGTTCGCCGTCCTCACCGCGCTGGCCGGGGTGGCGGTCGGGTGGCTGCTCGCCACTCCCGACGGGCCCTCCCCCACCAGCGTGGTGCGGGTGCTCGCCGTCGGCCTGGGCGCGACGGCGTTCGGTCTCGCCGCGTGGCAGTGGCTGCAGCGCGACGAGCGTCGGCCCGCACTGGACGCCGGCCTGCTGTGGCAGACCACCGCCGCGGTGGCCGGTGTGTGGACCGCGGCCGAGACCGTGCTGCTGGTGCTCGAGGCGGCCGAGGCAGAGGGGCGGTCCCGGTTCGCGGTCGCCCCGGAGACCGTCATCGACTTCGTGCGGGTCGTGAACACCGGTCGTCTCGGCGCCGCGACGGTGGTGTGCGCGGCGCTGGTGGCCCTGATCTCGGCGATCGCGTACCGCCGCAGCCTGCCGTGGCCGGCCGCCCCCGTCCTGGCACTGGCGGGCCTGGCCCTCATCGCGCGCCCGATCAGCGGGCACATGTCGCAGCAGACGCTCGGATCCCTGCTCGACGCCGGACACGTCCTCGCGGCCGCCACGTGGTTCGGCATGCTGGCGGCGCTCGCGCTGACCGCCGGCTCCCGCGGTGCGTGGTCGACGCTGCTGCCGCGCTATTCGACCGTCGCGTGGCGGTGCGTGTGGGTGCTCGCGGCCACCGGCGTCGTCAACGCCGCGGTCCGCCTCGGTGGCGTGGCACCCCTGGTGACCACCGGATACGGCCGGGTTGTGCTCGCCAAGGTGGCCGCGCTCGCGGCACTGGTCGCGGCCGGTTGGTGGCTGCGCCGCACGTGGGTGGCCCCGGCCGCCGCGCACCGGATGGGGGCCGACGCGTCCCTGCGCCGCGCGGTCGGTGAATCCGCCGCGATGGCAATCGCATTCGGACTCGCGGCCGCGCTGGCGACCACCGCCTGATCCGAAACGGTCAGGCGACCGAGACTGTGATCGTTCCGGTGTAGGTCCCGACCGCCGCACCGTCGGGGTAGTCGACCCGCAGCGCCGGAGTCCAGGTGACCGTCTCCGACGGCCAGATGCTGCCCGTACGCGCGACGACGGTCTTCGGGGCTTCGAGCGTCTGCGTCGGCGCCGATGTCGAGCCGCCGACATTGCCGGCGAGGGCGGTCGCAGAATAGGTGACCGCGCTCTTGGGGATCGTGCCGTTGGGTCCGACGAAGTCGGTCGACGACGCGGTGGCGGTCCAATCGACCGGCGAGCCGACCACACCACCGGTCGCGGTCACGGAGATGAGTGTCAGGGTTCCGCTCGCCCTCTCCGCCCCGGGGACGATGGTGCCCCACTTCCCGGCGACGGTGATCGACAGCCCAGCTCGGCCCGCAGTGGCAGCAAGTGCGCCGCTCCGGGTCTGCCCGGTGGTAGTCGTCGGAGCCGCACTCGACGTGGTCGGCGCCGCGGTCGTCGAAGCCGTCGTGGTCGGTGCGCTCGTGGTCGTGGACGGCGTGGTCGTGGCTTCCTCGGRATCTTCCCGGGAGACGTACCGACGAGGGGTCGTCGTCGGCGCCGCGGTCGTAGTCGTCGGCGCCGTTGTCGTCGTCGATTCTGCCGTCGATTCCGTCGTCGCCTCGTCCGACACGTCCGAAGGTGCGGCCGTCGCGGTCGGCGCACCGGCGAGAACCAGCACGCCGGCGGCAGCGAGGGACAGCCGAAGCGCGCGGGGCATCCTGCTGTGCCACATGTCTACTGATCCGTTCCCGAGGGACGACGCTTCCGCACCACCAGGTAGGCACCGACTCCGGCGACAGCGAGCACGGCCACCACGATCCCGCCGATCAGCGGCCACGACGTCGAATCGGACGCGCCGACGGAGTCGCCGTCACCCTTGTCGGGGAACGTGAGGGTCGCCGACATGTCGTGCTCGAGGATTCCGCTCTCGAGCTTGACGTCGGCGTTCCACGGACCGGCGGGCAGGGCGGTGCTGTCGGGCACGGAGATGACGACCTCGCCGTCCTCGCCGGGTGCGATGGTCGCGACCGCACTGTCGATGGGGCCGGCGGACAGCCCACCGGGTCCACCCGAAAGGTTGAGTGCGCCGGACAGATCGACCGCGCGGCCGCCGGTGTTGGTGACGGTCGCGACGACGGACGCGAGGCCGTCCGGCCCGCGCCGCGGGGTGAGGCTGGAGATGGTGAAGTCGGCGGGCGGCCCGTTGCCCGGCCCCACCGACAGGTAGACGCGAACCCCTACCCGCGATTCGTTGGTGATGCCGTTGGAGGCAGGGGCCTTGTGCGACGCCCAGATCACCGCGTACTGCTCGATCTCCGGCGCATCCTTCGGCACCGCGATCGTCACCGCCACCTCGGCCTGCTCACCGTCGGCGAGTTCCACGGTCGGGCGATCGACGGTGATCCACGACGTGAGGGCGTTCTTCTCGCCGGGCTCCGCCAGCGCGAACGCGCCGTCGGCGACGCGGGCGGCGCCGGGGTAGACGTCGATCTTCGCGGGCGCGCCGGTGTCGTTGGACACCAACACATGTCGGGTGATGGTGGTCCCGGGCGGAAGGTTGTCGACGATGTATCGCAGCGCCCGAGGATCGTCCTTGAGTGCGACCGGCGCGTCGAGCAGACGGATGCCGATGGACCCGGCGGGGGTTTCGCCCGCGGGCTGATCCGGGGCGGCGAGCGCGGATGCGGGGACGCCGACCGCGACGAGGACGACGGCGAGGAACGCGAGGAGGTTACGCAGCGCGGGGAGAGAACGCATGGATCACTTTCTGGCCGAACGGCCGGGACGCATGCAGCGTCCCCGGCCGATGGGTGCCGGGCGTTCTAGGCGACCGAGACGGTGATGGTGCCGGAGTATTCTCCGATGGCGGCGCCGTCGGGGTAGTTGACGGTGAGCGCCGGGGTCCAGGTGATGACCTCGAGCGGCCAGGTGAGGCCGGTGCGATTGACGACCGTCTTCGCCGAGTCCAGCGTCTGGTCACCGGTCGACTCGAGGGTGCCCGGGCCGACCTTGCCGGCGAGGGCCGTGGCCTTGTAGACGACCGCGCTCTTGGGAATGGTCCCGAAGTCCGTCGACGTGGCACTGGCGACCCACCCGCGCGGCGCGCCGTTGCGGTTGTCGCTCACCGTGACGGTGGGCAGGGTGCCGGTCGCCTTGCCGGCGCCGGGGACGATGGTGCCGACCGGCCCGCCCGTGATGAGCGACAGGTTCCCGCCCGCGCCGGCGATGGCGAATGTGACGGTGGTGTCGGCCGAGTCAGCGGCATTGGCGGCGGTGGCCGGGACCAGAAGTCCGGCGGCAGCGGCTAAACCAGCGGCGAGAAGCGTTACTTTGCGCATGATTCMTCTTCGGGGGGCGTTCGGGTCGAACAGACAGCTGCCCGTACCGAATAGAACCAAACGGCCCGATTCGGGGGTCGATTATTGATACTCGACAGTTGGTCAAGTGTCCAGTAGGGAGCGCGAAATATATTTGCAGAGCGTTTGTTTGTCGGGCCGGGCCCTGCGGGCGTGCCCGCAGGGGAGGTGATGCCGTTGTCGGGCACCGACTCTGATTACTTTCCCACTTGCAGCCCTCCGGCGGCACTAGGATCCGTCACCATGACTTCGACGGGGTGGTGGTTCCAGGCCAAGCATGGGCTCGACACGCGGGGACCGTTCCCACGGCGGCGGCGCCGCACGCTCGGTGACGCGGTGGCCGGGCGTCGCGTCCTCATCACCGGGGCGTCGTCCGGCATCGGTCGCTCCGCCGCGATCGACCTCGCCGACGCCGGTGCAGTCGTGCTGCTGGTGGCCCGCCGCGAACCTGAGCTGCAGGAGCTCGTCGACGCCGTGACCGGTCGCGGCGGCAAGGCGTTCGCCTATCCGTGCGACCTGAACGACGCGGAGGCGTCCGACACCACGATCGGCCAGATCCTCGACGAGCACGGTGGCGTCGACATCCTCGTCAATAACGCGGGACGCTCCATCCGGCGGGACCTCGCCCAGTCGTACGACCGGGCCCACGACTTCGAACGCACCATGCAGCTCAACTACTTCGCGGCGGTGCGGCTGATGCTGGCGGTGCTACCGGGAATGCGGGAACGACACTTCGGCCAGGTGATCAACGTGCTGTCGGCGGCGAACCTGTTCGGTGGCCCCGGGTACTCCGCGTACGTCGCGTCCAAGGCGGCACTCGACGAGGTCTCCACGTCGTTCCAGGCCGAAACCCTGGACGAGAACATCACTTTCACGTCGGTGTACATGCCACTGGTGCGGACCGCGATGATCGCGCCCAACGCGCAGTACCTCGAGGCCGCTGCGCTCACGCCCGAGCAGGCCGGCCGGGTCCTCTGCGACGCGATCGTCGACCGTCCGCGCCGCATCGGCCCCACGTTCGGACGGCTGCAGCAGCTGGTGGACGTGATCAATCCGGAACGGGCCGACACCGCACGGCACCGCCGGTTCAAGTCGGGTATCTGAGCCCTCTTCGGCCCCGCTCGACACCCCGGAAGCGGACTAGTCTCGACATTGGGACACAAGGTCGAGGAGATGATTCGTCATGTCGACAACACCGACATCACCGTCCACGTCAATGGAAACCCACCCTGACATCGCCGAGCTACGCGCCCGCTACGACGAATTCGGTGAGAGCCCGGTTCCGCAGGTCGCCGAGGGGCTGATGGTTCTCGCCGGTCTGTACGCGGCCGCGTCACCGTGGATCGTCGGTTTCAGCGGGCAGACGTCGCTGATGATGTGCAACCTGTTCGCCGGTCTCGCGGTCGCGCTGCTGGCCGTCGGTCACGCCACGACGTTCGGCCGCACCCACGGCCTCGCGTTCGTCGCCCCGCTGCTCGGGATCTGGCTGATCGTCTCGCCGTGGCTGGTCTCCGGCTTGAGCAGGAGCACGGGGATGATCTGGTCGAACGTCGTGGTCGGCGCCGTGGTCCTCGCTCTCGGAGCCGGGATCATGGGCATGGGTATGACCCGAGGACGGATGCGCCGATAGCGGTACCCGATCGAGCAGCCCTACGCCGCGGCCTCCTCGCGTCGGCGCGGCTGTAGCTGCGTGGCCGAGACCAGGCCCGCGGCCAGGAATCCGGCTGCGACGAACAGCGACCACCGGGTGGCGTCGGCGAACCCGTCGGACAGCGCGTCGGCGGTCTCCGGTCCGGCCGGGCCGAGCTTGCCGTGGTCGCCCTGCTCGCGAATCGGCGGGATGGTGCCGCCGGCCGAGTCGCGGGTGCTGTCGACCAGCTGTGACGACACCTGCGGCGGCAACGCGACCGGCTCGAGCCGGTTGGTGAGGCTGTGCGCCAGCCCCAGCGACAGGACGGTGCCGAGAATCGCGGTACCCAGAGCGGCACCCAGCTGGCGGACGGTGCTCTGCGTCGCCGACCCCTGACCGGATTCCTCGGTGGGAATGTCGACCAGGACGGTGCCGGTGAGCTGCGCCGACGCCAGGCCCAGGCCGAGCCCGTAGATTGCCAACAGCAGCGCCAGCAGCCACGCCGACGACGACGGCCGCAGGTACAGCGCGAAGGCCAGCACGCCGATCACCTCGAGCGCCAGACCGATCATCACGGTCCGCGGGGCACCGAACCTCGCGGTGACGTGCCGGGCCGCGGCGCCGGACATGAAGGCACCGGCCGCCATCACCGCGAGGACGTAGCCGGCCCCCAGTGTGCTGAGCCCGTACGCGTTGACCAGGAACAGCGGCAGCACCAGCAGCAGACCGAACTCGCCGATCGCGACGGCCATCGCGGTGAAGTTGCCCCAGCTGAACGTCCGGAAGCGGAACAGCGCGAGATCCAGGATCGCCGAATGCGCGATCCGGGCGCGGTGCCGCTCCCACACCACGAACCCCACGAGTGCCACGGCGCCGACCGCTGCCATCACCGGCGTCGCGGAGATCGGCGCGGTCACGGGCCACGTCGCCCCGAACACGTTGAGCTCGGCGATCGGCTTCCACCAGCCGAGGGTCTGGCCCTCGATGAGCGCGAAGATCAACGCGCCGAACCCGATTGCGCTCAGCAGCAGTCCCACCACGTCCAGTCCCGGGACGGTGATCTTCGCCCGCGTCTCGGGGACCGCGAGGAACGCGCCGATGATGACGAGAATGCCGATCGGGACATTGACCAGGAAGATCCACGGCCACGTGAACGACGTCGTGAGCCAGCCGCCGAGCAGCGGGCCGACGGCCGCCATGCCCGAGATCACCGCGCCCCACACACCGAATGCGATGGCCCGGTCCCGGCCCCGGAACGTCGCGTTGACCGTCGACAGCGTGCACGGCAGCACCAGGGCTCCGCCGACGCCCTGCACGACACGGGCCACGATCAGCGCGGTGGAACTGTCCGACGCCGCGGCCATCAGGCTGCCGACGATGAACACGACCACGCCGACGATGAACAGCAGCCGCCGACCCAGCCGGTCGCCGAGCCGTCCGGCGGTGAGCAGCAGCGCCGCGAACACCACCGAGTAGATGCTGTTGATCCACTGCGCGTCGGTGAGGTCCAGGTCCAGTTCATCGATGATCACCGGCAGCGAGACGTTGACGATGGTGCCGTCGACGACGATCAGCGACAGTCCGGCAGCGAGAACCCCCAGACCTATCCAGTCCCGTCGTCCCACACGGGGTTCGACTTCGGCCGGGTCCATGGTCATTACTGCGCCCCTCCTCCGAGGATGTGGCTCGCCATCCGTCGACGCTACCGCGATCCCGGCAGAGGACACGGGGGCGCACCGGCGAATGACGGCCACAATTCGGGCATTTCAATCTTTCGATTGAACCGGGCCTGCCCTCATGTGAAGGCGATGACCTGTTCGCCCCACGCCTCGCGGAGCGGGCCGTCGAGGTCGCGGACCACCCGGTCGTGCTTGTCGATCACCAGCGAGTCGCGGCCGAACCGGTCATAGGCGTCCCATCGCGGCTCACCGTCGAGACCGACCGGCGCACCGGTTTTCGCGAATTCGATCCACCGGTGCTGCATGCGTGCCGACACCTTGCGTCCGGTCGACAGGCCGCCGAGCAGGTAGGTGATCTCCTTGGGGCCGTGCGCGATGTTGCCGAACACGTACGGAAGCTCGGTCGCGTGGGTGGCGCCGATCTCGAGCGCCCTGAGCATCGGGGTGGCGTAGTCGAAGCGGTACAGCCAGGTGGGGGCATACCTACTGTGCGCCTCCACGATCCACAGTGTCGGCAGCCGGAACCCGAAGTCCCGGGTCAGGCCCAACGCGTCGTCCTCGGTGGCCAGCCCCGAGTACGCCGCCTCGATCCGCGCCTGGTCGGGCAGTTCGAGGTCGGGGTGCTCGGCCGAGATCTCCGCGAACATCGCGCGGATCACGTCCGGCTCGATCGGCATGAGCGGCGACTTCATCAACTTGAACAACGACGATTCGTCCTTGTTGGTGCCTATCAGCAACGGGATCCGCTCGGCGGTGCCGTTCCAGAAGGCGTTGACCGGATAGTCGGGCACGAGTTCACCGTCGACGATCGGCACGTAGGCCAGTGTCCCCGGGGTCTCGCGCGGAATCCGCGCGAACAGTTCCTCGGAGGCGGCGAGCAGCTCATCGGTGGTCGCCGACATCAGCCGATCCGCAGCATCACCTGCGCCACCGAGTATTTCGAGGAAGATGTTCGCGATACCCGCCGCCCGATCCTGGTTGTAGACGGACGTGGCCGGTGAGCTCTCGGCGATCGCACGGTGGAACAACCCGTGCGCGGACGGCATCGTCATCAGTGTCGTGACAGCACCGCCACCGGCCGATTCACCGAACAGCGTCACGGCGTTCGGGTCACCGCCGAACGCGGCGATGTTCGCCTGCACCCAGCGCAGCGCGGCGATCATGTCCTGCAACGCGACATTGGTGTCGAAGCGATGCTCGTCGGTGCTCAGCGACGAGAAGTCGACGAACCCGAACACCCCCAGACGGTAGTTCAGGGTCACCACCACGACGTCGCCGTTCTCCGCGAGCGCGCGCCCGTCGTAGACCGGCTGGCTCGACGCGCCGCGGAAGTAGGCGCCCCCGTGGATCCACACCATCACCGGCCTGCCGGACGCCCCCGCCGCTCCGGCGCCCGGGGCCCAGACGTTGAGCGAGAGGCAGTCCTCGTCCATCCGGATGTCGTCGCCGAGCGGGATCGCGGCGAGCCGACTCTGCGGTTCGACTGCGCCGAAACGGTCCGCCTCGAACACCTCCGTCCACGGCTCGGGGGGCGTCGGCGCCCGGAACCGGAGGTCCCCGGTGGGTGCGGCCGCGTAGCGAATTCCCTTCCACACGTGGACGGGCCCGTCGGTGGTGCCGCGCACGGGTCCGTTGGTGGTGCGGACGACGGTGGTGCTGTCGGGAGCGATGAGTGTCATGTCGTTGACTCCTTCGGATCGGCGGGAACTCACGCGGTGAGCGCGGTGACGACGTGCGAGGCCTGCAGCCCGGCCAACAGCAGGAACAGGACGGTCATGAAGGCGGCGTTGTGCAGGATCAGTTCTTCCTTGACCACTCCGAGCGCGGCGGTGACCCGCTTCGACGGCACCGCCGCCAGAACGGTGAGGGCGATCAGCCCGAGCCCCGCCAGCGCCGCGAACGCGACGGTCAGCAGCGCCGCCTGGGTGGTCGGCAGGTGCGCCTCGGCGATGAGGGCGCCCGCCTTCAATTCGAGCGGCAGGTTCTTGGCGTTGGGGACGGTCAGGAGCAGACTCAGGACCGCGGTCTTGCCGGCGTTCATCGTGTCGATCTGCGCCATCCACGACGGCATCGCAGCGACGGCACCGTTCTTCGGCCGGCTCCTCCAGCTGAGTGCGGCCAGCATCAGGAACGCCAGACCGAACACGGAGGCGAACACGATCTGACTGGGATGGGCGTCACTGCCCGCCCTGTCCGCGCCGCCCTTGCTCGTGAACACGGTCACGCCCACGATGAGGGTCGAGGCAGCGAGCGCCGTCGCAGTGAACGCCAGGGCATTGGTCCTGGCGCGAGCGGAGAGCAGGATCGCGATCAACGCGGCCAGCGGAATGGGGCTCACGATCATGCCGACCCCGAGCGGAACCAATTGCGCCACTGTGTGTCCCATAGCGGCTCACATCCCTTCGTCTCGTGCGGGATGCCGGGGTCGATCGTCAGCTCGACGGTGTCGTCGCCGACATCCGACACGAACGATAGGAACCGCGGGACACGACCATCGACCGATGTTCGGGTATTGCGACACCGGCCTGTGGCGGCCGTCACGACGGGGTGCGCGCGGTCAGTCGAGGCGAACGGAGAGCAGCACGGATCCGGACTCCTCGACCAACTGGGCGGCGTCGACCTTGCTCGACAGCGACGCCAGCCCCAGTCCCTCGCCGCGGTCGCGGGCGATCCGGCCGGGAGAGCGGATCCCGATGCAGATCAACGATGTTCGGGGATCCACCGACATCGTCAGCTGCAGCGACCCGCCGGTTCCGTGCCGGATCGCGTTGGTGAATCCCTCGGACAGCACGTCGATCGCGTGCTCGAGGCGAACAGGGCTGTCCGACAGCAGCGGCCACACCTCCGGAGCGATGTCTGCCTGCATCGGAACGGCGGCCGACCACATCCCGATCAGTTCGGTGATCTGCCGCTCGGCGTCTGCCCGCGGAACAGTCGGCAGCGCCTCCTCCCGTGCCACCTCGCCCACGAGGCGGTCGATGATCTCGTCCACCCTCGCGTCCACGGCGGTCGGCGCCGCGGCCGTCGGCGCACCCGTCGCGGCACCGTGCATGACCAGCGCCGCGGCCACCAGCTCACCCTGCACCGACGAGTGCAGCACGTGCGCGAGGCGCCGGCGCGCGGACAGCACCTGTCGGTGCACCTCGGCGGCGAGACGACTCTGCTCACCGAGGGCCGTCGCGAGCTGTTGTTCCTCCACTGCGCGTTGCACGTTCGCGGCCCGGATCACGCACACCGCGACGGCCGCGAACGGGTAGAAGGCGATTCCGGGGACCAGGAACGCCGGCGGGAATCCGGTGCCGCCGAGGATGACGTAGAACCCGAGCGCGGTAGCCACGGCGACCACCGTGTAAGTGGTCACCATGAGGCTCAGCCGGACGGTCGTGCTGCGCGCCCGGGGCGCGAAGCGCCGCACCACCCAGTTCCCCGCCACGCACAGCGCGATCCCGAGCACGACCTGGAGCACCGTTGTCCGGAGCCCGTAGCTCGTCAGCAGAAACGTCAGGATCACCGATGTGTACAGGGCCGCAGGCAGCACCAGGGGTGCTGGTTCCACGGCGCGGAGCACGTTCGCGAGCCACTCCCGGCGGGTCAGCGGAGGTGGTGCGACCGGCGGCTTCGGCAGCGGCGTGACGTCCCGGAACAGCGCATGGCTCATGGGCCGCACGACATCCTCCGAGATCGCCCTCAGCAGTCGCGCCGCACGCGCCGGATCGATGTTCACCCGATCGGTCTGCGACAGCGCCGAGCCGATCCGGCCCGCCAGGTCCTCGGCGCACCGACGACCGATCCCGGCCAGGTACTCCTCGTCGATCCGGCGCTGCTCGTCGAGCGCCGCGCGGGCGCCGCGCAGGCGCTGCATCACCGCGTTGTGCTCGCGCACCGAGTCGACGAGTATCGCGATGAGCGACAGCGCGACCACCGCCGTCGTCACGTTGATGGCCATCCGTACCCCGACGGTGCGCGGATCGGTCGGTAGGCCCTGGAACCCGACGAGGACGTCGAGCAGGATCGGCCGGCACGCCCCGAGCGCGGCGAAGACCGACAGCGACACCAGTGGTCGTGGACGGATCCGGTTGCCGCGCAGGACCGTGAGCCAGGCAATCAGCATGGCCGCACCCATCACCAGGTGCACGATCACCGCGATACCGAAGTACGCCGGCCAGTCCCGTGGGCTGCGGGCGGCGATGTAGCTGCCCATCACCGTGACGGCGAACGGCGCGGTCAGGATCCACGACCAGGCGGTGACGGCCGAACTGCCGCCGATCCGTGTCAGCCAGGAAAACCGACTGCTCAACCGATCTCCACCGGCATGCCGAAGCGGCGCACGTACAGCTGGGCGGCCGCGACCCGCGGGTTCAGCTCGGGGCTGTGACCGACCCCGAGGGCGTCGAAGGTGCGGGTCACCATCTTCTCGACGCTGCGCACACTCGATTCGCGTCGGCGCGCGATCTCGGCGTTGGACCAGCCGAGTGCGATGCAGCGCAGCACGTCGAGCTGCGTCCGGGTGAGACGGTCGAGCACCGAGTCCGGATTGCCCTCGCGCACAGGGCCGGTCGGCACAGGTTTCTCCGCGAGTGCCGACTCGACAGCCCCCACCAGATCCTCGACTGATTCCAGGGCGACCTTGTCGAGGAACACCGAACCCGCCGGGCCGCCCTCGCCCGGAGCGATCCCCGCCCGCGGGTAATTCGTCAGGAACACGATGGCGCAGTGCGGCGCCCGAGCATGGACGATCGTCGCCATCTCCAGGCCGTTGGGGCGTGCCCCGAGATCGATGTCGGTCATGAGGACGTCGGGATCGATCTCGTCGAAGTCGGCGAGCGCGGCCGCCGCGGAGGACCGCTCCTCCACGTCGAAGCCCGCGTGACGGAGCGCGTCGGCGACCAGCGAGCGCATCAGCGGCTGGTCCTCGACGACCAGGGCTGTCCGCACCCACATGGCTTCTTTCACAGGAAAAAGACTAACGGGCCTGATCCGACTCCAGGAGGTGGTGACCGCGCCTAACGAAATGCCGATCGCGGACGGGAGCGGGCCACCGGAACGACAACGCACACGGGCGCCGTGCGACCGATGCGCACGACGCCCGTCCGTTCAGGCCCGGATCAGCGTCCCGGTACGTACTTCATCGCCTTGATGAACGGCGGCAGCAGCTTGGCCCACACCTTGGCCGGAAGCCACCGCGGGCCACCGAGATTGACGACACGGGTGGTGGCGACCGTCTGCGCCTCCGTGTACTTGAGCAGGCCGTCGGGTCCGTGACGGCGGCCGACACCGGACACGCCCATCCCGCCCATCGGGGCGGCGGTGCTGCCCCACGTCGGGCCGTAGCCCTCGTCCACGTTGACGGTTCCGGCCATGACGCGGGCCGCGATGGCCTCACCCTCGGCGTGACTGCCGGCCCACACGCTCGCGTTGAGGCCGTACTCGGTGTCGTTGGCGCGACGGATCGCCTCCTCGACGTCCGCGACCGGGTAGATCGACACGAGGGGTCCGAACGTCTCGGCGGCGTAGCACTCCATCTCGTCGGTGACGCCGGTGAGCACGGTCGGCTCGTAGAACAGCGGACCGAGATCGGGTCGGGCCTTGCCGCCCGCGACGACGGTCGCCCCCTTCGCGACGGCGTCGTCGACGTGGCCGGACACGGTCTTGACCTGCGCCTCGGACACGAGGCTGCCCATCTCGATGCCGAACTCGTAGCCGGGCGCGAGGCTCATGTTCCGGACCCGCTCCCCGAAGAGGCGGATGAACTCGGGCGCGATGGTCTCCTCGACGTAGATGCGCTCGATCGAGATGCACAGCTGACCCGAGTTGGAGAAGCACGCGCGCACGGCCGCGTCACACACCTGGCGCAGGTTCGCACCGGCCGTGACGACCATCGGGTTCTTGCCGCCGAGCTCGGCGGAGAAGCCGATCAGTCGGCGTCCGGCCTGCTCCGCCAGCAGCTGGCCGGTCGCGGTGGAGCCGGTGAACATGAGGTAGTCGGTGTTCTCCACCAGCGCGGTACCCACCACCGATCCCGGGCCCGGGACCACGGCGAACAGCTCACGCGGCAGGCCGGCCCGGTACAGGAGCTCGGCGCACGCGAGCGCGCAGTACGGCGTCTGACTGTCGGGCTTGATCACCACGGCATTGCCGGCGAGCAGCGCGGCGATCGCGTCGGACACCGCGAGGGTCATCGGGTAGTTCCACGGCGAGATGACACCGACGACGCCCTTCGCGTGGTGCCGCACCACCGTCTTCGTCAGGCCCGGCAGCATGCCCTGGACGCGCTTGGGGCGCAGCAGCTTCGGCGCCAGACGCGCATAGAATCGCGACGTCATGGCGATGTCGAGGACCTCTTCCTGCGCCGACGCCCGCGACTTGCCGGTCTCGGCCTGCGCCATGTCCATCAGCGCATCCTTGTGCTCGAGCACGAGATCGCGGTAGCGGAGGAAGATCTGCGCACGCTCGACGGGAGATCGCTTCTCCCACGCCTTCTGCGCGACGCGCGCCTTCTCGATCGCGGCGAGCGCGTCCGCCGCCGTACCGACCGGGACGGTCGCGAGCTCGCGCCCGGTGAAGGCCTCGACGATCGGCTTCGTCGGACGGCTCGCCGCATCCGGGATCGCGATGAGATCGGCAAGACGAGCAAACGTTGCCGCTGACGGAGCAGGCATTTCGCACCCCTACTGGTGAGTAGATTTCGAGTTACACACAACGTACCCCGTCGGTGGCCGTCGTCACAGGATCCGGGTCGAACGCCTCGGGTCCCGGGCCCGGCTCAGGACTCCGCGGCACGCAGGCCGCGTAGAACCGTCCCCTAGCGGACTGCCGGGGCGTCCTGCTGCTGCCACACCGTCCACCCGATCGCGCCGACGGCCGCAGCGGCCGCGCCGACGCCGGCAACCCACATCAACGGCGGGTTCGAAGATCCGAGGCCGGCCGATCCGAGGCTGCCGAGCGAACCGGTCCCGCCGGTGTCCGGCGTCGGGAACGTAACCGATGCGGTGTGTGCACGCTCGATCGGACCGCTCCGCAACTTCACCGATGCCTGCCACGGTCCGGCCGGCAGGTCGGCGCTGTCCGCGATCCGGAACCGAACCGTCCCGACGGCGCCGGCGGCGACGACCGCTTCCTCGGCGTACACCGGGCCGAGGGTCCTACCGCCGGGCCCGTCGGACAGCGTGAGTTCGCCGCCGACCTCGACGGCCCAGCCACCGGTGTTGCGGATGCCGGCGACGACGACGGCCTGACCGTCGGAATCCCGTTCGGCCGTCAACCGGTCGATCGCGAAGTCCGCGGTCGTGCCGGCGCGGGACTCCACCCGGAGATTCACGCGAACGCCGACGCGGGTCGCCACCCCGCCACCAGCACCGGCGGCGGGCTGCGCCCAGACCACCGCGGACCGGTCGCCCGTCGGCGCGTCCGCCGGGACCCGAACGGTCACCTTGACGTCGGTGTCCTCCCCGGGCGCCAGCGAGATTCGCTGCTTGTCCAGGCTCGTCCACGACGTGAGCCGGTTGGCGCCACCGCGGTCCTCGACCGTGAACGCGCCGGTCTTCATCGACGCCGCACCCGTGTAGAAGTCGACCGTCTGGGCCGTGAGCCCGTTGTTCGAGACCCGCACGGTTCGCTCGAGCGTGTCGCCGGGCGCACGGGTGCCGCCGATCTCCGTCTCCCAACTCGGAAAGGTCGGATCGCGCTGCGGATCCACGATCTTGATACCGATCCCACCCACGACGGGGGCGGCGTGGACGACCGTCGTAGCTGCCGCGACGAACGACGCGAGCAGGGCGAGGAGTGCGAGCAGGTTCCGAAGCAGGAGACGCATGTAGACGCTTTCGTGAGATACCGATGGAGGCCGATGTCGACCTACACCGCGGAGTGGGTAAGTGTCGCGCTGTAGTTCCCGATGGTCACACCGTCGGATACGTCGATGGAGAGCATCGGGGTCCAGAGGAACGTCGCGTCCGGCCAGTCGTGGCGCGCGATCCCGGCCACGGCCTTGGTCGAATCCAGCGTCCGAGGGCCGGCGCTCCGGAAACCCATCGTCTCGCCGCCCGCCGTATAGGTCACCTTGGACCTGGGGATCGTCGTGGCGCCGTTGGTGAAGTCGGAGATCGAGGCGGACACGGTGACCGAGCGGCCGGTCCCGCTACGACGGTCCCGAACTGCGGAGGTGGGAACCGTCCCGCTGACGTTGTTCTGCCCGCTCACCCAGACCATGGGAGCTGTTCGCGGAACGGACAACTCGAGAGGACCGCTCTGCCCGGCGACGGTGAACGTCACGTCGGTGGTACCGCTGGTGTCGGCCGCGGCCGTGCCGGCGATCGACGCAGGAACGACTGCCAACGCGACCGCCATGACTCCGGCGCCGAGTGCTGCCGTCGTCTTACGCATCTGGTTCCTCCAGTGAGGTCTACGGAAGTCAGGGGGCTACCGAGACGACGGTCACGATGCGCTCGAAGCGACTCATTTCAACAAACAATTGGACGCTTGTCTATTTTCGGTCATCGAGATCCGGGCAGGTCCCGGCCAAGCCTGCGGTCGCAACTTCCTTCACATCTGCACCCCCACCGCCTCGGGGTCACGTGGCGCCTCCGCGAGGCATTTTTTGTATACAATCACCGGTACTCGCGGTGCACTGTCACCTGCCGCCTCACTACTTCACCCCACCGACCTCCGACCGGAAGGAATCCTCCGATGGATCCGTTGTCCAGATTTCGCCTCGACGACCGAGTCGTGCTCATCACCGGGGCAAGCTCCGGGCTGGGTGCAGGTTTCGCCCGGGCGGTTGCCGCGGTGGGCGCGACCGTCGTTCTCGCGGCGCGGCGCGAGGATCGGCTCGTCGCGCTCGCCGAAGAGCTACGCGCGCAAGGCTCGTCCGTCCTCACCCACGCCACCGACGTGAGCTCGGTCGATGACTGCCGGGCACTCGCCGCCGCCGCGGCGGCCGAGTTCGGGCGGATCGACGTGCTGGTCAACAACGCCGGTCTCGGCGGGTCGACCCCGGCACTCCGCGAGGACCCCGATCGATTCCGTGCCGTTGTGGACGTCAATCTCAACGGCACGTTCTGGATGGCGCAGGCCTGCGCCGCGGTGATGAACGAGGGCGCATCCATCGTCAACATCGCCAGCGTTCACGGCCTGGTGGCGTCCCGTTTCCCGCAGGCCGCGTATGCCGCCAGCAAGGCGGGCGTGCTCGGACTGACCCGCGATCTGGCACAGCAGTGGTCACGCCGCAAGGGAATTCGCGTCAATGCGCTGTGCCCGGGGTATTTCGCCAGTGAGATGACCGCCGAGGGCGAATCGGCCCTACGTGAGATGGTGGCCGATCAGTCCGTCCTCGGCCGTTTCGGGACGCAGGAGGAACTCGACTCGGCGCTGCTGTTCCTCGCCAGCGATGCGTCGTCGTACATGACCGGAGCGTCACTGGTCGTCGACGGCGGCATGAGCGCCGTCTGAGTGCACGTGGGATCGGATGGCGTTCCCGCCATCCGATCCCACGCTCGTCAGCTGGGCGCCTGGAACGTGACACCGGTGGACTCGAGATCAGCCCAACGGGATTCGTCGATGCCCGCGAGCTCGGCGAGGACCTGGCGGGTGTGGTCACCGAGGATCGGTCCCGGAACCGGAGTCTGCGGCGTCGTGCGGGAGAACTTCGGAACCACGCCGGTGGCAGGGACGGCCGTACCGAACCGGTTGACCAGCTCCACCACCATGTCCCGGGCAGCATAGTGCGGGTCGGCGAGCATGTCCGCGGCCGTGTAGATCCGGCCGGCCGGAACGCCGTTGTCCTCCATGGTCTTCAGCAACTCGTCGGCGGTCATCGTCCGAGTCCAGGCACCGATCACCGCATCGATCTCGGCCATGTTGTCGCCACGAGGGCCGTGTTCGGCGAACTTCGGGTCGTCGGCCAGTTCGGGTCGGCCCATTGCGACGCAGAGCCGTCGAAAGACCGTGTCGGCGTTGGCGGCGATCAGAACTTCCGCACCGTCGGAGGTGGGGTAGACATTCGAAGGCGCGACCTTGGGAAGCACGGACCCGGTCCGTCCTCGGGTCACGCCGCCGATCGCGTGATCCGCCATCGTCGACTCCATCAAGGCGGCCACGGCTTCGTAGATCGCCACGTCCACTTCCTGGCCCCTGCCGCTGACCGAGCGCTCATGGACAGCGGCCAGCGTCCCGATGACGGCGAACAGAGCGGCGAGGGAATCGCCCAGGCTGACTCCGCTGCGGGTCGGCGGAAGATCCGGATTGCCGGTGGTGTGCCGGATGCCGCCCATGGCCTCCCCCACGCTCCCGAATCCCGCATCGCCCGAGCGTGGCCCGGTCTGCCCGAATCCGGAGACGTGCACGAGGATCACTCGAGGGTTGACCTCCGAGAGAGCCGGGTAGTCGAGTCCCCACTTGGCCAGCGTGCCGGGCCGGAAGTTCTCCAGGACGATGTCGGCCTCGGCGGCCAGCTTGCGGACCAGGTCCTGACCCTCGGGGCGACGCAGGTCGATCGCGACGGACTTCTTGTTCCGTGCGATCGAAGGCCACCACAGGCTTTCACCGTCGACGGTGACGCCCCACCGTCGCATCGAATCACCGGCGCCGGTCGACTCGACCTTGAGGACCTCGGCCCCGTAGTCGCCCAGCAATTGCCCGGCGAAGGGTCCGGCGATGAAACTTCCCAGCTCGAGCACCCGAAGTCCGCTGAGCGGACCAGCAGTCTTAGTCATCTCCAAATTGTACACAATCCAAGTCGACGTGGCGCCATCTCGGGATAAAACGGGCGTGACTGCATACAAACTGGGTTCGGGCCAACCCCTCCGGGGGAGCTAGTCTGATCAGCGACCATGCACCGACCACTGCAAGAGGGGCGACGTGACGACGACACCATCGACACCGAGTCGAGTCGCTTACGAACAGATCCGGCAAGCGATCATCGAGGGTAGATATCGGCCGGGACAGCGTCTCATCGAGCAACGGATCGCCGAGGAGTTCTCGCTCTCACGGACACCCGTCCGTGAGGCACTGCGCCGACTCGAGGCGGAAGGACTTGTTCACAGCGAGCCGAACCGCGGTGCGATGGTACGAACCCTCTCGCTGTCCGATGTGGCCGACCTGTACGGACTCCGGGCACGGCTGGAGGCGTACGCCGCCGAACTGGCCGCGGAACGCATCGAAGATGCGCAGCGTGAGCAGATCGACGCTGGCATCGAAGCGTTCGCCGTCGCGCTCGGCATGGACGCCGCCGATCCACTCGACCTGGTTCGGGCCGTGGACGCGGCCAACGGCCAGATCCATCGCGGAATCCTGACGGCGGCCAGGCACGAACGGCTCTCCCGCCTACTCGAACGCACTACCGACGTCCCCCTCGTCTTCCAGGCCTTCCGCCAGTACGACCGCGTCCAGATCGAGCGGTCACATCTGTTCCACCAACTCATCCGCGACGCGATCGTCGCCGGCGACGGCCTGCGGGCGTCCGCCCTGATGCACGAGCATGTCCTCCAGGGCCGCGACGTCCTGCTCGGACACCTCGCGGCAAACGACACCAAGGTGGACGAGTTGTTCGCGATCCCGTCAACCCGGAAAGGCTCCGGCACGGACGAGTAGGCCGGGCACCGGCGTGCCGAGTACCCCACCGAGCCAGTTCGACGCGTCGATCAACTGCGGCAACCGCGCACCCGTGACCACGCCGCTGCGCTCGAGGAGATAGACCAGGTCGTCGGTCGCGATGTTGCCGGTCGCGTTCGGGGCGAAGGGGCAACCGCCGATGCCGCCGATGGACGAATCGAGCACGGTCACACCGGCATCGAGCGCCGCGACCGCATTGGCGTAGCCGGTGTTGCGGGTGTTGTGGAAATGGCAACGCAGACGAACGCCCGGCGCCACCGCGGCAACACCCGCGACCAGCCGGGTCACCTGGCGCGGCACCCCGACACCGATGGTGTCGGCCAGCGAGATCTCGTCCACCCCGAAATCCGCTGTCCGCCGCGCCAGTTCGACGACGGTGGCCTCGGAGACCTCGCCCTCGAAGGGACACCCGAAAGCGGTCGCGATCGTCACCGACACCAGCACACCGGCCGACCTGGCGTCGTCGACGAGATCCTGCACGGTCCGGACCGAGTCCGCGACCGACATGCGCTGGTTTCGCTGGCTGAAGGTCTCGGAGGCGACAACGACGCAATTGACCTCGTCCACACCCGCTGCCAGCGCGCGGTCGAATCCTCGACGGTTGAGCACCAGACCGCTGTACGACACATCGCTGCGGCGGGGGACGCCGGCCATCACGGCCTCGGCATCGGCCATCTGCGGCACCGATTTCGGGTGCACGAAGCTGGTTGCCTCGATACGACGGAGTCCCGCGTCGACGGCCCGCTCGATCAGCTCGATCTTCTCGGCCGTCGACACCGGCACCGACTCGTTCTGCAGCCCGTCGCGGGGGCTTACCTCAACAATCTCCACCGTCACTCCAGCCCTTCCCGATCCGTGACTCAACGCCCGAGTCCCGAGCATATTGTATACAATGAGCGAATCCGGCCGATGCGCCGCGCCGTCGTTCGAAAGGGATTGCCGTGTCCACCGCAGAATCGACCCCGGTTGCAAACGAGGCCGGCGTGATAGAAAGCCGGCTCACGCTCATCATGAGCCGCGCCACCCAGGACCCATCACTGCGCGTGGAGAACCTGCGCCGCGTCCCCGCAGGGGCATCACGACACACATGGTCGTTCGATGCATACGGGGAGACGACCGAGCGCCAGGAACTGATTCTGCGAATCGACGCGCCCGGCGCGTTCGAGGCAGAGTCGATGAACCGCGAGTCCGCCCTGATGACGGCCGCGGGTCGCGCCCGGGTGCCGTCCCCGAAGGTTGTGACCTCCGGCAGCGGTGACGATGAACTCGGTGCCGCGTACATCGTGATGAGCCGAGTCGAGGGTGAGTCCATCCCACGAAAAATCCTGCGCGACAGCGAATACTCGTCGGCCCGTCCGCGAATGGCGGGACAGTGTGGCCAGATCCTGGCACGCATCCACAGCATCGATCCCGCATCGGTCGCCGGCCTCGAGGAGCGCGACGAGCTCGACACGTGGCGCAAGACCCTGTCGGACACCGGTCGAGCGCACCCCGCTTTCGAGCTCGCGATTCGATGGCTGGACCAGAACCGTCCGCCTGCCGCGGCACGCCGAGTCGTCCATGGCGACTTCCGTCTGGGGAACTTCATCGTCGGCCCCGAAGGCATTCGTGCCGTGCTCGATTGGGAGTTGGCCCACCTCGGAGATCCACTCGAAGACCTCGGCTGGCTGTGCGTGAAGACGTGGCGCTTCGGCCAGCAGCCTCCGGTGGGTGGATTCGGAACCGTCGACGATCTGGTCGCAGCTTACGAAGCAGAGAGCGGATCGACCGTCGATCGCGACGCCCTCCACTGGTGGTTGGTTCTCGGCACACTCAAGTGGGGAATCCTGTGCCTCCATCAGGCGGAACGGCACCTTTCCGGGGCCACCCGCTCGGTGGAACTCGCAGCGATCGGGCGCCGCGTCAGTGAGACCGAATGGGACCTCCTCGAGCTTCTTCCCTGACCACACCGGGCGTCTGCGCCAGCGTCGTCACCGGCTCCGGCTGATGGGCTCGTCCGTCGGTCGAGGCCGGTGACGACCGACGGTGGCCGGTATCCGACGACCCCGTCGGATACGAAAGGGCCCCGAGGGAATTCGAGTGCGACTTCGAACGTCGACACTCCGGCCCTCGGGGCCCTTACTGGGAACGGTGCCGCGGTCAGCGCAGCCCGAACTCCCAGTTTCCGCCGCGGCGGTACTCACTCAGAATCCTGCGGCCGACGCTCTGGATGTGCACCTCGTCGGCGCCGTCGTAGATCCGCGCGAACCGTGCGGCACGGTACATGTGGCTCAGCGGCGTGTCCTCGGTGACGCCGGCCGCACCGAAGACCTGGACAGCGCGATCGACGACGTTGTGCAGCATTCGCGCGCCGAAGACCTTGACCGCGCCGATCTCCACCCGCGCCTGGTCACCTCTGTCGACCTGTTCGGCCGCCTTCAGGGTGAGCAACCGGCTGGCCTGGATCTCGGTGTAGGAGTCGAACACGTGCTGCTGCATCAGCTGCTTGTTCGCGAGCGGTTCGCCGAACGCGACTCGCTCGTTGAGGCGGTGGCACATGAGATCGAAGGCCCTCTGCGCCTGGCCGAGCCATCGCATCGAGTGGAAGATCCGGCCGGGGCCCAACCGTTCCTGCGCGATCACGAACCCGTTGCCCCGCTCGCCGAGCAGGTTCTCGGCCGGCACCCGTACGTTGTCGTACTCGACCTCGTAGTGTCCGCTGGACAGACCGAGTACGGGTGTGTCCCTGACGATCCGGTAGCCGGGATGATCCGTCGGAACGATGATCATGCTGAACGAAGCATGCGGTGCAGCGTCGGTCTCGGTGCGGCACATGACCGTCGTGTACGCGGCGTCTGCGGCCCCCGTGGTGAACCACTTGCGGCCGTTGATCACCCACTCGTCACCGTCGAGCGTGGCGGTGGTCTGCAACTGCGTCGGATCCGACCCCGCGACATCCGGCTCCGTCATGCCGAAGCTCGGCGAGATCTCTCCCTGCACCAGCGGCTCGAGGTAGGCCTCTCGCCACCTCGGACTGGCGTGCCGGTTCAGCATGATCGAGTCCTGGAGCGTCCAGGTGCCCAGCGCCAGCTGGCCGTACTCACTGCGCCCCTGGACCTCGTTGATGTAGACGTAGTCGAGGAACGGAAGCCCTCCGCCACCGAGCTCGGCCGGATGCCCCAGCGCCCACAGGCCCTCGGATTTGGCTTCCTTCTGCAGGTTCGCGATGAGGCTGCGGGCCTCCGACCCGCCCGCATCCAGAATCGGCTCGCTCGGCTCGACCCTCTCCACCATGAACTGGTAGACCTTGTCGCGCATGGGGCGAATGTGATCGGGGACATCGAATGTCATGCAGGCCCTCCGAGGTAGCCGGGATTGTCCACGCGGAGCTTGGCCTCCACGCTCGCGGTGACGAGGCGTTTGACCTCAGCCAATCGTGAGTCTTCGCGACCTGTGCGGATGGCCTCGGCGAGTCCGGCATCGTCGGCGTATCCGAGCTGGGCCAGTCTGTCTCGGTGCTCGGAGGTATCGGCTGCCCCGTGTTCGAGTTCTCGCTCGACGATCGCCAACGCGTTGATCGCCACCCGGGCGTGGAATCGGACCGCTCCGTCCAACTCGTCGATAACCTTGTCGGCGAGGAACTCTCGGACGGCCGTAACGAGTTCGGCGGCGGTCGGAACGTCGTACAACGTCTCCGGTGCCGTCATCGGCGATCCTCGGACAGACTGATTGCCGCGCCGACATCGACGGCGGCGTATCCTTCGGGTGCGGCGACCTCGACGATGGACTCGTCCCGGTCGTCGAACTCCAACCGCAACGCCCGGCTCATCACCGCATGCATGTCGTACAGGCAGGTGATGTAGGTCAGCTCGAGAATCTGTTCGTCGGTCAGCCCGTCCTTCAGCACCTGGAAGGTACCGTCGTCGACACGGCCGCCGCCCGTCACCAGACTGTCGGTGTAGGACAACACCGCTCGTTCGAGAGGGGTGAACAGATCCGAGACACCCCAGGACGGGATGGCCTCGATCCGCTCCTCGCTGACTCCGAGCGAGCGGAGCGACTTGCAGTGCTGGGAGAAGACGAACTGGCTGCCGCGCAGCCATCCCGCACGAGTCTGACCGAGTTCGCGCAGTACCGGGTCGAGAAGCCGATTGGGGCTCCGGTAGAGCGAGAAGCCTCGAACTGCGTGCTTGAGCACGTCCGGCACCAACGCGAAGACGGTCCACCAGTCGCCCGGGGTTCCGGCCTCGGTGCCGGGCTCGGCCACCGGGTCCCGGTCCGGCCCGAACAACTTGTCGTACATGGTGAGCACGATGTCGGCCTGAGCCTCAGTCCGTGAAACCTGCYTCAAACGGGGCATCGAAGGGTCCTTCCCTGGTGGTAGGTGGTGTCGGTCAGATCGCGGCCGCGTTGGCGGCCTTGGCCGGACGGTGTYGGACATCGGCGGAGGTCAGCTCGCGGGTGTACGCGGCGAACTCGAGCAGGATCCCGTCGGGATCCTGGAAGTACAGCGAGCGCACGAAGACTCCGTCGTGCATCTCGGACGCGACACCGGACTCGCTGTCATCGTGATTGAGGATGTAGCCGACCCGGACACCCTTGCTCTTGAGCTTGGCCCGATACTCGTCGAACTTGTCCGCCGGGATCGTGAACGCCACGTGGTTCATCGAGCCGATGGCACTTGTGATTTCGCCCTTGCCGGGAATGGTCACGGCCGCGGCGATTCCCGGCGCGGCCGGCGGAGCATCGGGGAACCAGAAGAACGCCAGGTGGTTCCCGCCACCGAGGTCGAAGAAGAAGTGCTGCCCCCCACCGTCCGGGAGCTCGAGCGTCTTGACCAGAGGCATCCCCAGCACGTTGCTGTAGAAGTCCACGGTGCGCTCCATGTCAGAACACACGAGCGCCAGATGATTGATTCCGGTGATGTCGAACTCGGAATTCGTCAAGGTCCAGTCCCCTTTCACGGCGTTAGGCCTCGCTGCGACAGCCGGCCCACTCAACTTGACATGATAGTCAAGTCAAGTCGGTCGGGTCAACGCTCGCTGCTACGATTCCGCTCGTGCAGGACTCCGCCCTCCCGGTCAGCAGTCGCGGTCGCGCCACCCGCGAGCGCCTTGTTCGCGCCGCCCGCGAGGTGTTCGAGGAAGTCGGATTCGTCGACGCACGAATCACTCACATCACCAAGACGGCCAAGGTTGCCTACGGGAGTTTCTACACGCACTTCTCCTCGAAGGAGGAGATCTTCTACGAGGTCGCATCCCGGCTGTTCGAGGAGATGTTCGCGCCCGACGACACCACGTTCGAGGGCGACACGCCGCGGTCTCGACTCGACCATGCCAACCGGGTCTACTGGGAGCGATACCAGCAGCGAGCGCGCATGATGGCGATCGTCGAACAGGTCGCGACGATCGACCCCGACTTCCGTGACCTGCGTCAGCAGCATCGCAAACAGACGACCGATCGCACCGCGCGTTCGATCCAGCACTGGCAGGAACAAGGACTGGTCCCCCACGACCTCGATGCACAGGTCGCGGCTCAAGCGTTGGGCGCCATGGTCGATCGCACGCTCTACCTCCGCTTCGTACTCGGCGAGACGGACCATGCCGACACTGCGCTCGACACCGTCAATCTGCTGACGATCAGAGCACTCGGCCTCGACCGCGACTGAGACGCGCGCCTACCCCCACCTCCACGGGCGACGAGCGATTCGCCAGATTCCATACAATCAACCCGGAATCTGCCCGACATATGGGAATCTTCTCCGAAAAGCTTGATCGCAGGCATGGGTCGGGGTCTAGATTGTGTGCAATATCTGTTATCCAGGCCACGTTCCGACTGGAGTCCCACATGCTCTTCAGCGACCTCCTGCGGCGAAACGCCGCTCGCTTCCCCGATCGAACCGCCCTGTCGATGGCCGACGGTTCCGACTCCCGCACCTACCTCGAGCTTCACCAGCGCGCGATGCGCTTGGCCAACGGCCTCAGCGGCCTCGCTGACCCCGGCGACCGAGTGGCCCTGCTGTCCGAGAACAGCCTCGAGTACGTGGAGGCCTACTACGGCGTCCCCGCCGCCGGCATGACCCTCGCACTGCTCAACTACCGCCTTCACCCGAAGGAGTGGGTCTGGATTCTCAACGACTCGGGTGCACGCGTACTGCTCGTGCAGCCGAAGTACCTCGACCTGATCGCCGACCATCGTGCCGAGCTCGAGACCGTCGAACACATCGTCGTGATCGGCGAGGACACCGCCACGTTCACGTCCTACGAGCAGCTGCTGAGTGGAGCCGCGACGACCGCACCGCAGATCGACATCAGCGACGACGACGACGCGTGGCTGCTCTACACCAGCGGAACGACGGGTAAGCCCAAGGGCGCCCGGCTGAGCCATCGGAATCTGAACACCGCGCTGATCCAGTCTGYGATCGAGCACCAGCCGACACCGGACACGTGCTTCCTCAACGCCATGCCGCTCTGTCACGTTGCCGGCTTCCTGACGCCGCTCCATCAGTTCCGGGGCGGTTCGGTGTTGATGATGTCGGACTGGGATCCCGAGCGGTGGATGCAGCTGGTCCAGGACCACCGCGTGACCAGCGGCGGGTTCGCGCCCACCATGATGCAGATGCTGCTCGCACACCCGAAGATCGACGACTACGACCTGAGCAGCCTGGAGTGGATGGGCTACGGCGCATCGAAGATCCCTGCCGACGTTCTCCGGCGGACCATCGAGCGATTCGGTCCCGTCGTATACGCGGGCATGGGCATGACCGAACTCGGCGGCAACATGCTCGTGCTCGACAAGGCCGCCCATATCCGTGCGGCCAACGGCGAAGAACACCTCCTCGACGCGGTCGGCAAGCCGATGTCGCTGGTCGATGTCCGCGTTGTCGCTCACGACGGAACCGAATGCGCTCCAGGAGAAATCGGCGAGATCGTCGTCCGCGGCGATCAGGTGACCACGGGATACTTCCGCAACCCCGAGGCGACGGCGCAGGCGTTCGAAGACGGCTGGTTCCACACCGGCGACCTCGCACATCGCGACGACGAGGGGTTCATCTACATCGTCGACCGTGCGAAGGACATGATCATCACCGGCGGGGAGAACGTCTACTCGAGCGAGGTCGAGAACGCCATCTACAGCCACCCCGATGTACTCACGGCAGCGGTCATCGGGACCCCTGACGACAAGTGGGGCGAGATCGTCACGGCCGTAGTCGTTCCCAAACCGGGCGTCGAGTTGACGGCCGACGACATCGTCAGTACCTGCAAGTCGCAGATCGCCTCGTTCAAACAGCCCCGCAAGGTCATCTTCACCGACGCAATGCCACAGACCGTCAGCGGCAAGATCCGCAAGAACATCCTGCGCGACCAGTACACCACCAGCTGACCGCTACTTCTACGGCACATGAATCCTGGAGGATCCCATGCAATTCAGCACACTTACGACCGGACTGAAGTTCCCGGAAGGCCCCGTAGCGTTGCCCGACGGCGACGTACTGGTGGTGGAACTGCACGGCGGCCGGCTCACCCGGGTAGCCGCTGACGGCACGAAGACCGTGGTCGCAAACCTCGGCGGCGGCCCGAACGGTGCTGCGATCGGTCCGGACGGCCGAGCCTACGTCGCCAACTGTGGAGGGATGCACGCGTTCGACGTCGGCGGATACATCTACGCCGGCGGCACACCCGAGGACTACGCCGGGGGCAGCATCCAAGCCGTCGATCTCGAGACCGGCGAAATCGAACTGCTCTACACCGAATGCGACGGCCTACAGATCCGAGGGCCCAACGACATCGTGTTCGATGCGCACGGTGGCTTCTACTTCACCGATCACGGTAAGACCAACCACCTGACGAGCGACCGCGGCCGGCTGTACTACGCGACCGCCGACGGGTCGTCGATCCGAGAAGTGGCATCAGACATGAACGGCCCCAATGGGGTCGGCCTCTCCCCGGATGGTTCCCGGCTCTACGTCAGCGAAACATTCACCGCGCGTGTGTGGTGGTGGAACGTCAGCGGTCCGGGCGAGATCGCCGGCGGCGAGATCGTCGGCGGCTCCGGCAACGGGAACTTCCTCTACGGATCCCCGGACTTCCGCTACTTCGATTCCCTCGGAGTCGAGGCCAACGGCAACATCTGTGTCGCATCCCTGTCCACACCCGGCATCTGTGTGATCAGCCCGGAGGGCAAACTCGTCGAGTTCGTGGCGATCGACACCGACGGCGACCCTGGAATCACCAACATCTGCTGGGGCGGAGAGGACATGCGCACCGCGTACGTCACCGCATCCAGCACCGGCAAGCTACTCAGGTTCGACTGGCCCCGTCCGGGACTGGCGCTGAACAACCAGGCGAGCATGGCGCGATGAACGCAATCGGCGATGTCGCGGACAAGTTCTTCGCCGCAGTCACCGCTGCCGATGTCGCCACGCTCGAGACCTTGTACAGCCCCGATGTAGTCGTCTGGCACAACTACGACGACATCGAGCAGACACGTGACGAGAGCATCCGCACGCTCTCGTGGCTGGCCCGCAAGGCCGGCCCGCTCGAGTACGTACAGATCCGACGGCTGCTACTCGACGACGGGTTCGTGCAGCAGCATGTGGTGGAACTCAACGGGGTCGCACAGGGTCTGCGTATGCCCGCGATGCTACGGGTCTACTGCGACGACAAGCACATTCACCGGATCGACGAGTACGTCGACCCCGGACCGCTCAACGTGCGACTCGCGGCGGCGAAGAACTGAACAAACAGCCCCGTTGGTAGATCTGGCCCGCCGAATCAGCGTCGAGGTCGACCAACGGGGCTGTCACTCTTTGCCCTTGATGTCGATTCCGGATCAGTGGTTGCCGAAGTTCGGCGGTCGCTTGTCGCGGAACGCGTTGACGCCCTCGGCGAAGTCTCGCGTGCCGAGCAGCTCGAGCCGGCCGGCTCGCTCCCGCCGGTACAGAACGATCGCCCCGCACCGGTGAGGACGGCGACCCGCACGTCGGGATCCATGGAGTAGGTCTCGAATGCTTCGGCAATTGCATCGAGAGTTTCGGTGAGGACAGCGTTCATGCTGGCGGCGCAGTCGATCGTGATGCGCAGGATGCCTCCGTCGAGAGAGGTGAGGACACCGGAGCCGATCGTGCTCACTTCGAGATCCCTTCGGTTGGTTGCGCCTCGAGGCCGCAAGGGTTCTCTGAGCCGGAGGCGGATTCGTTCCAGGGAAGCGAAGAGGTCGAAGTCAATCAGCACCGCGGACGATGCAGGCGTTGACCAGCCAGCCTCACCATGATAGCTATTTAGCGAGCGCTAAATAGCTATCATGTTCTTCGATGAAGGAGGCCGCATGGCCGACGAGCCGACCGGCACCGAACCCGCCGCGCTGTACGAGCGTCGCGGCAGTGTCGCGATCATCACCCTCAACCGCCCGCGGGCACTGAACGCGGTCAATGCGGCACTCTCCACGGCCGTGGGGACGCTGCTCGAGCAGGCCGACGCGGACGACGAGGTGCGGGTCATCGTTCTCACCGGCGCCGGACGCGCCTTCTGCGCGGGCGCGGACCTCAAGGCACTGGGCAGCGGCGCCCCGCTCGAGGCCGACGGCCACCCCGAGTGGGGTTTCGCCGGCTACGCCCAGCACTGGATCAGCAAGCCGACGATCGCCGCGGTCAACGGTTTCGCGCTCGGCGGCGGCACCGAACTGGTCCTGGCGTCGGACCTGTCGGTCGTCGACGAACACGCCCAACTCGGCCTGCCCGAGGTCACGCGCGGGTTGTTCGCCGCGGCCGGTGGTGTGATCC